>NZ_JAGPXW010000038.1:0-67728 GCF_018070365.1 Micromonospora sp. D93 | reverse complement strand
CGCTGCCGAACTAAACGCCCGCCCCAGGAAGGCACTCGGCTGGGAGAGCCCAACCGAGTGCCTGTCTAAACTCCTGGCGTCAGCCCAGAACTAGCCCACCGTGTTGCGACGATCCCTGGAACTCAAGGACAGTCGGGGCGGGCGCTTCGGCGTACCAGGGGTGGGGTAGGTCAGGGGGCTATGTAGGTGACGGTGATCTGTTGGTACCCGAGGGAGCGGAGCAGCCCCTCCAGCATCTTGCGGGTGTTCTCCTCGGCTCGGGCGGAGAGCCCGCTGTCCCGGGCGGCGGCCGTGATCCGGTCCTCGGCGAGCTGGTAGACCTGCTGCTGCCGGTTGGGGTCGTTGCCCACCAGGTCACCGAGTCGGTTGAGCAGACCGCGCTCCTCGGCGAAGACGTAGCTCTTCTCCATGTCGAGGTTGGTCTCGCCGAGCTGCGGCGCGGGCAGCTTGATCTCGACGGACTTGCCGTCGGCGGACTGGACGACGGCACCCTCAGCGATCTTGGTGAAGTCGACGTACGCCTCGACGCTGCCGGCACCGACGAACAGGGTGCGCTCGTTGAGCAGGAAGTCCGGAACGTTGCGCCTGTCGTTCTGCGTGTCGACAACGACCTGGAAGTTGCCTTCGGCGGCCACGTAGCGGCTGAGGTCCTGGATCGACTTCAGCAGCGGTGGCTGACTGCGGTCGGTCTGCTCCTTGGCGAACGGGTTGCGGAACTCCGGCAGGATGCCGGTCGCCTGAATGCCGAGCAGCACGACCACGGCCAGCGCGGCGGCGCCGAGCAGCAGGAGCAGACCTCGGGCCGCCCCACCGCCACCACCACCGGCGGGGCCATCGCCACCGCCCGTCGGACCACCGGGCCCACCGGGGCCGCCAGGGCCACCGGGACCAGTAGGCCCACCGGGACCCGCAGGCCCGACGGGGTCGCCGGGTGTATCCGCGGCCCACTCGGGTGTCGCGGTCGACCGCGCCTTGAGATCGTCGCCGGTCGGGTAACCGGGGAACTCCCTCGTGGGCTCGTTGCTGCCAGCGTCGCGGGCCATCACGCTCACCGTCCTCGTCAGACACGTCGTCTGTCAATGACGGTACGGCCCCGATACGACAGCCGCGCGGCGAGCGCCAGGAAGCGACAAACGAGCAGGTCAGGCGAATGCGGAGAGCCCGGTGAGCCGCTGCCCGATGACCAGTTGGTGGATTTCGGAGGTGCCCTCGTAGGTCAGCACGCTCTCCAGGTTGTTGGCGTGCCGCATCACCGGGTACTCGCCGGAGACGCCGTTGGCGCCGAGGATGGTGCGGCACTGCCGGGCGACGGCCAGCGCCTCCCGCACGTTGTTCAGTTTGCCCACGCTCACCTGCTCGGGCCGCAGCCGGCGGGCGTCGGCGAGCCGGCCCAGGTGCAGCGCGAGCAGCTGCCCCTTCACCAACTCGACAGCCATGTCGGCGAGCTTCGCCTGGGTGAGCTGGAAGCCGGCCAGCGGGCGACCGAACTGGGTGCGGGTGGTCGCGTACGCCAGTGTGGTTTCCAGGCAGTCGCGGGCCGCGCCGACCGCGCCCCAGACGATGCCGTAGCGGGCCTCGGTGAGGCAGCTCAGCGGCGCCTTGAGCCCGACCGCCTCGGGCAGTTGGGCGTCGGCCGGGAGCCGGACGTCGTCGAGCACGATCTCGCCGGTCACCGACGCGCGCAGCGACATCTTGCGACGGATCTCCCGGGCCGTGACGCCGGGCGTGTCCATCGGTACGGCGAAACCCCGTACGCCGTCGTCGGTGCGCGCCCAGATCACCGCGACGTCCGCGATCGGGGCGTTGGTGATCCACATTTTCCCGCCGGTGAGCACCCAGTCGTCGCCGTCGCGGCGGGCCCGGGTGGCCATCGAGGCGGGGTCTGAGCCGTGGTCCGGCTCGGTCAGGCCGAAGCAACCGATCGCCTCACCGGTGGCCATCGACGGCAGCCAGTGTTGCTTCTGCTCCTCGCTGCCATAGCGCCAGATGGCGTACATGGCGAGGGATCCCTGCACGGAGACCAGGGAGCGGAGGCCGGAGTCCCCGGCTTCCAGCTCCTGGCAGGCCAGCCCGTAGGCGACAGCGGAGGCGCCGGCGCAGCCGTAGCCGGTGAGGTGCATGCCGAGCAGACCGAGCTTGCCGAACTCGCGGGCCAGCTCCCGGGCGGGCACCTTGCCGTCCTCGTACCAGTCGGCGACGTGGGGTCGCACCCGGTCGTCGACGAGCTGGCGGACGACGTCGCGGATCTGCCGCTCCTCCTCGGTGAGCGACGGGTCCAGGTCGAGCAGGTCCAGCGGAGCGGTCATGGACGCCACCCTAACGAAGGTTCAGCGCGCGAAAGAAGGGCTCGTCACTCGATGGGCTCGGAGAGCACAAGCACCCGCGCGTGGATCTGGTTGCGCTGCTGGAGAGCTGCCCGCAGCGCCCGGTGCAGCCCGTCCTCCAGGTAGAGCCCGCCGTTCCACTGCACGACGTGCGGGAAGAGGTCACCGTAGAAGGTGGAATCCTCGGCGAGGAGTTTGTCCAGCGCCAACTCGCGCTTGGTGGTGATCATCTGATCCAGGCGCAGTGGTCGCGGCGGGATCTCCGCCCACTGCTTGAGCGTCAGATTGTGCTCCGGATAGGGACGCCCGTCCCGGACCGCTCTGAAGATCACGACGGCACGCTCCCCTCCCCGTGGCCGGGCCGACCGACGGCGCCGAGCCGGGCCGCGGCGGGCACCGCGCGGCGCGGCACCGATGACCGTGCCAGCCTAGCCGCCCAGCGCACGCTGCGTTCTGCTCCCTGATGTCAGTTTCGCTATCGCTCGTCCGATCCTCAACCGGACGAACGGGACGTCCGACTCAGTTCCACCGGCCGCGGCGCACGACCTCGTCCATCGGACGACGCCCACGGCGCAACGACGGTGACCGATGGTCGGCTGCCCGGTAACCGATTGTGACGGCACCGATGGGTTGATACTCCGCCGGCACGCCGAACGCGTCCCGGTAGGCGGCGATCCGCTGCGGCGGAATGCCGAAGAAGCACGCCCCCAGCCCCTCGTCCACGGCGGTGAGGAGCATCAGCAAGGCGGCGAAGCCGGCGTCCACGTGCCAGTACGGCACCGGCCACCGATCCGTGGACTGGTCCGTCCAGCCCTTGTCCGGCTCCGCGTACCGCCGCAGGTAGGCCGACTCGTTGGCGTGCGGCACCACGATCAGTGGCGCTCGGCGCATACCCGCGAGCCAGCGTTCCCGCCCACCGCCATCGGGGGTGGTGACGGCCCAGAATCGTTGCCGGTCGGCCGGCTCCTCCAACACCAGGAAGCCCCAGCCCTGGGCGAAGCCGGCCGACGGCGCGCGGACCGCGTGGTCGAGCAGCCGGTCCACCACGTCGGGCGGGACCGGACGGTCCGGGTCGTAGTTGCGCACCATCCGCCGACGGCGGACGACCTCGGCGAACTCCATCAGACGCCGGGGCGGATGCCCCAGGCACCTCGCCAGGTAGTGCCGGGCTTGAGCGTGAGCAGATCCTTGCCCGACCGGAACGCGTCAGGTGGGCAGGTCATCGGCTCGACCGCCACCGAGCGGCGGTGCCGCTCGCCGGTGAGGGCGTCCCCGGTGAACACCTGCCACCAGCCGAACTCGGCGTCCGCCCAGATGCTCACCCCGGCCGAACCGTCCGGGGCGGAGAGGCTCACCGACGAACCGCCGTCGGCGTCCCGGATCACCTCACCGAAGCAGGAGTCCAGAACGGCGGCGCCGATCCGGCGAGGGCTGGTCCAGTCGTACTCGGTGCCGGCCACCGGCGTCACCCCCACCGGCAGCAGCCGACCGTCCACCAGCACCCGGCTCCGGGTGGGCAGCCGCAGCACCAGGTCGTCCACCGCGACGCCCGCAAGTTGCAGGTACGGGTGCACGGAGAAACCGAACGGCGCCAGCTCCCCGCCGGTGTTCGTCACCTCGTGCTCGGCGCGCAACCCGTCCGCGTCGACGCTCCACCGGCTGCGCAGCCGCAGCGGCCACGGGTAGCCGAGCTGCGGCGGCAGGTCGTAGCCGACCGTCACGGCGTCCGCCGACTGCTCCAGCAACTGCCACGGCACCCAGTTGACCAGCCCGTGGATTGCCACGTGCCGCTCCGGCTCGGTCAGTGCGAGCTGGTGCGTCCGCCCGCCGAACGGGTAGCGACCATCGCGGATCCGGTTCGGCCAGGGCGCCAGCACCTGCCCGGTGCTGCCGGGGCAGACCTCGTCGGTCTGGTACCCGTCGAGCAGGTCGACACCGTCGTGCCGGTACGTCCGGAGCCCACCGCCGACCTCCACGATGACGGCCTCGTGGCCGGCGGCGGAGATGGTCCACTGGGCGCCGGAGAACGGACGCGGATCGGGGCTTTCCATGCCGGCGACCCTAACCGGTCAGGTCCGGTCCTCGCTCGACGCCGTCGCCGCCCGGTAGCGCAGCAGCGCCGGGAACGCGACAGCGAGCACCACCACGAGCACCGCGGAGGCGAGCCCACCGGCTACCCAGGCCACCCCGCCGCCGAACCCGGCGGCCATGGTGCCGGCGCGCAGGTCGCCCAGGCGTGGGCCACCCGCCACCACCACCGTGTTGACGCCCTGGAGTCGGCCGCGCATCCGGTCCGGTGCGTAGACCAGCAGCATCGACTGCCGCAGCACGGCGCTGATCAGGTCGGCGGCGCCGGCCACGGCGAGCAGCACGACCATCAGCCAGAGCTGGTGCGCCAACCCCGCCGCGGCGATCGCCAGACCCCAGCCGACCACCGCGAGTACCAGGCCGAGCCCCTGCCGGCGGAGCCGGCCGATCCAGCCGGAGGTCAGCCCACCGATCATCGAGCCGATCGCGATGGCGCTGTAGAGCAGGCCGACCGAGCCACCGCCGCCGAAGCGTTCGTGCGCGATCTCCGGAAAGAGGGCCCGTGGCATGGCGAGGATCATCGCGATCAGGTCCACCCCGAAGGACAGCAGCAGGACCGGGGTGGTGGCCAGGTAGCGGAACCCGTCGACGACGCTGGCCAGACCGGCACGCCGGGCCTGACCGTCGGCGGTGGGTTCGGGCGGGAGGGAGGGCAGCCGCAGCGCGGCCCAGAGCATCGCTGTGAACAGCACCGCGTCCAGCCCGTACGCGATCGGGAGGACCACGGTGGTGTCCGGCGAGGCGGAGAGGATCAGGCCGGCGGCGAGCGGACCGGCGACCGAGGCGGCGGTGAAGGTCGTGTAGTTCAGGGTGGTGGCGGACGCCACCAGGTCTTCCGGCACCAGCCGGGGCAGCATGGCGCTGCGGGCCGGCGAGCTGATCGCGAAGGCCACCGACTGCAACGCCATCAACGCCAACAGCAGCACCGGGCTGCCCACGTCCAGCAGCGCCTGGACCAACAGACCGAGGGTCGATGCCCAGAGCAACAATGAGCCACCGAGCAGCACCGCGCGCCGATCGCGGGCGTCGGCAACCGCGCCGCCCCAGAGCCCGAAGACCAGCAACGGTACGAAGGCAGCCACTCCCAGCAGGCCCACCCAGAACGAGTCCCGGGTCAGGGCGTACATCTCCACAGGTACCGCGACGGCGGTGAACTGGAAGCCGAACATCGCCACGGTGTTGCCGAGCCAGAGCCGGCGGTACGCCGGAACCCGCAGCGGGCGCACGTCGATCGCCCAGCGGCGCGCTGCGCGCGGCCGGGTCTCCCGCACACCCGTCACGGCGCCAACCGCTCGACGGTCCAGCCACAGTCGTCGAGGCGACGGAAGCGGAGGCGGTCGTGCAGCCGGCCGGCCCGACCCTGCCAGAACTCCACCGACTCGGGTTGGACCCGCAGCCCGCCCCAGTGCGTCGGGGTCGGGATCTCGGCCTGGTCGGCGAACCGCTCGGCCGCCTCCTGGTACCGCTCCTCCAGCACCGCCCGGCCCGACACGACCTGGGACTGCGGGCTGGCCCAGGCGCCCAGTTGGGAGCCGCGCGGCCGGCTGGCGAAGTACGCCTCGCTAGTGGCGCGGTCGACGTGCGCGACAGGCCCGGCGACCACCACCTGGCGTTGCATGGGAAACCACGGAAAGACCAGGCTGGCGTACGGGTTGGCGGCCGCCTCGACGCCCTTGCGCGACAGGTGGTTGGTGAAGAAGACGAAGCCCTCCCTGTCGTACCCCTTCAGCAGCACCGTCCGTCCGCTCGGCCGGCCCGCCGAGTCGGCGGTGCCCACCACCATGGCGTTCGGTTCGGGTAGCCCGAAGGCCACCGCGTCGGCGAACCAGTTGTCGAACTGGGTGTGCCAGTCGACGGCCAGGTCAGCCTCGGTCAGGCCCAGGTCCGCGGCGTACTCGTTACGCATCGCAGCCGGGGCGGGTGTGTCACCCGTCACGTCCCCACTCCTTCTCGGGAGCCCAGCCAACGCCCTCCCGCGCTGGCCAGCCCACCCTGCCCAGTCTCACTGAGCGGGGCGGAGAATGCGCGCCCGGGGATGTCGCGTGCAGCACAGTCGCAGCGGGTCGCGTATCCCTTACTCAGCAGGCAGTATGTTCCGAACACATCCCTGAGGGTCGCCTAAGGCGCTCGGCCGATCGGGCCGGATGAGCGATCGGGCGCACCGACCAGATCCAGGAGAGCGACATGGCCGATTTCAAACCCGGGCTGGAGGGCGTCGTCGCCTTCGAGACCGAGATCGCCGAACCTGACCGTGAGGGCGGCGCGCTGCGCTATCGCGGAGTCGACATCGAGGATCTGATCGGTCAGGTGTCGTTCGGCAACGTGTGGGCACTGCTGGTCGACGGCCGTTTCGGGCCGGGCCTGCCGCCGGCGGAGCCGTTCCCGGTGCCGGTGCACTCCGGTGACATCCGCGTCGACGTGCAGTCCGCGGTGGCCATGCTGGCCCCGTACTGGGGTCTCAACCAGCTGCTGGACATCTCCGACGAGCGGGCCCGTGAGGATCTCGCCCGGGTCTCGGTGACCGCGCTCTCCTTCGTCGCCCAGTCCGCCCGCGGCCTCGGCCTGCCGGCGGTGCCGCAGAAGGAGATCGACAAGGCGCAGACCATCGTCGAGCGCTTCATGAAGCGTTGGCGCGGTGAGCCCGACCCACGGCACGTCAAGGCCGTCGACGCGTACTTCATCTCGGCCGCCGAGCACGGCCTGAACGCGTCCACCTTCACCGCTCGCATCGTCGCCTCCACCGGGGCGGACGCGGCGGCCTGCATCTCGTCGGGCATCGGCGCCCTCTCCGGCCCGCTGCACGGCGGCGCCCCGTCCCGGGTGCTCACCATGCTGGAGGCGGTGGAGCGCAGCGGCGACGCGGAGGGCTACGTCAAGGGCGTCCTCGACCGCGGCGAGCGGTTGATGGGCTTCGGCCACCGCGTCTACCGTGCCGAGGACCCGCGCGCCCGAGTGCTCCGGCGCACGGCCAAGGAGCTGGGCGCGCCGCGCTTCGAGATCGCCGAGGCGCTGGAGAAGGCCGCCCTCGCCGAGCTTCAGGCCCGCCGCCCGGACCGGGTGCTGGCCACCAACGTCGAGTTCTGGTCGGCCGTCGTACTGGACTTCGCCGAGGTGCCGGCGCACATGTTCACCTCGATGTTCACCTGCGCACGGATGGGCGGCTGGAGCGCGCACATCCTGGAGCAGAAGCGCCTCCAGCGGCTGGTCCGCCCGTCCGCCCGCTACATCGGCCCGGAGGCCCGCAAGCCGTCCGACGTCGAGGGCTGGGCGGCCATCCCGCACGGCGTCTGAGCGGTAGGAAAGGGCCCCTCCTCGACGCCGGGCGTCGGGGAGGGGCCCTTTCGACGCCCGGTCGACGGCTGCCGGAGCCGACTGTGGCGAAGGACTCAGACCGACCGCCGGGACCCCGCCCATCGCGGTCCGGCCCGGGTGCGAGGATGGGGGCCGGCAGTGTCGCCGGGCCCGCCCTCGCCCTTGCGGAAGGATCTTCAAGACCGTGGCTGACGCACCGATCATCCGGATTCCCGATGAGATCAAGCCCGCCGACGGACGCTTCGGCTGCGGCCCGTCCAAGGTTCGCCCGGCGGCGGTGTCCGCTCTCGCCGAGGTCGCGACCACCTACCTCGGCACCTCCCACCGGCAGAAGACGGTCCGGGACCAGGTGGCCCGGCTGCGCTCCGGCATCGCCGAGTTCTTCTCGCTGCCCGAGGGCTACGAGGTGGTGATCGGCAACGGCGGCACCACAGCGTTCTGGGAGGTCGCCACCTTCGGCCTGATTCGCGACCGGGCGCAGTTCGCCAGCTTCGGCGAGTTCGGCGCCAAGTTCGCCAAGTCGGTCAAGGACGCCCCGTTCCTGGGTGAGCCGACCGTCCGCAAGGCCGACGCGGGCAGCGCACCGGCCCTGGTCGCCGAGTCCGGCGTCGACGCGTACGCGACGCCGCAGAACGAGACCTCGACCGGTGTGGCCGTGCCGATCAGCCGGGTGGCCGGGGCCGACGAGGGCGCGCTGCTGCTGGTCGACGCGACCTCCGGCGCGGGTGGCCTGGAGGTCAACGTCGGCGAGACCGACGTCTACTACTTCGCTCCGCAGAAGTGCTTCGGCTCGGACGGCGGTCTCTGGCTGGCCCTGATGTCCCCGGCCGCACTGGACCGGGCCGCCGAGATCAAGGCGTCCGGGCGCTACATCCCCGCCTTCCTCGACCTGGTCACCGCGATCGACAACTCGCGGCTGGAGCAGACCTACAACACACCGGCGCTGGCCACCATCTTCCTGGCCGCCGAGCAGACCGACTGGATGAACGCGCAGGGCGGTCTGGCCTGGGCGTCGAAGCGCACCGCCGAGAGCGCCGCCACGGTCTACGGCTGGGCCGAGCGGTCCAGTGTGGCCACTCCGTTCGTCACCGACCCGGCGCTGCGCTCCAACGTCGTCGCCACCATCGACTTCGCCGACGGGGTGGACGCCACGGCGATCGCCAAGGCGCTGCGCGCCAACGGCATCGTGGACACTGAGCCCTACCGCAAGCTCGGTCGCAACCAGTTGCGGGTGGCGCTGTTCCCGGCCGTCGAGCCGGCCGATGTCGAGGCGCTGACCGCGTCCATCGACTACGTGGTCGAGCGACTCTGACGTTCGTCACGGTCGGTGTCCGTTGGAGCCTCCACGGACACCGACCGTAGTCATCGCCGCAGCTCAGTCACGACATGCGGGGTGTCGCTTCCCCCACCCTGAGGCAGATGCGCGTACGGTGGTCCGAGACGCCTGGGTGGCCGACTCGTGGCGTGCGGCCAGCGAAGCGGGACGGAGGCAACGCTATGCGCCCAGTACGCTTCGTCGCCCTCTCCGAGGACGGCCAGGCCCTGGTGCTCGCCGACGAGGTGGGGCGACTTCTCGCCCTGCCGATCGACGAACGCATCGCCGGCGTGATGCACCCCGAGCCGGGTGCCCCGCCGCTCGCGGTGGCACCGACCACCGCCGATCCGATTCCCTCACTGTCTCCTCGGGACATCCAGGCCCGCATTCGCTCAGGTGAGTCCGCCGAGGATGTCGCCCGCATCGCCGGGGTGCCGGTCGACCGGGTGCTGCGCTACGCAGGCCCGGTGCTCCAGGAGCGGGCGATGCTCGCCCAGCACGCCCGTCGCACCCGCCTCAAGGGTGCGGAGAAGCCCACCCCGCTCGCCGAGGTGGTCAACGGTCGGCTGAGCCAGCACGGCATCGACACCGAGAAGATCTCCTGGGACGCCTACCGGCGCGACGACGGCACCTGGCGGATCATCGCCACCTGGCCGTCCGGCAAGGCCACCGCGCAGGCCATCTGGGACATGGACAAGGCCCGGCAGGTGGTCACGCCGCACGACGACATGGCGCAGTATCTGTGCGCCGAGCGGCCCACGCCGATCCTCGGTCAGGAGCCGGCACCGGAGCGGACGGGGCACGGCCTGCCTGGTCCGTCGCGTGGCGAGCCGAGCCGTGGTGGGCACGGGTTGCCTGCCGCGTCCGAGCACCCGCGCCCCGGCCGCGATCCGATCCGGGCTGGCCGGGACGCGCTGCTCGCCTCCCTGGACCGCCCGCTCGGCGGCTCGTCGGGTCGTGGCCTTGAGCCGCGCACCCCGGCTGCTCTTGCCGGGTCCGATGCGCCTCGGCAGCGGCCCGTCGCTGGGGGTGCCGCCGCGCTGCTCGGCGGCGGCCAGGGGTCGGCCTTCGACGACGACTCGGACGCGCCCAAGGAGGTGCCGGCCGTGCCGTCGCTGGCGGTGCTGCGACCCCGACGGACGGCCGCTGCGGCGGCCTCCGGCGAGTCCACCGACGCCAACGGCAAGCCACGCAAGCGGCTGCCGAGCTGGGACGACGTGCTCTTCGGCAGCGGCCCGGCCGCCCGCGAATCCTCCTGACGCTTCGCGTTGACGGGTGACAGTGCACCACCCGTCAACGCGAGTGTCTGGACCTCACCGAGTGTCTCCGGCGCCTTCGCGACGAGGGGCGGCGACCCCGCGTACGGCGTCGGCGACGGCCCGGAAGTCCTTCTTGAGGATCGCGCCGTGGTTGCTGGCGACCTTCGCGCCGATCGTGATGTTCGGGTTACGGGCGGTCACCGCGTCGAGGCTGGCCCGGATCTGTTCCTGCTCGTCACCCCGACTGCCGAGGGACGTCCCGGAGGCGACCACGTACCGCACCGGGACGGTGATGGCGTCCAGCACCGGCCCCAGTTCGCGCTCGCGGGAGAGTTCGCCGAGTTCGATGTTGCTGTCCGCCATCTGGTCGGCGTTCATTCGTGGGGTCAGGCCGGTCGGGCGCAGCAGCGGCATGAACAGGTTCATCCGTCGGAACATCTTGCGGATCCGCTGCGCCATGGCCTCGTCGAGCCAGTCGTGCGGGAACGCGCCGTCGACCAGGACCGCGCCCAGGGCGCGTTCCGGGTTCCGGTTGGCCCAGTGTGCCCCGACCACCGCTCCGTAGGACCAGCCCACGAGCACCGCCTGGTGTACGCCCCGGGCGGCGAGAACGGCGTCGACGTCCCGGACGGCCGCCTCGAACGAGTAGTCGCCTGAGCGCTTCGACTTCCTGCCGCGAGCCCGCTCGTCGTAGGTGATGTGCCGGAACCCGGTGCCCAGGTCGGCGATGACCCGCCGCCAGTAGCCCTGGGTGGCGAACTGGCCGTTGAGGTAGACCACGGGGGTGCCGGGACCGCCGGTGTCGGTGACGGCCAGGGCCGTGTCGTCGACCGACACCATGCCGGTCCACGCCGTACTGGTCGAGGACATGCTGTTGTTCGTCATCTCGATCCGTCCTTTTCAGAGGCTGCGGGCGTGGATGTCGCCCTGCATGGTGCTGGCGTGGATGTCGAGCTCGATGGTGCCGTCGTTCCTGAGGGCGTTGCTGACCCGGCCGTGGCCGGTGCCGGCGTCCAGGGCGGCCGAGATGCCGGCCGCCGCCGCGACCGAGATGTCGCCGGACTGGGTACGGAGGACGACTTTGCCGCGCATGGCCTCGCCGATCCTGATGTCACCCCGGCCGGTGCTGATCTCGGCGGCGCCGTGGAGCCGGCCGACCTCGACGTCGCCGTCGATCGCGGTGAGGCGAACGCTCGCCGCCTCGTCAATCTTGATTTCCCGGTACGCCCCGTCGAAGGCGACGTCGCCGAGGCGGCCGACGCCCCGAAGCTCGGCGCTGGCGGTCCTGGCCTCGACATGGGAGTCGGCGGGCACCCGGACGGTGACCTCCACAGAGCCGGAGGGTCCGAAGAGTTTGTTGATGGGACGTGCGGTCGTGATTCGCAGGACGCCGTCGGCATAGACGACGGTGGTCTGCTCGGCGGCCCTGGTGTCGCTGCTCTTGGTGGGGTCGGCCGGGAGGATCTCGACGGTGGTGTCGGCGCGGTCCGCGGCGATGAGCTGGATGCGTCCGGCGGGGATGTCCAGGACGGCGGAGATGGGGGCGGGGGTGTCGAACGTCTGCATCGTGCTCTCCCAGGTTGGCGCTTGTTTCTGATGTGGGAAACGCTACGTTGCTTTCCAGTTTTTGCAACAACCTTGTTGCAGCAAATCAGTGTTTTCGCTGCTCAACCTCGTAAAGTTGTTGCAACGACCCTGAATCTAATGCAACGCCATCCCCATCTTCGTTGCATTGGCGTGCGGGTTAACGCTATGGTGACGGGGTCGGGGCGGCCGCCCTACGGGACCACGAGGGGGATCGCGATGCCGGGAGGCAGGCTCAGCCAGCAGGAACGCCAGCAGATCGCGCTGGGGCTGGCCGACAGCCTCCCCTACGCCGAGATCGCCCGACGCCTCGACCGTCCCACCTCAACGGTCACGCGTGAGGTGATGCGCAACGGCGGCCCCACCGGCTACCGCGCCGACCTGGCCCACCACGCGACCGAGCGCCGCGCCCACCGGCGCAAGCCAGTCCCCTCCCGTCAGGCCGAGGCGGCCCGCCGACCAGACGGACGCGACGCCCAGGCCATGGCCGACTACGAGGAGACGTTCACCACCGTCCTCATGGCCTCCGGTCTGAACAAGATGGGGGCCCGAGTGTTGACCAATCTGTTCCTCACCGACTCAGGCAGCCGCACCGCGTCTGAGCTCGCCCAGCGCCTCCAGGTCAGCCCGGCGTCGATCTCCAAGGCGATCACCTTCCTGGAGAGCCAGAGCCTCGTCCGCCGCGAACGCGACGAACGCCGCCGCGAGCGTTACGTCGTCGACGACGAGCTCTTCTACCAGGCGACGATCGCCAGCGCTCGGGCCAACGACCATCTCGTCGCGACCGCACGCCAGGGCGTCGCCCTCCTCGGCGCGCACACTCCCGCCGCCGCCCGTCTGGAGAACATCGCCCGCTTCCTCGACTTCATCAGCGAAAGCATCACCCGCTCCGCCGAACAGGCCCGCGAGGTTCTCCGCAGCAGGCCTTCCACCGCGACCAGCCACGTGCCACCGGGTCACAGCGACCAGGCGGCGATCCGTTCGTAGCGCGCTCGGCCGCCGCGAGGCGCAGACGGGCGACCTGTGCGGCGAGATGATTGACGGCCTGGACGGACGGCCGGACCGCGACGAAGAGTCGCACAGCGTGTGGCCGGTCAGCGGTGCCGCTGCCGAAGCCCAGCTCGGGCCGCCGGAAGGGCCAGCCCGGCGGCGTGCAGCACGCCCTCCACCCGGACCCGCTCGATCTCCTGATCGACGCCCTCCAGCTCGGCGAGGTGCTCGGTGATGCCGAGGGCGCGGCAGGCGAGGCGAAGCCGGTCGTCGTACGCCTGGAGCAGCGCGCTGTGCCAGACCATCGACCGGCCGGTGCCGCCGACCCGCTGACCACCGAGACGGCGCAGGTCCGCGGCGAGCTGCTCCAGCGGCCGACGGTCAGTGCTGTCGAACTGGCTGAGGTCGATGTCCCGGGTCAGCGCGTCGGCCTCGACGGCCCGGTCGAGACGGGCGATCGTGCGCTTCTCCCGTCGGCGGTCACGCCACTCGGACCAGCCGCAGACCACCCGGTCGAGGATCTCGTCGTAGCAGAAGAGCAGCGCGAATGCCGCCGGCAGACTGGCCACGGCGAGGAACGCCAGGGCCAGCATCAGCGCACGTCCGACTCCCACGTATCGACGCTAAGCCCCACCGTGCCACCCCGCCAGCGATTTGGCCGCATCCGCGCAACGGGACGCGGCCAGCGCCGGTGGTAAACCTCAGCAGTCGGTGGAGGTGACGTAGAAACGGGGCATCGGCAGCACCCGGAAACGCAGCCGGGCGCCGGAGTGGCGCAACTGCCAGGTGAGGGCGATCAGCGCGGCGGCCAGCGAGATGAGCCCGCCCATCCAGATGCTGGCACCGGCACCGTAGTGCTCCGCGACCCAGCCGATCAACGGCGCGCCGACCGGGTTGGTGCCCAGGAACACCAGCACCCACAGGGCCATCACCCGTCCGCGGAAGGCCGCGTCGACGCCCATCTGGATCCGCTGGTTGGCGGCCTGCGCGAAGAACACCATGCTGAAGCCGGTCGGCACCAGCAGGGCCACGACCAGCCAGTACGCCGAGGAGAGGCCGACCAGGGTGCCGAAGCTGGCGCAGGCGATCGCCGCGCCGAGCACCAGCCACACCGACGGGCGGCTACGGCGACCGGTGCCGCTGAGCGCGCCGCCGAGCGCGCCGACGGCCAGCGCCGTGCTGAACAGGCCGAAGGAGGCAGCGCCGGTGTGGAAGACCGTCTTCGCCAACGCGGCGAGGGTGAGCTGGAAGTTGAAGAGCGACATGCCGATCACCGACATGATCGCCATCGGCAGCAGCAGGTCGGGGCGACGCCACACGTACCGCAGGCCGTCGACGACCCGGGCGGACGCCCGCTCGTCGCGCGGCAGCAGGGCGTCGCGGTGCAGGTCGGCCGTACGCATCCGGACCACGTTGACCAGGGGCGCGATGGAGCTGACAGCGGTGAAGAGGAAGACCGGGCCCACGTCGAACGCGGCGATGGCCAGGCCGGCGACGGCCGGGCCGACGATCCGGGCGGAGTTGAACACGGCGGCGTTCAGCGACAGCGCGTTGGGCAGCAGCGGCGTGCCGACCAGTTCGGAGACGAACGCCTGCCGGACCGGGGTCTCCACGGCATTGGCCGTGCCGAGCAGCGCGGCGAAGGCGAAGACGTGCCAGAGCTGCACCAGGTCGGTGAGGACCAGCAGGGACATGCCGAGCGCCAGCAGGCTCCAGAAAGCGTTGGCGGCGAAGAGCAGCACCCGCTTGTCGTACCGGTCGGCGAGCCGGCCGGAGAGCAGGGTGAGCAGGAGCACCGGGGTGAACTGGCAGGCGGTGACCACGCCGAGCGCGGTCGCCGAGTTGTTGGAGAGCTCGAGGACGAGCCAGTCCTGGGCGATGAACATCATCCAGACGCCGATCAACTTGATCAGCTGCCCGGATGCGAAGAGGCGGTAGTTGCGGACCTGTAGGGACTGGAACATCGTGCTCAGCTTCGCCTGCACTCTTGGTGCGCCTCCTCCGGACGTACGCGTCATCGACAGGTGACGGCACGGACCCGGTGGCGCGGGTGCGGCTCAGGCGCGAGCGAGCTGCTGGAGAATCTCGGCGGCCCTCTGCAGGGTCTCCCGTTCGTCCTCGTCGAGTGCGGCCAGCCGGTGGGCCAGCCACTCGTCGCGGGCCCGCTCGAACTGGTCGAGCACGGCCTGCCCTCCTTCGGTCGCCGCGAGGATGACCTGCCGGCCGTCGGTCGGATGGGGTGTCCGCCGCACGAGGCCGCGGTCTTCCAACTTCCCGACGATCTTGGTCATCGTCGGCGGCTGCACCCGCTCCACGTCGGCCAGCTCCCGGGGTGTCATCGCGCCCGCCAGCCGCAGGCTGGTGAGCGCGGAGACCTGGGTGACCGTGAGGTCGCCGACCGGTCGGGCCTGTCGGACCCGCCGGTTGAGTCGGGTGATCGCATCACGCAGCTGGGGAGCCAGCTGCGCCGGTGGCACGCGTTCCGCCGTCACCGTCCGCTCCGTCACAGTAGTTAGCCTAACTAATGAGCATGGCTAACGAGATCCGTTATGACCAGGCTCACGAGGGGATTCAGATGGTACGGGCGGGGAACCCTGATCGACTCCCCGCCCGGACGTGTCTCAGAGCACCAGGGACTCGATCGGCCCACGCAGGAAGTACAGCACGAACAGCGCGGCCACCCCGTACAGCAACGGGTGGACCTCCCGGGCCTTGCCCCGCGCCAGCTTGACCACCACGAAGGTGATCAGACCTGCGCCGATCCCGTTGGAGATCGAGTAGGTGAACGGCATCAGCACGATGGTGAGGAACGCCGGAATGGCGATCTCGTAGTCCGACCAGTCGATCGTCCGCACCGCTGTCATCATCAGGAAACCGACCACCACCAGGGCCGTCGACGCCGCCTCGAACGGCACGATCACGACAAGTGGCGCCAGGAACATCGCGAGCAGGAAGAGCGCGCCGGTGACCAGGTTGGCCACGCCGGTCCGCGCACCCTCCGCGACACCGGCGGCACTCTCGATGTACGACGTGTTGCTGGAGGTGCTGGCCGCACCGCCGGCCGCCGCCGCGATCGAGTCGACGAGCAGGATCTCCTTGGCCTTCGGCGGGGTGCCCTGCTCGTCGAGCAGGCCGCCCTCCTGGCCGACCGCGACCATCGTGCCCATGGTGTCGAAGAAGTCCGTGATCAACAGCGTGAAGATGAACATCAGCACGACCAGCCAACCGGCCCGGCCCCACGAGTCGAGCACGTTGAACTTGCCGAGCAGCGACAGGTCCGGCAGGTCGACCACCGTCTTGGGCAACTCCGGCACGTTCAGCGACCAGCCCTTCGGGTTGGGCTGTCCGTTGACGAACGACGGGCCGATGTTGCCGATCGCCTCGACGATCACCGCCAGCACCGTCGAGGCGAGGATGCCGATCAGGATCGCGCCCTTCACCCGACGGACCACCAACACCAGCGTGATCAGCAGGCCCACCACGAAGACCAGCATCGGCCAGCTCACCAGCTTGCCGCCGATGCCCAGGCCGACCGGAACCGTGGTGTTGGCGGCGTCCGGGATGCGCCGGACGAAGCCGGCGTCCACCAGGCCGATGATGGTCAGGAACAGGCCGATGCCGACCCCGATCGCGGTCTTCAGCTGGGTCGGCACCGAGCGGAACACAGCGGTCCGCAGACCGGTCAGCACCAGCACCGCGATGATCAGACCCTCGATCACCACCAGGCCCATCGCGTCGGCCCAGGTCATCTCGGGAGCGATCTCGTACGCCACCAGCGCGTTGACGCCCAGACCGGCGGCGAGCGCCAGCGGGAACCGGCCGACCACACCCATCAGGATGGTCATCAGACCGGCCACCAGCGCGGTCGCGGCAGCCAGTGCGGGAATCGGAAGGCTCTTGCCGTCACCGTCGACGGCGCCGCCCAGGATCAGCGGGTTGAGCACCACGATGTACGCCATCGTGAAGAAGGTCGCCAGGCCACCGCGTACCTCACGGCTCAACGTCGAGCCACGGGCGGAGATCTCGAAGAACCGGTCGAAACCGTTACGCGGATGAGCGGGATTGGGAGGTGTGCCGTTCTCGGGCGGCGCTACTGCCATCAGGTCCTCGCAGGTGATCTTCCAGTTGTCGCGCGCATCGTCCCAGATCGTCGGTGGGCAGGGGAAGCAGATCCCGTACGCTTGCCGAATGCCGAACGAGCAGCCACCGCGGCCCGCACCACTGGATCCGCCGATGGTGCCGTTCGCCCTCGCCGGGTTGATCGCGTGGGCGGTGGCCGGGCTGGTCCTGCTGATCTTCTTCCGGGGTTGGCTGACCGACCACGGTCACCAGAACTGGCTCTGGACCTGCCTCGCCGGTTTCCTCTGGGGCTTCCCGGGCCTCGCCGTGATGATGCGGCACGACGCCAACCGACGCCGACGCCGCGCGAGGTGACCTGGCCACCGCGCCGGACCACTCCGGCGCGGACGATCAGGAGTGCCCGTACGGCTCCGCCGGCTCAGCGGCCTCGACCGAGCCCGGTGCCCGGCTGACCGACATGGCCTCCACGGCGCTGTCGTCGTACACCGTGGGCAGTTCCTCGACCGCGGTCTCTGCCGCCTCGATCAACGTCTCGGAGTGAGCGCCGCAACCGTGATCGGCGCTCACCACCCGGCCGTCGTCGGGGGCGTAGAAGTTGCCACACGCCCCGAATGCCTGCCGCATCGCACCGGCCAGCGGCAGGTAGAAGCCGCAGGTGCCGCAGCGGGCGGCGGTCGGAGCGGCGGTCGAGATGGCCGCGGCGGGGCCGTGGTCACCCTCGTACCAGCGCTGCGCCGTGTCGATGCGCCCCTCCCGGGAGAGCACGCGGGCGCGCCCGAGGCCCAACTCCCATGCCGTCTCCTCGACCGCCGGGTCGTCGGAGAGCAGGTAACCCGGGACCAGTCGATCGTCGTCGGGGGAGGTCGGGAGCAGGTCGCCCGGGCCCAGATCGCCCGGCTTGAGACGCTCCTGCCAGGGCAACCAGCCGGGCGCGAGCAGCGCGTCCGGGCCGGGCAGCAACACCGTCTCGCAGATGGTCACCGTCTTGCTGCGTGGCACCCGGGTGACGGTGACCGCCCAGCGCCAGCCGTTGTAGCCGGCGAGACGGCATTCGAAGTAGTGGGTGACCAGCCGATCACCCTCGGCCACGACCTGCAGGTGGTCGCCGACATCGTCGGCGTCCACCTCGGTGATGCCTGCGCGGGCCACCTCGACGGCGGCGGCGCAGACCTGGTCGAGACGGGCGGCGCGGGTGGAGGCGGGCCTGGTCACCTCACCATTGTTCCCCATGCGCCTCGCAGGGGTGACAGGGACTCCCGGGGAACCTTTCCCAGCGGTGGTGCGGCGTACCCGGATCGGATGGGCGAGGATGGTGCACATGCCGTCGTACTCCCGCTCCGGGCGATCCGTCCTCGGCCGGACCGTCGGCACCGGCATTCGTGCCATCCGTCTGCTGTTACGCGGTTCGGTGGGCAGCGGCCGCTGGGTGACCCGCCGGGCCGGTCGGGCCCGCGCCCGGGGCGCCGGCGGCGAGGTCGGCATGGTTCGCCTGTTCGACCTGCACGCGCTCTCCTGTGCCGGTGACACTCTGATCGCCATTGGTCTGGCCGGCACGATCTTTTTCAACGTGCCGCTCGGCGAGGCCCGCAGCAAGGTCGCCCTCTACCTGCTGGTGACCATGGTGCCGTTCGCGATGCTCGCCCCGGTGGTGGGCCCGCTGCTGGATCACTTCCGGCACGGCCGGCGGTACGCCCTGGCCGCGACGATGCTCGGCCGCGCCTTCCTGGCCTGGTTGATCTCCGACTACATCCACGGCTTCGGGCTCTATCCGGCCGCGTTCGGGGTGCTCGCGCTCTCCCGGGCGTACGGCGTGGCCCGCTCCGCGGCGGTGCCCCGGTTGTTGCCGGAGGGCCTCGGCCTGTCCCAGGTGGGTGCCCGGGCCAGCGTCTACGGCACGGTCGCGGGCGCGCTGGTGGCGCCGATCGGGTTGGCCGCGTTCTGGTTCGGGCCGCAGTGGCCGCTACGGGTCGCGTCGGTGATCTTCCTGGTCGGCATGGTGATCTCGCTGCGGCTGCCACCGAAGGCTGACTCGGAGCCACCGGAGCGGGTCCCCCGGCCACTGCGCGCGCTGGGCCGTCGCCGTGGCGATCGGCCGCTGGGCCGGGGCCGACCGTCCGGCCGGCTGGTGATCGCCACCCTGATCGGCGCGGCGACGCTACGCGCGCTCTACGGCTTCCTGCTGCTCTTCCTCGCCTTCGCGATCAAGAAGGGCGACCTGACCACCGTGGTGTTCGGTCGGGATCTGGGCGCCGAGTGGGCGTTGGGTGTGGTCGGCGGGGCGCTCGCGGTCGGCACCTTCCTGGCCACCGCCATCGGCACTCGACTGCGCATCCATCGGCCGACCGCCATCCAGTCCAGCAGCATGATCATCGTGGCCGGGGTGGCGGTGCTCGCCGTCATCCAGTTCTCGCTGCTGATGGTCGCCCTGCTCTGCCTGGTCGCCGCGATGGCCAGCGGGATAGCCAAGCTGGCAGTGGACGCCTCGATCCAGGAGCGCATCCCGGAACGGTTGCGGGCCAGTTCCTTCGCCCACTCCGAAACGGTGCTGATGCTCGCCTTCGTCGCCGGCGGCGGGCTGGGGCTGGTGCCGTTCGATGGTCGGATGGGCATCGCCGTCGCCGCCGGGGTCGGCGTACTGGCCGCGATCCGAGGTGTGCTGGCCGCCGCCCGGCTGCGCGGCGAGAAGCTGGCCGGCCGGCCGCTCGGCGACGACGAGCTGACCGAGGCCGAGCTGGCGGACGAGCCAGGAGACCCCGCACCCACGTCACCGGCGCCGGCCCAGACCAGCTCCCCGCAGCACGACGACCCGAGCCTCGCCCCGCCGGGCTACCACATCTACCGTCCGTCGTCGGCGGTTGGCGGGCCGGGAGGCGGGGCCGACGACGAAACCCGGCGCGAGTCCCCCGGCTCACTCTCGTGACCGGTCTGCTGGTGGTGACGGCGGTTCCCGCCGAGGCGGACGCGGTCCGCGCCGGGCTGACCGACCGCACCGTGACCGTCACCCCGATCGGTGTGGGCCCGGCCGTCGCCGGTGCCGCCACCGCCCGGCTGCTGGCGCTGGCCGAGGCCGCCGGCCGCCCGTACCGTGCGGTGGTCAGCGCCGGTGTGGCCGGCGGCTTCACCGGCCGGGCCGAGGTCGGCGACACGGTGCTCGGCACCGCCAGCATCGCCGCCGACCTGGGCGCCGAGTCGCCCGACGGTTTCATCCCCGTCGACGAGCTGGGCATGCCGCTCGCGATGCTCGGCGCCGGCAGCAGAATGCCGGCGGACCCGGGCCTGCTGGCGGCGCTGCGGGCCGCCCTCCCGACGGCCACGGCCGGCCCGGTGCTCACGGTCAGCACCGTCACCGGCACCACCACCAGCACCGACGAGCTGCGCCGGAGGCATCCGGAAGCGGTCGCCGAAGCCATGGAGGGGTACGGCGTGGCGGTCGCCGCGGCGCAGGCCGGGGTGCCCTTCGCCGAACTACGCACCATCTCCAACCCGATCGGCCCCCGCGACCGGGACGCCTGGCGGCTGCACGAAGCCCTCGCCGCCCTGACCGCGGCAGCCCCGGCGCTGCGCTGACCCGGCGCTGCGCTCAGGAGAAACAGCGCTTGCCAGGGTTTCCCAGGCGCAGTGCGGCTGGGCGGCGTGCCTCGATCTCGAAGCCGCACGCCCGCAGCAGGTCGGTGCCGGATCCCTCGGCGATTGCGGCCGCGTCGTCGATGCCCGCCTCGCGCATCCCGGTCACCAATGCGGTCACCAGCCGGCGCCCAAGCCCCAACCGCCGGTACCGGGCATCAACGAGCACGCCGTCGAGCACCATCTCCCGCTCCGGCTGGTCCGGATGCCACTCCCCGTACTCCAGGAACGGGCTCCGCTCATGGGCCCGCAGCTCACCAACCAGTTGCCCGTGGGGCAGTTCGGCGACGTACCGCCAGCAGGTGGCCGGCAGGTCGCTACCGGTCACCCGACGCACCTGCGTAGTCCGCCGCACCTCGGCACCCCACCGCCGGTTGTCGCGATAGCGCCGGTTCAGCTCGTACGCGGCCGGTGGCAGCGGAAGTGGATACCGCTCAGGCGGCAACCGGTACCACTCCGCCCACCAGGCGCCGGGCCAGTCCCGAGGCTCGTGGACCGGCCAGACGTCCAGGTGAGCCGGGTACCGGCGGCCTGCCTCGTCCCGCATGTCGTCATGCGGGACCGGCGTGGGTTCACTGACGCCGGAGATCAATGGTGGGACGCCAATCGCCACCTTCCCACCCGCCGCCCGCACCAGGCGCTCCACTGTCCGGAATCGGGGATCGACCGCCCGTCCCGACTCGATCCGGGCCAGCGTCGGCTGCGGCACCCCGGATTTCTCGGCCAACTGCCGCTGACTCAGATCGGCCGTACGCCGCAAGGCTCGGAGCGCCGGGCCGAGATCGGCTCCGCTGGCCTCGTCGATGTGGTCACTCGCCTCGGTCACAGTCCGATGTTCCCGACTCGTCAGCGAGCTATCAACACCCTTCGTCGGGCTGTGGATAACCCTGTGGACAACCCCTCCGACCGGTGGATGACCTACTTCTGCGGATCCCTTTGGAGCTGAATCGTTTGCGGCATCACCACTTTCCCGGACCCGCCGCGGTCCAGCCGCTCCCAGCTCCCAGCTCCCAGCTCCCAGCCCTCAACCTTCGGCTCCCAGCCCTCAGACCTCGGCCGTCGGCCCTCAGCTCCCAGCCCTCAACCCTCAACCCTCGGCCCCCAGCCCTCGACCCTCAACGCCAGCGCCCGGCCTCCGGCCCTGGCTCTGGGCTGCGGGCTAGCGGGCTAGCGGGCTAGCGGGCTAGCGGGCTAGCGGGCTAGCGGGCTAGCGGGCTAGCGGGCTAGCGGGCTAGCGGGCTAGGACCCCAACTCCGGACCACGGTCACCGACTCTGGGCGATTCGTTTACGGCATCAGCTCCAAAGGGAGAGTGGGGAGGGTGCCCGACCCTGCTGGGCCAGCCGTTTCCGCGCGTCGTTCACCCGGCGGGCATTCATCGGAGTTCGGGCCGCCGCCCGCTCCGACGCGGATCACGGTTACGGGTGTCGGGCGCCAGTCGCCAGTCGCCAGTCGCGGATCACCGGTCACGGGTCACGGGTCACGGTCACGGTCACGGTCACGGTCACGGATCACAGTTGCGGGGTGGGCACGGGCCCCGGGCAGAGGACGGGGCTAACGTGAGGGGGTGGCGCTCTCCCTGGCGATCTCGCCCTGCCCCAACGACACGTTCGTCTTTCACGCGCTGGTGCACGGGCGGGTGCCCGGCGCGCCTGCGGTCGAGGTGACGTACGCCGACGTCGACGTCACCAACACGGCGGCCGAGCGGGGCGCGTTCGACCTGGTGAAGGTGAGCTTCGCGGCGCTGCCATGGCTGCTCGACGACTACCACCTGCTGCCCTGCGGCGGCGCGCTCGGTCGCGGCTGCGGCCCACTGGTGCTCACCCGGGGCGACCGGGACGGCGGGCCGGACCGCACCGACCTGACCGGCGCCACGGTGGCGGTGCCGGGTGACCGGACCACCGCGTACTTGCTGTTCCGGCTCTGGTCGGCCGGGCGGCCGCCGGCCCGGATCGAGGTGGTCCCGTTCCACGAGATCATGCCGGGCGTGGCGGCTGGGCGTTACGACGCCGGGCTGGTCATCCACGAGGCCCGATTCACGTACCACCGACACGGCCTGAGCGCCCTTGTCGACCTCGGCGAGTGGTGGGAGGCCGACACCGGCCTGCCCATCCCCCTCGGCGCGATCCTGGCCCGTCGTGGGGCGGTGGACCCGGAGGCCGCGGCCGGCTGGGTCCGCGAGTCGGTCCGGCAGGCGTGGGCGGACCCGACGGCCAGCCGGGAGTACGTGCTGGCGCACGCCCAGGAGATGGAACTCGACGTGGTGGACCGGCACATCGGCCTCTACGTCAACGAGTTCACCGCAGACCTGGGCGAGGCCGGTTTCGCCGCGGTGGCGGCACTGCTCGACCGGGCCGCCACCGCCGGCCTGGTGCCTCAGACCTCCAGCTCGCGGGCCACCGCGTGGACCAACTGAGCGATCTTCTGCGCGGACTTCTTGTCCGGGTACCGACCCCGGCGCAGGTCGGGCTGGACCTTCGCCTCCAGCACCTTGATCATGTCTTCGACCAGGCCGTGCAGCTCCTCGGCCGGCCGACGGCGCAGCTCCGCCATCGACGGCGGCGCGTCCAGCAGCTTGACTCCCATGGCCTGGGCGCCCCGGCGGCTGTCCACCACACTGAAGTCGACCCGCTGGCCACCCTTGAGGTCGGTGACACCCGCCGGCAGCGCCCCCTTGGGCAGGAACACGTCGCCGCCCTCGTCACTCGTGACGAAGCCGTATCCCTTGGCCGTGTCGTACCACTTCACTCGACCCGTAGGCACCTGAAAACCCCTGCTTCACTTGAGCCGCTACTGCTCCAAGGCTAGCTGGATCATCCCGTCGAGCGCCGCTGGGAATTCGGTGAGCTCGTTCAGCACCACTTCCGCCCCGGCCGCGCGCAGCTCATCGGCGGAGCAGGGGCCGGTCGCGACACCGATGCCGGGCACCCCGGCCGCTGCCGCCGCCACCATGTCCGCGACGTGGTCACCGACGTAGTGGGTGGCGCCGTGCTCCCGCAGCGCTGTCGCCTTCTGCTCGGCGAACAGGTCGCCGGCCAACTCGTCGACAGTGAGGCCGAGGTGGTCCAGGTGCAGCCGGGCCAGCCGGCCGATCTTGGACGTGACGACCAGCACCCGGCCACCCCGCGCACGGATCGCGTCGATGGCCTCCCGTGCGCCGGGCAGCAGGAGCGTCGGGGTGATCGCGTACGCCGGATACAGCTCGCGGTACACCTGCACGGCCGACTCGACCTGATCCAGGGGAAACCAGTGCGCAATCTCGGTACGCAGCGGCGGCCCGAGCCGGGACACCGCCAGGTCCGCGTCGACCGGCACACCGGTCCTCGCGGTCAGCGCCCGGTACGTCGCGGCGATGCCGGGGCGGGAATCCACCAGGGTCATGTCGAGGTCGAATCCGACGGTCAGTGCGGGCATGTCGAGAAACGTACCGGCTACTCCCAGTCGGCCGGACGTCCGAGGGGCGCGGAAGCCCGGTGCCGGGCTAGCGTGGAAAGACGATGACCACCTCACTCGCCGACCACCTGCGGTCGCTGCCCGACGAGTCACTGGCCGCGCTCCTCCAGCTGCGGCCCGACCTCGTCGTGCCCGTGCCGGCCGACGTCTCCGCCCTGGCCATCCGGGCCCAGTCCCGGGTCTCCGTGGCCCGCGCGCTGGACGGTCTGGACCAGTTCACCCTCCAGATCCTCGACGCCGCCCGCCTCACCCGAAATCCGGACGACGCCACCACGGCCACCGACAGCGTGCTCGCGATGGCGACCGCCGGGCCGCAACCGCCGGCTCCGACGGCCGTCCGGGCCGCCGTGGGCCGACTGCGTGCGCTCTTCCTGCTGTACGGCCCGGAGCACGCGCTCCAGGTGGTGCCCGCCGTCGACGAAGTCTCCCCGCACCCCGCTGGGCTCGGCCGGCCCGCCGCGGACCTGGACCCGCGCACGGCGGCGCTCTGCGCGGACCCGGCGAAGCTCCGACGGACGGTGCTCGCCGCCCCGCCCTCCGCTCGGGCGATCCTGGACCGGTTGGCGGCCGGCCCGCCGGTGGGCAGCGTGCCGCCGGGGGCGTTGCAGGCGCCGCCGCTCGGCGCGGAGGACCCGGTCCTCACCGACCCGACCAACGGTGGCGCGCCGACCGGCTCCCCGGTGCGGTGGCTCGTCGACAACCGGCTGCTGGTCCCCGTGACGACCGGCTCGTCCACGGCCAGCGGAACTGTGGAGTTGCCCCGCGAGGTCGGCCTGCTGCTGCGCCGCGACAGCGGTCCGCTCGGGCCGCTGCGCACCAGCCCACCGCAGGTGGCCGCCGCACCGCGCGAGCCGAAGGCGGTCGACTCGGCCGGGGTCGGGCAGACCATGGAGGTGGTCCGGCACACCGAGGGGCTGCTGGAGCAGCTCGCCGACGAACCCGCGCCGGTGCTGCGTTCGGGCGGCATCGGTGTGCGGGATCTGCGCCGGTTGGCGCGTACCGCCGGGCTGGACGAACCGACCACGGCGCTGCTGCTGGAGGTCGCGTACGCGGCAGGGCTCGTCGGTGAGCTGGAGATGCCCGGTTCGGTCACCGGCCGGTACGGGGCGGATCAGCAGGTTCTGCCGACCGGCGGGTACGAGGTGTGGCGGGCCGCCTCGCTGGCCCAACGGTGGGAGCAGCTCGCCCGAGCCTGGCTGACAATGACCCGGCAGGTGGGGCTGGTCGGCCGCCGTGACGACCGGGACCGGCCGATCACCGCGCTCTCCGCCGAGGCCGAACGGGCCAGCGTGCCGGCCACCCGACGTGCGGTGCTCGGCGTACTCGTCGATCTGGAGCCGGCGACGGCGCCCACCCCGGAGGAGGTGCAGGACCTGCTGGACTGGCGGGCCCCACGCCGCAGCCGGGGCCGGGACGCCGCCCACCGGGAGGTGTTGGCCGAGGCCGCACAGCTGGGCGTGACGGGTTTGGGGGCGCTCACCTCGTACGGTCGGCTGCTGCTCGGTGACCTGACGTCGGCCGACGAGCGGGGCGGCGACGACCCGCTGGGCGTGCACGCGGACGTCGAGAGCGGCGACCCGTCCAGTGCCGCCCGGGCGTTGGACGCGTTGCTGCCCGCACCGGTCGACCACTTCCTGGTGCAGGCCGATCTGACCGTGGTGGTGCCCGGCCCACCCGAGCCGGCGCTCGCCGTCGAGCTGGAGGCGATGACCGAGCTCGAGTCGGCCGGCGGGGCCAGCGTGCACCGGGTGACCACGGCTAGCGTGCGGCGGGCACTGGATTCCGGCTACACGGCCAACGACCTGCACGACGTGTTCCGGCGCCGGTCGCGTACCCCGGTCCCGCAGGGACTCACCTACCTGATCGACGACGTGGCCCGTAAGCACGGTGGTCTACGGGTCGGCCTGGCCGGGGCGTACCTGCGCAGCGACGACGAGACGCTGATCAGCGAGGTGCTGGCCGACCGGCGGCTGGAGTCGTTGGCGCTGCGCCGGCTCGCCCCGACGGTGCTGTGCACGCAGTATCAGGTTGGTCGGCTGCTGGGCGCGCTTCGCGACGTGGGGTACGCCCCGGTGCAGGAGGACGGCACCGGCAGCACAGTGCTGGCCCGGCCGCGAATCCGGCGTGCCCCGCCCCGGGTGTCGGTGACGACTCGGACGATCGACCCGCTGGCCGCCCCGAAGCTGCCGATGCCCCGGCTGCTCGGCGTGGTGGAGCACATCCGGCGCGGTGACGCGGCGGCGCGGGCGGCCCGACGGGCACCGGCGGTGGTGCGCGGCGGCGCGCCGGGGCTGGGTGGCGGCCCGGTGCCGGCGCACACCCACAGCGAGGCCCTGGCGGTGCTCCAGCAGGCGGTCCGGGACAAGGCGCTGGTCTGGGTCGGTTACGTCGACGCGCACGGGGCAACCGCGTCGCGCCTGCTCAAGCCGGTCTCGATCGGTGCCGGCTACCTGCGGGCCGAGGACGAACGGACCGAGATGCTGCACACGTTCGCGCTGCACCGGATCACCGCGGCGGTGGTGGCGGACTGACCGGCGGCGCCCCGCGCGGGCGCTGTGGGTCAGCGGCGGCTACGGCGTACGGTGCCGACCACCGAGATGATCAGCAGCAGCGCGAAGCCGGCGCCGGCGGACTCCCCGACCGAGTCGACGAAGCCCTGCTGGAGCACCAGCCAGCCGAAGAGGAACCACCCGAGGAGGAGCGTCGCGGCGACGGCGTACGCGATCACTGTCGCTCGGGACACCTCGTCGGGTGATGCTTGCTCGTGCTCCGCGATCACGTCACGGTCGACCGTCATGCCCAGCCTCCCCGCCCGGTCCGGCCCTGGACTCCCAGGGTGACACTCGAAAGTCCGGTCGGACAGGGGGTTACCGCCGTGATTCGGTACGTGTCGCTCAGGTGCCGGGGCGCCGGCCGATCAGCACGACCCGGGTGCCGACCTTTCCGAGCTCCCACATCCGGACGGCGTCGGCGTGCAGGAGGTTGACGCACCCGTGCGAGCCGATCGACTTCTCGTGCAGGTAGGTGGTGGTCTCGTGGAAGCCCATCCCCTGGGTGAAGTGCTGCCAGTACGGCAGCCACACCTCGTACGGGTTGGACCACTCCTTGGGGTTGCGGTAGTTGACGGCGTACGTGCCGGCCGGGGTGCGGTAGCCGGACATGCCGGTGCGGGTCACCGTCGGCGCCATGATCACCTTGCCGCCGCGGAGCGCCCAGACGGTCTGCCGGGTCAGGTCCACGCAGAACGTGGTGCCGGTGCCGGCCTTGCAGCGGGTCGTGTCGGTGGTGACGAGGCGCTGGGCCACGTCGAGGGTGGTCGGTCCGGCGCGACCCTCGACGGGGCGGATGCCGTACCTCTTCTGGAACTTCTTGATCGCGGCGCAGTCGGCGGCGGACTGCCGACCGTCCACGGTCACCGCCCCGAACCCGCCCAACCGGGCCAGGTGGGTCTCCACCGCGCGCTGGTGCTGCCCCTGGGGGCAGCCGGCGACTGTCGGCGTACCGGTGCCGGGGGTCGTCGTGGGTGCTGCCGTGCGGGTCGGCTTCGGCGTGGGTTTCCGGGAGGGTTTCGGGGTGGGCACGGCCGGCGTGGGCCGGCCGTGCTGGTCCGGCCCGGACGTGTCGCTCGCCCCCGTTGCCTGTTCCGCCGCACCGGCTGGGGCGGCTCCCCCGCCACCACTCCCGCCGGACTGCGGATCGAACGCGCACGCACCCGCGCCGACCAGCACGACCACCACAAGGGTGACCAGCCGGGAAGTAATCCGGACATGCTCCATGGCACCTCCCCAGACAGTCGTCCCTTTACTAGACGTTCGTGAGTGCCGTCACGGTTGCGGCCGGTGAGCATCTTTCTTCCGTCGTCCCGCATCGTGCAACACTGGATGGTCGGCCAGCGGCGGGTATGCGACCCGTCCCGGCCGGACGGCCAACCGAGGAGAGGACGCTGGCGTGAGCGGTGGACCACTGATCGTGCAGTCGGACAAGACCCTGCTGCTGGAGATCGACCACCCCGACGCGCAGGCCTGCCGGATGGCGATCGCGCCGTTCGCGGAGCTGGAACGCTCGCCGGAGCACGTGCACACCTACCGCCTGACCCCGCTGGGTCTGTGGAACGCCCGCGCCGCGGGGCACGACGCCGAGGGTGTCGTGGACTCGCTGCTCAAGTACTCCCGCTACCCGGTGCCGCACGCGCTGCTGGTGGACGTGGCCGACACGATGGACCGGTACGGCCGACTTCAGCTCGCCAACGACCCGGCGTACGGGCTGGTGCTGCGCGCACTGGACCGGCTGGTGCTGATCGAGGTGGCCAAGAGCAAGAAGCTCGCCGGGATGCTCGGCGACAAGATCGACGACGACACCATCCGGGTGCACCCGTCCGAGCGCGGCCGGCTCAAGCAGGCGCTGCTCAAGCTGGGCTGGCCGGCGGAGGACCTGGCCGGTTACGTCGACGGTGAGGCGCACCCGATCGAGCTGGCCGAGGCCGGCAAGGACGGGCGCAAGCCGTGGACGCTGCGCTCGTACCAGCGGGAGGCCGTCGAGGCGTTCTGGGCCGGCGGGTCGGGGGTGGTGGTGCTGCCCTGCGGCGCCGGCAAGACCCTGGTCGGCGCGGCGGCGATGGCCGAGGCGAAGGCGACCACCCTGATCCTGGTCACCAACACTGTCGCCGGCCGGCAGTGGAAGCGGGAGCTGATCGCCCGCACGTCGCTGACCGAGGAGGAGATCGGCGAGTACTCCGGCGAGCGCAAGGAGATCCGCCCGGTCACCATCGCCACGTACCAGGTGCTCACCTCGCGGCGCGGCGGCACGTTCACACACCTGGACCTCTTCGGGGCCCGCGACTGGGGCCTGGTCGTCTACGACGAGGTGCACCTGCTGCCCGCGCCGATCTTCCGGTTCACCGCGGACCTCCAGGCCCGCCGCCGGCTGGGCCTCACTGCGACTCTGGTACGCGAGGACGGCCGCGAGGGTGACGTGTTCAGCCTCATCGGCCCGAAGCGGTACGACGCGCCGTGGAAGGACATCGAGTCGCAGGGCTGGATCGCCCCGGCGGAGTGCACCGAGGTCCGGGTGACCCTGACCGACGCGGAGCGGATGTCGTACGCGACTGCGGAGGCCGAGGAGCGCTACCGGATGGCGGCCACCGCCCGCACCAAGCTGCCGGTGGTCAAGGCGCTTGTCGACCGGCACCCGGACGACCAGGTGCTGGTGATCGGCGCGTACATCGATCAGCTGCACCAGCTCGGCGAATACCTGGACGCGCCGATCATCCAGGGCTCGACCACCAACAAGGAGCGGGAGCGGCTCTTCGACGCGTTCCGCACCGGAGAGATCCGCACCCTGGTGATCTCGAAGGTCGGCAACTTCTCCATCGACCTGCCCGAGGCGGCGGTCGCGATCCAGGTGTCGGGGACGTTCGGGTCGCGGCAGGAGGAGGCGCAGCGGTTGGGGCGGGTGCTCCGGCCGAAGGCCGACGGCCGGCAGGCGCACTTCTACACTGTGGTGTCCCGGGACACGATCGACACCGAGTACGCGGCACACCGACAGCGCTTCCTCGCCGAGCAGGGGTACGCGTACACGATCATCGACGCCGACGACGTCCTCGGCCCGTCGCTGCCGTCCCTCGACTGACCCGCGCGCCGCTCGATCGACTCCATATCGGCGATGTCGCAGCGCCCACGGCATTTCGACGCCGCGCCGTCGCCGATATGGAGTCGACCTGCACTCAGGCCGAGTTGACCAGGAAGTGGTAGCTCGTCGTGTCGGTCCACACGCCGTCAGCTGTGCGTCCGCGCACCCTCATGGTCTGGAAGCTTGTCGCGATCGGCGCGTAGCTCGCGGTGGCGACTCCGGCAGCATTCGCCGCGACCAGCACCGCCGGCCCGTCGTCGACCGTGTACTCGAATTCGACGACGCCCGGAGAGCCCTGGGTGAAGGTGAAGTCACCCGGCACGCCGACGCCGCCGCCCCACTCATTGGCCGGGTAGGTCACCGAGGACACGAGCGGCGCCGTGCCGACCAGGAACGGGTAGTCCGTCTGTGGCGTGTATTCCCCCGCCTCGGTTCGGCCCCGCACCGAGAAGACGTTCGCCCCGTTGCGATCCATCGTCAGCATGATGTCGGTGCCCAGCGAGTTGGGGGTCTTCGGCACGCTCTGCCAGGTGCCGCCATTGAGCTGGTACTCGAAGGTCGTCACCTCGCCGATCTCCGTGTAGACCGAGAACCTGCCGATCGCACCGATCCCGCCGATGGCCGTGTACTCGTCGTAGCCGCTGTGCACGTTCACGCGCGGATCGCGTACCCGGAACTCGTACCGCCGCTGCGCGCTGGCCGTGCCGTCCGCCGCCCGGCTGGTCACTGTCAACACGGTGCTCCCAGGATGCGGCGGCGTGATCTCGATCGTGGCCCGACCGTCGGGCCCGGCGGCCACGACCTGCTCTTCGCCGTTGTAGTCCACCAGGTAGCGGTACTCCACCACGTCGGAGCGGCCCGGGTTGAAGGTGAACTGGCCCGGCTGGCCCGGCTGGCCGGCGGAGCCGCTCTCGGGGTAAACACTCGACGTCACCACAGGTGCGTCACTGACCTCGAACGTGTAGGCCCGCGTCGGCGAGAAGGACCCGTCCAGGAAGCGCGTCCACACCGCCAGCGTGTTGCTGCCGGAGCGATCCGGGGCGAGGGTCAACCGAGCCTCGTTGTCGACCTGGTCGAGGACCTGCTCGGGCCCGTCGTTGTACCGATAGACGAAGACGTCCACGTTCGGCATCGCGGTGCTGATGTGGAACTCACCGGGGATACCCACGCCGCCCCAGGCGCCGTACTCGTAATAGGTCTGCGAGTAGACGCTCGGCTTCGTGTCGATGACGTTGAACTCGTACTGGACGATTTCCGAGACGGTGCCGTCGGCGCTGATGCTGCGCACCATGAACGTGTGCCAGCCCGGGTCGGCCGGCGTCCAGTTCAGCGCCGCGGTGCCGTCCGCTGCCGCGTCGATGCGTTGCATCTCGCCGTAGAGCAACCCGTACTCGTACGCCACCACCCCGACCCGGCCGGGTCGGAAGGTGAAGCTGCCCGGACGACCCACGACACCGTTGTGGTCGGGGAAGGCGAAGTCGGCCGACTCCACGAGCGGGGTGTCGCGGACTAACACCTCCCCGGTGTACGCGCCGACGAACTCGGTGCCGACGTAACTGCGCACCTCAAGCCGGATGGAACCAGCCTGCGGGAACGTCACAGGGACTTCGGTGGTGCCGTCGTTGCTCGCCGGGACCCTGGTCTCGTCGCCACCACCGATCGTGTAGCCGAACTCGGTGACCCCCTCGACGTTTGTCGAGATCGCCAGTTGACTCGCCAGGCCGACACCACCGACCGTCACCTGCACCTGCGGTGCGGTGGATCGCACGGCGAACTGGTAGTCGGTCACCTCGGAGGAGTTCGACGCGCTGTCCACACTGCGCACGCTCAGGGTCTCGTTGTAGGAGGTGGGCGTGTATTCGAGCGTGACGTTCGCGCCGGGTGCGGGAGCGGCAAGGTAGCTGTACGTCTCGCCGTAGCGTCCCCAGTAGTAGCCGACCACGTCCGACGACCCGTTCGCCGTGAAGACGAACGTGCCCGGCACCCCGGAGCCGCCATGGGGTTGGCCGTCGTCCGGGTATTTCGTCGAGGTCACCACGGGCGGGGCCGGTCGCTGCCCGTCCACCTTCACGTAGCAGGGCTGAGCCCACTTCGAGTAGTCCTGACCGTCAAAGGCGCGAGCGGTCCACGCCACAACTGTCCCGTGCGGGTACTGCGACATCTCCCAGGGGACCTTGGCGAGGGTGCTCCCGTAACTGGAGCCGGGCTGCTCGGACCGCTGGTCCTCGTGGCCGACCGGCCAGGCGGCGAACTGCGCGTTGAGGTACGCGTCACTGCTGTCCGCATCCGCGCCCCGGAGCATGAAGGTGTAGCTGCGCGGGCCGACCGGTTGTGGGTTCTTCTTGGTGCCGCAGGACCAGGATGGCCATTCGAGCCCGAGCTGTTCGACAGTCGGGGCGTGGTTGACATCACTGCGGATCACTGGGTACGGATGGAGCTTGCGGCCGTGCGAGAGCTTGCCCTCGTCGCCGTGCGGCACGGAGATCTCGACGGTCAGGGTCTGCTTGTCCTGATCGGCCAGCCTCTGCAGGGCCGGCCTGATGTCCCAGACCAGATAGCCGGGACAGGTGGCCGAGCCACCGGCCAGGATGGTGCCGATGAGTTCGCGCCGGCGCGGCTCCGACTCCCAACTCGTGGTCGTCTTGATCGGATCGGTCCGCCAGAGCTGGATCGGCTGAGCCGCCGCGCAGTCGGCAGCCGATCGCTCGCCGATGATCAGATCGGCCCGGTGGACAATTGCCTTGCGAAAGCGCGAGACGTCGAAGGTGAAGTAGGACCGCGACCTGTGCTTGTTGCCCCGCGCATCTGCCCAGGCGCCGATCGGCGCGTCTCCGGCAGGGTTGACGAACGACTTTTTCGGTAGATATGAATCTGTGTAGGCCCAACCGGACTTCCGCAGGTCCAACTGTTCATCGGCCTGTGCCGGACTGGCGGTGACGGTGACCAGGCTCGCTCCGAGCATGATCCCCATTGCTGCGGCCAGCATTCTTCGTACGCGCTCGACCATTGTGTCCCCCCGGACGAGAATGGCGCGCCTCGCCATCCCATTCGCGAGAGTATCGATACGCGCCAAGCGTTCACGTCCCGAAATCCCGCTCTGTCGCCGACCGGACGGTAAACGCTGATCGACTCGACTTCCCGCAAGTCGGGCCGTCCGGGGCACTTCGATGCCACGGTTTGGCGAATTCCGAGTCGATCAGCCGTCGGGCGCGAGCACCCGCTCAGCGCCGTCGGGACTCGGCGACGAAGACCCCTCGACCTGGACGACCCACCAGCACACCGTCGCCACGCAGTCTCGCCACCGCCCGGCTGATCGTGGACTGGGAGACGTCGTATTCATCTGCCAGCACCCGCCCGGACGGGAGTTGCGACCCAGGCGGATACGTCCCATCCTTGATCTTCTTTAGGAGGTCGTCGAGCAGCTCGTCCATTGTGGGCGGGATAGGCACGTGGAGCCCCTTGCAGTCGGTTGGCTCGCCCAGTATTGATCAGCCGCTTCGACGCAGGCAACGTATGTAGCGCGAGTGACATAGGTGGGTAGATAACTCGGAGACGTTGTTGACATAGGTGACTCAGTATCGGTAGCGTCGCTCTCGGTGATGCGGTGCCGCTGCGGTCGGTTGGCGCTTCTCGTACTGGTCACGCATCGCTGTTCAGGGCCCCACCCGCCGCGCTCCCCCGCGCGGACCCGCTGCCGTACCCCCGAACGGCCGCAGGTGGGCGGTCTCCGCCGAGCGCAACCGGCGGAGGCCGCCCCTCCACGTCGATCCCATCCGACGAAGGGCAACCACCGTGCGCAACCAGACCCGTCGGCCTGCGAGCCGACGCGACGAGCCACCTCCGACAACAGGGTGGGAAGAGTCGCCGCAGCCCTGGCAGATCTTCGAACGGCGCCGCTACCGATGACCGACCGCTGGGTGATCCACCTGCCGATCACCGCGCCTGACCTGCTGCGCGCCCGGATCTTCGCGCGTACCGCCGCTCGGGTGCTGGTCCGGCTCAGCGCGCGGGTCGAGCCGGGCGGGGTGACCGTCTCGGCGGAGGACCAGCAGGGCGTACGACATTGGGTCTTCTGTGATCGGCCACTGCCCGGCGGTGCGCGGTGCGCCCTACCGGTCGACCACCTCGCGCCGTGCGGGCGACGACCGGGTCAGCCCTGATCGGCAACGCTCACGGGGAGAAGCGGTCCACCAGGACCGAGAGCCGGTGGTCGTGGCCGGCGCGTCGGAGTCGGCCGCTGCGCATCAGCGTGACCAGCCCGTGCAGGCCGGCCCAGAAGGTTTCGGTGACCGTCTCCAGGTCGTCGTCCCCAACGACCGGGCGCACTGTCTCGGACAGTTCGGCGAAGCCTCGGGCCAGGTCCGTCGGGACGTCCTGAGTGGCGAACGGCAGGTCCACGGCGAGGGTGAACATCGCGTCGTAGATCGCGGGCCGCTGCTGGGCGAACGCGACGTACGCGGCTGCCACGTCGGCGACCGCCTGCCGGGGACTGGCGGCCGAGGCTCGGGCCGTGGCCACGGCGTTGGCCAACTCGGCGAAGCCCTCGACGGCTACCGCCGCCATGATGGCGTCCTTGCCCTTGAAGTGGCTGTAGAGGACGGGCTGGCTGTACTCGATTTCGGCGGCGAGCCGCCGGGTGGTTACCGCGTCCCAGCCTTCTGCCAACGCCAGGTCCCGTGCCGCGCTGATGATCGCCTGCTCCCGCTCAGCCCGCTCACGCTGCCGGCGCGCCTGTGTCGACATGACAGGATCCTAGCACCGCTAGCGATCCTGGCGATGCTCTGCTAGCGTCGCTCTCACATCTAGCGCCGCTAGGAATTGGAGCAGACTCATGCTGGCACCCCTCGCCTACGGCCTCGCCGTCGTACTCAGTCTTTTCGTTGCCTTTATCGGTCTGCGGTTCCTGCTGGTGCCCCAGGCCGCAGCTGCGGGGTACGGCGTTCCGGCCCGGCCGGACGGCGATCCCGCCTACCTGACGGTCAAGGGCCTGAAGGACCTCACCTTCGGGCTGCTCGGCCTCACCCTGATCGCCTTCACCACCGCCGACGCGGTCGCGTGGTTCATGCTGGTCGTCGCGCTCGTCCCGCTGGGCGACACCGTCATCGTGCTGCGGAACGGTGGAACGAAGGCCGTCGCCTTCGGCATCCACTTCGCCACCGCCGTAGTGGTCCTCCTCGACGCCGCCCTGCTGTTCGCCCTGTGACCAGCGCGGGTCACGACGTGGGGGGTGGGCAGCGGTCGGGGAGGGTGACCTCGCCGGGGCGGTGGTCGAACGTCTGCATCGTGAACCACTCGTCCAGCTCCGGGTCGAAGAGGTTCTGTAGGCCGAACTGCAACACCTGCCACCAGCGGCTCGGGTCCCGCTGGTCGACGTAGATGTCGCCGAGCGCGAGCGGGAACCGGAAGAACTCCCCCGGCACTGTCGAACCGCCGACGACGCCGACCCGCCAGTGGTCGACGTGCCGGTCCTGGTCACCCTGCAGGATCTCCGGACCCACGTAGCGGGAGGTCTTCAGCTTGTCGTTGAAGATCTGGCGGTTGAAGAACCCGGGGATCTTGCTGCACGCGCGGGGCGGGAACAGCGGGATGTTCGGCCACCTGTAGGTGAGCGTGTAGAGCGTGTTCTCGTAGATCAGGTTCGTGAACCAGATCGGGTGGTCCGGGCCGCCGGCGGTCATCTGACTGTTGCCGTTCCGGCCCTGCCAGCTGAACGGCACGTCGATGCCGAGGTCACGCACGATGTACCGGCCGGTGCCCTGGAAGTCGGCGGGGAGCAGCGGTGGGCGCGGCTCGCGCGGGTCGGGGACGGTGGGGCCGTCGGCCTGGGCCGCGCGGGGCAGCGGTGCCGCCGCCGGACCGGGCGCGACCACCCCGAGGGCGAGCAGGCCGCCGGCCACCGCCGCAACCACAGTCCGATGTGTACGCCGCAACGCCATCTGCCCTCCGCCGGTGCCCAAAAGTGGCCGGTGCCCGACCGCGCGTGTCTTCGGCGAAGCGTAGGAGCAGGAGAAACGTGAGAGCAGGCGGAACGAATGGCCTCCACCGGACGGGTGACGAGACGGCCTCAGAGGACCCGGGTCACCCGCTCGGCGGCGACGACCGCGTCCCGTCGCGACGGGTCGAGGTTGGCGCTGATGACCACGGAAGCGCCGGCCGAGAGCGGCGCGAGCAACCACTTCAGCGGCTGCTCGGTCTCGGCGGCGTCGACCAACAGGCGGTCACCGGCACGCAGCTCCAGCATCCCGGCGAACTCCTGGGCGAGCGCACCCCACTGGCCATAGGTGGTGCCGTCCGCGGTGGCCGGGTCCGACGGGTGGATGGCGGTGTGGTCGGGCGCGGCGTCGCCGTGCCGAAGCACCTCGACGGACCAGTCCAACCAGCCCAACGGCACGTCGTCCAACTGCCCCGGCCCGGTGCCGACGAGATAGCGGTGCGGCGCGTCCGGCACGTCCTCCAGCCAGTCATCCTGCCGCTCCGGCGTCACGAAGACCGCGTCGAACGGCCGGTCGCCGCCGGGTTCGAGCACCGCCAGGCCCGCTGTGGCGCGCGGTCGGAACGACACCGCCAGGCCGGAGGCCCAGGCGCCCAACAACACCGCGGCGGTACGCCAGTGCGGAGGCAGCAGGACCGCTACGCGGCTGCCGGGGCCGAGCCCGCAGCCGTCCCGCAGCAGGCTCGCGCTGCGGGCGGCCCACGAGCCGACCTGCTGTGCGGTCAGGTCGACGCGCTCGCCGGTCGCCTCGTCGCGGTAGCTGAGCAGCGGAAGCTCGACCTCGACGGGTCGGGCCGCCAGGTCGGCAGTGACGGTTGGCTGCATCTCCACGCTCCCCGGGGGTCGACGTCGGCACCACAGTACTCAACGACTTTGGTCACCCCGGTCGCCGACCGATGGCCGTATCGGGTGACCGGGTGGCCCGCGCACGGTACAGATGACCCCCGAGACGCCGTCGAGGAGCGCCCATGCCGATTGGACCCGACCCCGTCGCCGCCGCGCGTCTGCCACTGCGCCGGCGGCTCCTGCCGGTGATCGCATTGCTGCTGCTCGCGCCCTGGGCGGCGGAGTGCTCGTGGGGTGGCTTCGCCATTGACGACTTCCTCCCGGTGCTGATCTTCCTGGGGCCGATGTACGGCGGTGCGGCGATCCTCATCCGGGAGACCGCCCGGCACCTCGGCGCGGGTTGGCCGACGATCGTGCTGCTCGCTGCCGCGTTCGGCGTCCTCCAGGCCGGGCTGGTCGACCAGTCGCTGTTCAACCCCGACTTCCTCGACGACACCCAGTACGCCGACACCCGGGCCGCCGCCGAGGCGACGCTGGTGCCGGGGCTCGAATTCAGCCTCCGGCAGGCCTTCGACTACGTGGGCAACCACATCGTGCTGACCATCTGCGCGCCGATCGTGCTCATCGAGTCGTTCCTCGGGGCGGACCGCCGGCACCGGCCGTGGCTGGGCCGACCCGGTCTCCTTGTCGTCGGTCTGATCTACCTGCTCGGCAGCCTGTTCATCTTCTCCGACATCAACGGTGACGAGGGCTTCCTGGCCAGCCCGCTTCAACTGTCCTTCGCCACGGTGCTGGTCCTCGTACTCGTCGGAACGGCGCTGCTGCCCCGCTGGCGCCGCGCCCGCCCGCGCCGGGCCCGCCGGGTGCCGCATCCGCTCTGGGTGGGTCTGCCGGTCGTCCTGGTCCGCCTCGGCTCCGACCTGACGCCCGGTTGGGCGGGGATGGCGATCGCGCTGGCGCTGGCGGCCGCCGCCGGAGGGTTGATCGTGTACTGGTCGTCCCGCAACGGTTGGGGGCCGCGGCACGTGCTCGTGGCCGGCACGGCGGGCCTGATCATGGCCTCCGCGTTCGCGTACCTGGTGCCGCCGTACTCCCCGGCGAGCCCGGCGGCGGCCCTGGCCGGCGACGTCGCGGTCACCGTCGTCACGGTCACCCTGGTCGTGGGTGCCTGGTGGCGGCTGCGCCGTGCTTCGCCGACCGTTCATGTCGACGCAAGCTGACGCTCCCCGACAACTGTCAGCCTCCGTGCGGGTACGACCTAACGGAGGAAGTCCTTGACACTCAGAAGAGCATTCACCGCGCTCACCGCAGCCGGTGTCGCCGCCGCCAGCCTGACCGGGGCCACCCCCGCGTCGGCCGGCGCGCACCACCACCCTTCGCTCGTCTTCGACCGGGTCGCCACGTACCCGGTGTTCCAGAACCGTCCGGCCGGCGAGGATCCGACGACCGCGACGGTCGCCGAGATCTCCGCGGTCAGCGAGGACGGTCGCACCCTGATCCACACCGACGCGCTGGCCCGGCGTATCGGCTTCCTGGACATCTCCCGTGCCGACCGGCCGCGCGGCCTCGGCACCATCTCTCTGGCCCAGCTCGGCAACACCGAGGACGAGCCGACCTCGGTCGCCGTGGTCGGCAGGTACGTGCTGGTGGTGGTGAACACCAGCGCCAGCTACACAGCGCCGTCCGGCCGACTCGACGTGATCGAGCTGGCCAGTCGGAAGCGGGTGGCCAGCTTCGACCTCGCCGGTCAGCCCGACTCGATCGCGATCAGCACTGACAAGCGGTACGCGGCGATCGCCATCGAGAACGAGCGCGACGAGGAGGCCACGCCGCCCGGCGGTGAGGAGGGCGACCTGCCCCAGGCGCCCGCCGGTTTCGTGCAGATCGTCGACCTGGCCGGGAAGGCACCTGCCGGTTGGCGACTGCGGCCGGTCGCGCTGACCGGGGCCGACGGCAGTGCGCTGCCCGCGCTGGCGCAGGCCGGCCTCGCCGCGCCGACCGACCCCGAGCCGGAGTACGTCTCGATCAACAGCCGCAACCAGTTGGCCGTGACGCTTCAGGAGAACAACGGCGTCGCCCTGATCGACCTGCCCACCGGCCGGATCACCAAGGTCTTCAGCGCCGGCACCGCCACGATCAGCGGCATCGACACCAAGAGGGACGGTGTCATCGACCTGACCGGCAGTATCACCGACGTACCGCGCGAGCCGGACGCGGTGGCCTGGGTCGACGACCGCTATCTCGCCACCGCCAACGAGGGCGACTGGCACGGCGGCACCCGTGGCTGGTCGGTCTTCGACAGCCGCAGCGGACGCGTCGCCTGGGACGCCGGCAACACCTTCGAGCGCCTCGCCGTCACGTACGGGCTGCACAACGAGGACCGGGCCGCCAAGAAGGGCACCGAGCCGGAGGGCGTGGCCGTCGCCGAGTACGACGGCGTCCGGTACGCCTTCGTCGGATCGGAGCGGAGCAACTTCGTCGCCGTCTACGACCTGGGCGACCCCATCCGGCCGGTCTTTCGGCAGGTCCTGCCGACCACCAACGGGCCGGAGGGGCTGCTTCCCATCCCGTCGCGCGGGCTGCTCGCGGTCTCCAGTGAGGAGGACGACGCTTCGGTGAACGTTCGGGCCTCGGTGTCGCTCTTCCAGCTCGGCAAGGGCACCCCGGCGTTCCCGAGCATCGTCTCCGGCACCGACCGGGCCGGCACCCCGACCGGTTGGGGCGCACTCGGCGCGCTGAGCGCGGTTCCGGGCAAGCGGGACCAGCTCTACAGCGTCACCGACGCGGCGTACGGCCAGACCCGCATCCTCACCATCGACGCGAAGCGGACCCCAGCCGTGATCACCGGCGCGCTGCCGGTACGGGACGCGGCCGGCGCTCCGGTCGGGTACGACGCGGAGGGCATCTTCGCCCGCTCCCAGGGCGGCTTCTGGCTCGCCGTGGAGGGCGCCAAGGGCGCGGAGAACAAGCTGGTCCGGCTCGACGCCGCCGGGGTGACCCGGCAGACCGTCGCGCTGCCCGCCGAGATCGCGGCCGGCCTCGGCAAGCAGGGCCTGGAGGGGGTCACCGCGATCACCGACCGGCAGGGCCGGGAGATCGTCTGGGTGGCCGTACAGCGGGAGTTGAGCACCGACCCGGCCGGCATCGTCCGGCTCGGCCGCTACGACGTCGCGGCGGGCACCTGGAGTTGGTTCGGGTACCGGTTGGGGACCACCACAGTGCCCGGCGACTGGATGGGCCTCTCCGAGATCACAGTGGTCGGTGACCGGCTCGCGGTCATCGAGCGGGACAAGCTGAACGGCCCGGCCGCCACTGTCAAGCGGATCTACACGGTGCCGCTGCCCGGTGCGGCGGCGACAGGTCCACTGACCGTGCTGCCGAAGAGGCTCGCCGCCGACGTGCTGCCCGCGCTGCGCGCCACCAACGGATGGACGCAGGAGAAGCTGGAGGGCCTGACCGTCGCCGGCAACGGCGAGGTGTACGCGATCACCGACAACGACGGGGTCAAGGACGCCACCGGCGAGACGGTGCTCCTGCGCCTCGGTTCCAGCCGCAAGGTCTTCGGCCACCGCTGAGCCGACAGCCGACGCGGCCCGGCGTCCACAAGCGTGGACGCCGGGCCGCACTCCCGTCAGCGGGTGGGCAGTTCCGGGCCGCCGTCGAGCAGGGGGGCGAGCAGGTCGTCGTACTCCTCGACCCGGGTCAGGACCTCGGCGGCGGTGAACTGGCGGACGGCCGGTTTCCGGCCGCGCGCGCCGGCCTCGACCTCGTCCCAGGTCAGCGGCGTCGACACCGACGGCACCGACTGGGCTCGCAGCGAGTACGGCGCCACTGTGGTCTTCGCCGCGTTGTTCTGACTCCAGTCGATGAAGACCTTGCCCGGCCGGAGGTTCTTCGCCATCTTCGACACGATCAGCTTGGGCTGGGCCTGCTCCAACTCCTGGGCGATCCGCCGGGCGTAGTCGGAGACGAGATCCGACGACTGGGTGCCGGCGATCGGGCAGCAGAGCTGCATGCCCTTCTTGCCGGAGGTCTTCGGGTACGACTCGATGCCGTCGTCGGCGAGGCGGTCGCGCATCAGGACCGCCACCGGGCAACACTCGGCGAGCCCGGCCGGCGGCCCCGGGTCCAGGTCGACGACCATCATGTCCGGGTCCTCGCCGACCTTCCACTGCGGTGTGTGCAGCTCCAGCGCGGCCAGGTTCGCCAGCCAGACCAGGGTGGGCAGGTCGTCGGCGACCACGTAGTCGATGGTTTCCCGGCCCTTCGTCGACCCGGGCGCGGGCAGATTCTCCACCCGCACCCAGTCCGGGGTCGCGGCCGGCTTGTTCTTCTCGAAGAACGACTTGTCGTCCACCCCGTTGGGGAAGCGGATCCGGGTGACCGGTCGGTCCCGCAGGTGCGGCAGCAGCACCGGGGAGATCCGGGTGTAGTAGTCGATCACCTCACCCTTTGTGAACCCGGCCGCCGGGTAGAGCACCTTGTCCAGGTTGGACAGCTCCAGCGCACGGCCCTCGACGTCCACCCGTAGCCGCTCAGTCGGCATCGTCGACCTCCTCCGGAGGCTTGTCCGGGCGCAGCCGCAGCACCCGGGGGAAGCGCAGCCGGCCGTCGGGGGTGCGCTGGCCGTACTTCACCTCCACCACCACCAGGGGTTCTACCCAGATGGCACCCCGCGCATCCTCGCGCGGCACACCCGGCGCGAACGGTGACACGCCGGAGCGCAGCGGCTCCAGCTCGGCCAGGAGCTGCCGCTCGATGGCCGCGCCGATCCCGCCGCCGACCCGACCCCGGTAGATCAACCGACCGTCCGGGCCGGGCACCCCGACCAGCAGCCCGCCGATCCGGCGCGCGCCCGGTCGCCAACCGCCGATGACGAAGTCGCCGGTCACCTCCAGCTTGACCTTCACCCAGTCGGGCGAGCGCACCCCCGGGCGGTAGACGGCCCCGACCCGCTTGGCCATCACACCCTCCAGGCCGTGCTCCCCGGCCGCCTCGTAGGTGGCCGGCCCGTCGGTGAACGTCGGCGGCACCGCCCACCGGAGGCCACCGAGCGCGAGCGCGTCCAGCGCCTCCCGGCGGCGCTCGTACGGCCAGCCGGTCAGGTCGTCGCCGTTCAACCGGAGCAGGTCGAAGATCATGTACGTCACCGGCATGACCGCTGCCAACCGGGCCGCCTTGTTCCGGTCCCGGACGTGCATCCGCTCGGCCAGCGCGGTGAACGACGGCTGCCCGCCCTGGCCGAGCAGCACCACCTCGCCGTCGAGCAGCGCGTCGTCCACCTGCTCGGGCAGGGTGGCCAGCTCCGGGTACGCGGCGGTGATCTCCACGCCGGAACGGGCATACAGGTGCTGGCCGCCGCCGGAGATGTCGGCCAGGGCGCGCACGCCGTCCCACTTGAACTCGTAGGCCCAGCCGTCACCCGCCGGGAGCGGCCCGGTCATCGCGAGCATCGGCTTGAGCGGCGCGCCGGGCACGACCCGACTGTAGTAGCAGCCCGAACACCTCGCGTCAGGTTCTTTCGGATGCGAGCATGGTCGATACCGGGGAAGGGAGCGCAGGATGCGTGCCATCTGGAAGGGAGCCGTGTCGTTCGGGCTCGTCTCGATCGGGGTGAAGCTCTACTCCGCCACCGAGGAGAAGGACATTCGGTTCCACCAGGTGCACCGCGAGGACGGCGGTCGGATCCGCTACAAGCGCACCTGCTCGGTCTGCGGCGAAGAGGTCACCTACGACGACATCGCCAAGGGCTACGACATCGGCGGTGGCGAGATGGTGATCCTCACCGACGAGGACTTCGCCGACCTGCCGCTGACCAGCTCCCGTGCCATCGACGTGCTGGAGTTCGTGCCGGCCGAGCAGGTCGACCCGATCCTCTACAACAAGGCGTACTTTCTCGAGCCGGAGGGCGCGGCGACCAAGCCGTACGTGCTGCTGCGCGACGCGCTGATCGACTCGGAGCGGGTCGCCATCGTCAAGGTGGCGCTGCGCCAGCGGGAGCAGCTGGCCACGCTGCGGGTCCGCGAGGGTGTGCTGCTGCTCAACACCATGCTCTGGCCGGACGAGATCCGTACCCCGGACTTCGGCTTCCTCGACGAGGATCTCAAGGTGCGCCCGCCGGAGCTGGCCATGGCCAGCTCACTTATCGACTCGATGACCGGCGAGTTCGAGCCGGACGTCTTCACCGACGACTACCGGGCCGCGTTGCAGGAGGTCATCGACGCCAAGGTGGAGGGTCGGGAGGTCGTCCAGCCGGAGGAGGTCGAGGAGGCCCCGGCCGCGGCGGTGGACCTGATGGCCGCGTTGAAGGCCTCGGTGGAGCGCGCCAAGGCGGCTCGCGGCGAGCAGCCCGCCCGCAGTAGTGGTGGTGGTGGCGGCGAGCCGACGCCCATCTCGTCGGCCCGGTCGGCACAGAAGGCGGCCGAGAAGAAGACGGCCAAGGCGCCCGCGAAGAAGACAGCCGCGAAGAAGACGGCCGAGAAGAAGACGGCCGAGCCGGCGAAGAAGACCGCCGCGAAGAAGACAGCCGCGAAGAAGGCGGAGCCGGCCAAGAAGACCGCCGCGCGCAAGACCGCACCCCGCAAGAGCGCCTGACGTACGGCAGCGGCGGCGGTGTCCGCCGGGCCGGGTACGCTCCGCCGGCCGCTGGCGACCGGAGGAGCCCCCATGCCGTACACCCCTGATCTGGACCGGTTACTGACGCCCGGCGCCCGCTTCACGGACGAGCACGGCGGATACGTGATCGAGGTTCACCCGGTGGGCGACATCGTGTTGCCGACTGGCCGCGTGGTCGGGTGTGACCCGCTGGTGTGCCCGGAGGCGGAGCCGTTCACGGTGACCGTGCCGCCGGGGCGGCATCCCGCCCGCGCCTGGGTGGCGGTGGTGCTCCGGGAGGACGCCGAGGTGGACCGACGGGTCGCCGCGCTGGAGCTGGTCGTCTCCACCGAGCCGACGATCCGTTGGGAGCCGGCCGTCGCGGGTGACCAGGACGTCGCCACGCTCGGCGCGGACGACTACTTCGGGTACGGGGTGGACGCCGGTGTCGGCACCTTCGCCGACCCGACCGCGCTCGCCGTCCTGGAGGGCTGGGACTCCGACCGGGTCGAGGAGGTGTTCATCCCGACCGAGCTGCCCTCGTCCCCGGTTCCGGGGCTGATCAGCGCCGTGTTGGACGAGGCCAGCGGCGCCAACGTCGTCACCGTGGCCACGGGTTGGGGCGACGGCTGCTACGGCACCTGGATCGGTCGTGCCGCCGATGGCCGGGTCACCTCGTTCGTGACCGACTTCATGGTCGTCCCGGAATAGGCGCCCGGGAAAGCCCCGGAACTGTCGCGCTGGGCGATCCGAGGCGTCCGCGGCCGGCACGGTAGGCCGCGGTGCGGGTACCGTGTGCGTCGGCTTTCCCCCCGGCACCGGGTGCCGGCCACACTTCGCAGCAGGGAGTCGACGACGTGAGCGAGCGGACGCAGCAGAAGGGCCCGGACCAGAGCCCGGCAACCAAGTCGGGGCGCCGCCTGGCCGCCCAGTTGGCGGAGAAGAAGGCCGCCGACGCGAGGCGCAAGCGCAACGCGTGGGCCAGCGGCCTCGCCGCCGTCGCCGTGGTCGGGGTGCTGATCGGCGTCTTCGTGACGATCGGCGGGGGCGACGACAAGCCCAAGACCCAGGCCGACTCGACCCCGTCCGCCTCCGCCCCGGCCCCCGACGAGGCCGGCGCGCCGCCCGCTCCGCAGCTGCCCGAGGGCGCCGACCCGGCGCTGGGCAGCAAGCCGACGGTGACGCCGGGCACGGGTGACCTCAAGAAGCTCACGGTCACCCCGCTGATCAAGGGCACCGGCCCGGCCGTGCAGAAGGGCCAGAACATCACCACCAACTACGTGGGGGTGTTCTACAAGGACGGCAAGGAGTTCGACTCCTCCTGGAAGGCCGGGCAGCCGGCGACCTTCCCGATCGGCGTCGGCCAGGTCATCCCCGGCTGGGACCAGGGCCTGGTCGGTGTGACAGTGGGCAGCCGGGTGCAGCTCGACATCCCGGGCGAGCTGGCGTACGGCAACGAAGCGGCCGCCGGCGACGGACGTCCGACCGGCCCGCTGCGCTTCGTGGTGGACGTGCTCGCCGCCCAGTGACCTGTCCGGGTCGTCCCGGTTGCCGCCGGGTCGCGATGGAGTTGTTCACATGGGGCTTCCGGCCCGTCACCCAGCGGCAGTAGGTTCGGCGTCACCCCGGGCGGTTCGCCGCCCGGGGTGAGCAGCATCCGGAACCGGGACGCGGAGGTGCATGTGACGGCGCTGGACGAGCCTGGGCGGACCGCCCGGTCGATGTGGGCGTACTTCGAGCCGGTGCACGCGGTCACCTACCTCCACCCCCGGGCCCGCGCCGCGTACGAGGCGGTCGGGCTGCGCGGCTACTGGCGTGGTTACTTCGCCGGCCGGGCCGCGCCGCTGGGAGCCACCGAGGCGGCCCCGGTGATCGCCGCCTTCTTCAACTTCGCGCCGCCGATGGTGGCCCGCGCGCTGCCTGCGGTGTGGCGGTTGGCCACCCCGCAGGAGGCGTTGCGCGCCCGCCTGACCGGTGCCGTGCAGGCGCTCGCCGAGCTGACCTACGAGCTACCCGAGTCGCATCTGGTGGAGGCCGCCGACCTGCTGGAGCGGGCCGCCTCGGCGGCGCAGACCGCCGGCCGGGTGCTCGCCGCGGTCAACGCGGCGCTCCCGGTCGGGGAGTACCCTCTCGCGCGGCTCTGGCAGGCCGCCACCACGCTGCGCGAACACCGGGGGGACGGGCACGTGGCGGCGCTGGTGGCCGCCGGGCTGGACCCGGTGGAGACGCTCACCGGGCGGGTCGCGCTCGACGGTTCGTCGCCGCAGTACCTGCTGGGTCGGGGCTGGTCCGAGGAGCAGTGGCACGCCGCCCGCGAACGGCTCACCCGGCGGGGCTGGTTGACCGGGGACGGCGCGGCCACCGACCAGGCCCGCACCGCGTTCCAGGCCGTCGAGGACGCCACCGACCGGGCCGCCGCACACCCGTGGCAGGCGCTCGGCTCCCAGGACACGGACCGGCTCCGGGAGCTGCTGGAGCCGATCGCCCGGGCCGGCCACACCCTGCTCCCCGAGGACAGCCCGCTCGGCCTGCCCGCGCTGCCCGGCTGACCGGACGCCCACCCGTCGGGCAGGATGGGCCCGTGACGGATGCGGTGGTATTCGACCTGGACGGCGTGATCGTGGATTCCGAGCCGGTGTGGGAGGAGGTCCGCCGGGCGTACGTGGCGGCGCACGGCGGGACGTGGCAGCCGGACACGCAACGCCGACTGATGGGGATGAGCACCGGCGAGTGGGCCCACTACCTCAGCGGAGAGCTGGGCGTCGGCCGCACCGCCGAGCAGGTCGCCGTCGAGGTGGTCGAGGAGATGACCCGACGCTACCGGGACCACGTACCCCTCATCGACGGTGCCGACCAGGTCGTACGCCGGCTGGCCGCGCGGTGGCCGCTCGGGTTGGCGAGTTCGTCGCCGACCCGGCTGATCGAGGCGGCGCTGGCGGCGACCGGTCTGACCGACGCGTTCGGCGCGACCCTCTCCACCGAGCAGACCGAGCGGGGCAAGCCCGCGCCGGACGTGTACCTGAGCGTGGCGCAGCGCCTCGGCGTCGACCCGACCCGCTGCGTGGCGGTGGAGGACTCGTCCAACGGGGTGCGCTCCGCCGCGGCGGCGGGGATGCGGGTGGTGGCGGTGCCGCACGGCTCGTACCCGCTCGATCCGGACGCCGCCGGGCTGGCCGTGGTGACGCTGAAGGCGATCGGTGAGCTGACCCCCGAGCTGGTGGACGAGCTGGGTTGACAGGGGTCGAGCGGGGTAGAGACCACGGATGAAGGCCATCGTGTACGAGCGCAACGGCGACCCTTCGGTGCTCGATCTGGTCGACCGGCCGGTTCCGGAGCCGGGTGCGGGCGAGGTCCTGGTGCGGATGGCGGTCTCCGGGGTCAACCCGACCGACTGGAAGTCCCGCCGCAACTCCCCGCCGGACGGGTGGCAGATTCCCGGGCAGGACGGCGCGGGGGTGGTCGAGGCGGTCGGCGAGGGGGTCGACCCCGACCTGATCGGTGAGCGGGTGTGGGTTTGGGAGTCGGCCTGGCAGCGACAGTGGGGCACGACGGCGGAGTACACGCTGGTGCCGGTCCGGCAGGCGGTACGCCTCGGCGACGCCGCGTTCGAGCTGGGCGCAGCCCTGGGTATCCCGTTCCTCACCGCGCACCGTTGTCTGACCGCTGGCGAGTTCATGCCGGACACGCTGCGGGCCGGCGCGTTGGCGGATCACACGGTGCTGGTGCAGGGCGGCGCGGGCGCGGTCGGCAACGCCGCGATCCAGCTCGCCCGCTGGGCCGACGCCACGGTGATCGCCACTGTGAGCAGCGCGGAGAAGGCGCAGCTCGCGGCGTCGGCCGGCGCCTCCTATGTGATCAACTATCGGGAGCAGGACGTGGTCGAGGAGGTCCACAAGATCGCCCCCGACGGGGTCCACACGATCGTGGAGGTCTCCCCCGCCCGCAACGCCTCGACCGACGTGCAGGTGCTGCGGCACGGTGGCGCGGTCTGCATGTACGCCGACAACGGCGGGGCCGAGGTGAGCATCCCGATTCGGGCGATGATGGCGCCGAACGCCCGCTGGCAGTTCGTGCTGGTCTACACGGAGCCGAAGGCAGCCAAGGCGCAGGGCGTGAAGGACGTGGCGGCGGCGGCCAGTCAGGGCGGCATCCGGGTGGGCGCGGACGCGGGCCTGCCGCTGCACTACTACCCCTTGGCCGAAGCGGCTGCGGCGCACCAGGCGGTGGAGGACTCGACGGTGGGCAAGGTGCTCATCACCCCCAACGACGCCTGATTTGGTCGCTGAGCACCTGTTTTCCCCATCAGCAGGACAGAAGCGAATAACTTTCGCAACAATGACTGTGTGCGGGTCACCCCGCGTGGAGCGGGCGGCCCCGGCGCGGTGCGAACGCCGGGGCCGCCCCTGGGGAGGGTTGTCCTTCCGCCCAATAGGCGACGGGGCTCAGGAGAACGTTACGGGGCGGTCAGCTCCCGGACAGTCAGCTCGCCCTCGGCGTACCGCGAACGAACGACCTTCTTGTCGAACTTGCCCACGCTCGTCTTCGGCACCGTGTCGATGAACGCCCAGCGCTCGGGCAGCTGCCAGCGCGCCACCGACCCGGCCAGGAAGTCCCGCAACTCCTCGGCGGTCACCGAAGCGCCCTCCCGGAGCACCACGGTGGCCAGCGGACGTTCGTCCCACCGCTCGTCCGGGACGCCCACCACGCACGCCTCCAGCACCGCCGGGTGGGCCATCAGCGCGTTCTCCAGCTCCACCGACGAAATCCACTCACCACCGGACTTGATCACGTCCTTGGCGCGGTCGGTCAGCGTGATGTACCCGTCCGGCGAGAGGGTGCCCACGTCGCCGGTGCGCAGCCAGCCGTCGCGGAACTTCTCCTCGTCCGGGGCCTCGTCACCGACGTACCTGGCGGTCACCCACGGCCCCCGGACCTCCAGCTCGCCCACGGCCTTGCCATCGGCGGGCATCGGGTCGCCCGACGGGCCGACGATCCGTGCCTGCACGCCCGCCGGCACCCGCCCCTGGGTGTAGCGGTAGCGCCACGCCTGCTCGCCTGTCGCACCGGCGGGCGGCCGCGAGACCGACCCCAGCGGGGACATCTCGGTCATCCCCCAGGCATGGATGACATCGATTCCGTGTCGCTCGTCGAACGCGTGCATCAGCGCCGGCGGGCACGCGGAGCCTCCGACGATCACCTCACCGAGCGAGGAGGTGTCCACGTCGTGGGTGTCCAGGTAGGCCAGCAGATCGGTCCAGATGGTCGGCACCGCGCCGGCCAGGGTGGGCCGCTCGGCGGCGATCATCTCGGCGATCGGCGCGGCCTGGAGGAACCGGTCCGGCATGATCAGCGACGCGCCGGAGAGGAAGGCCGCGTACGGCAGGCCCCACGACATGGCGTGGAACATCGGCACGATGGCCAACTCGCGGTCGGTCGGCCCGAGACCGAAACCCTCAGGCATGCAGACCTGCAACGAGTGCAGATAGATCGACCGGTGCGAGTAGGCCACACCCTTCGGGTTGCCCGTGGTGCCCGAGGTGTAGCAGAGCGCCGCGGCGTCCCGCTCGTCGACCTCGGGCCAGTCGTACGTGTCGGGCCGGTCGGCGAGCAACGCGTCCCAGTGGTGCACAGTGATCCGGTCGCCGGCGGCCGCCACCAGCGGCGCCGGGTCGCCCCCGCCGACCACCACGACGTGCCGCACAGTGGTCAGCTCACCGATCACGCGGACCAGCAGCGGGAGCAGCGTGCTGTCGACGAGCACCACCCGGTCCTCGGCGTGATTGGCGATGTAGACGACCTGGTCGGGGAAGAGCCGGATGTTCAGCGTGTGCAGCACCGCACCCATGCTCGGCACCGCGAAGTAGGCGACCAGGTGCTCGTTGTTGTTCCACATGAAGGTGGCGACCCGCTCGTCGCCGGTCACCCCACACTCGTCGCGCAGCGCGTGTGCCAGCCGGGCGGCGGCACGGCCCACCTCGGCGTACGTCATCCGGCGGGCTTCGGCGCCCGTCCAGGTGACCACCTCGGCGGTGCCGTGCACCAGTGCACCGTGGTCGAGGATCCGGGAGATCTGCAGGGGGGCGTCCATCATCGTGCTACGCATGGGTAACAAGCTAGTGTCGCCGGTCACACGTTGGGAACCCCCGTAAGTTGGCGCAGGTGAGCATCTCCTGGGCCGACTCGTACGTGGGGCAGTTACGCGCGCTCGCCGGGGACCGGACGCTGATGTTCGTCGGCGCCCGAGCCGTGGTGAGCGACGACGCCGGACGCGTTCTGCTGATCAAACGCTCGGACAACGGCCAGTGGGCCATGCCGGCCGGCGCGATGGAGCTGGGCGAGTCGATCGCCGACTGCGCGGTACGCGAGGTCCGTGAGGAGACCGGGCTGCGCGCGTTGCGGGTCTGCGCGTTCGCCCTCTACACCGGCCCGGACCGGACGAGCACCAACATGTACGGCCACACGTACCAGGTGTTCACGACGGCGTTCAAGGTGGAGGAGTGGGACGGGCAGTTGGCCCGGGTCACCGACGAGACCACCGACGCCGGCTTCTTCGCCCGCGACCGGTTCCCCGCCCCACTCTCCACCTCGGTCATCGAGACCCTGGCCGACCTGGACGTCTTCGACCAGACGAACCGGCTCATCCTCAAGTAGGTCGGCCGGGCCGCGTTACTGCGGGTAGCGGAGCCCGGCGAAGAACCCTTCCTGGATCCAGTTCGGGTACGCGACGGGCAGCTTGGTGGCCTCGTCCAGCTCGGTGAGATCCTCCGCGGTCAGCGTGAGGTCCGAGGCGGCGATGTTGTCGACCAACTGCTCGTGCTTGCGGGCACCGACGATCACGCTGGTCACGGCCGGCCGGGACAGCAGCCAGGCGACCGCCGCCCGGGCCGGGCTGACCTCGTGCCGCTCGGCCACGCCCTTGAGCACGTCGACCACCCCGAAGGCGTGCTCCGGGTCGAACGGCGTGAAGCTGGCGTAGCCGGGCTGGGCGCTGCGCGCGCCGCTGTCGGCGACGGCGCCGTCCCGGCTGACCTTGCCGGAGAGGAAACCACCGGCGAGCGGGCTCCAGACGGTCAGCCCGACACCCTCGTTGAGCGCCATCGGCACCACGTCGCGTTCCACGTCCCGACCCAGCAGGGAGTAGTACTCCTGCACCGAGACGAACCCGGCCAGCTTCTCCCGGGCGGAGATGCCCAGCGCCTTGGAGATCTGCCAGGCGGCGAAGTTGGCGGCGCCGATGTAGCGGACCTTGCCCTGCCGGACCGCGTCGTCGAGCGCGCGCAGCATCTCCTCCATGGGAGTGATGTGGTCGAAGTTGTGGATCTGGTACAGGTCGATGTGATCGGTGCCCAGCCGGCGCAGGCTGTCCTCCAGGTTCTGCATGATGTGCAGCCGGGAGGTGCCGACGTCGTTCGGGCCGGGGCCGGTCCGGGAGTGCACCTTCGTCGCCAGCACGACATCGCGACGCCGCTTGCCGAGCGCCTTGCCGAGAAGTTCCTCGCTCTCGCCGTCGCTGTAGCCGTCGGCGGTGTCGACGAAGTTGACGCCCGCGTCCAGCGCGGTGTCCACCAGCCGCTGCACCTCGGGCAGCGCCAGCGCACCGAGGGTGCCCCAGAGCGGGTGCCCGCTGCCGCCGAAGGTCATCGCGCCGAGCGAGATCTCCGAGACGTACACCCCGGTGTTGCCCAGCAGTCGGTACTTCACGTGTGTTGCTCCTCGTGGTGGGTCGGAGGCCGAGGTCAGGCGCTCCGTGGTCACTATGTCGGACACTGTGTCCGGCAACGAGCGTACGTCGCCCACCCGACCCCCGGCCACCTAGGATTCCGGCTATGCCCTCGATCACCCGCCGCCGCCCGCGCAACCCCGACGGACGTGCGGCAGTCGAAACGCGGGTGCTGGCTGCCACCGAACGGCTCCTGAAGGAGGGGATCCGCTTCACGGACCTCGGCGTGCAGCGGATCGCCGCCGAGGCCGGCGTGGCACGGTCGACCTTCTACACCCACTTCCGGGACAAGACCGAACTGCTCATGCGCCTCGCCGGCACCATGCGGGAGAGCTCGTTCGACCGCACCGGCGGCTGGGACCCGGGCGGACCCGGCGATCCACTCGCACGGCTGACCGAGGTCTTCGCCGACGTGATCCGGATATACCGGACGTACGCCCCGGTGCTGGCCGCGGTCAGCGAGGTCGCCGCGTACGACGAGGCGGTCCGGGAGTACTGGGCGGCCGGGCTGGAGAAGTTCGTGGCCCGGACCGTGGACGCGCTCCGGATCGAGCAACAGGCCGGGCGTACCCCCGCCGACCTGGACGTGACGGCGGCCAGCCGACTGATCGTGGTCGGCGGCGACCGTTTCCTGGCCGACCATGTCAGCACGACCTCGGCCGACCCCGACACCGACGCGGCGGCCGCCCGGGAGTTGGCCGCGACCTGGTGGTACGGCGTCTACCGCCGCCCCGCCTGACCACCGACGGCCCGACCGACACCGAGCGCCCCGGAGCCGTCCGGGGCGGTCGGGTCGAGACGCTCAGATCATCGTCTGGGACTTGGCCTCCATGTCGGCGGCCGCCTCCTCCTTGGATTCCCGGGTCAACGGCTTACCGCCCGGCGCCGGGGCCTCGCCGCCGAGCGGGTCGGCACCACCGGTGGCACCCTTCGGGCCGGCACCCCGCAGCTGCGTGTTGGGCAGCGCCAGGGTGACCACCACCGCCACGATCGCGATCAGACCGGCGGTCAGGAAGACCATGTCCAGCGCGTCGACGAAGGCGCCCTGGATGGCCGCGCGCACCGGCCCCGGCAGGGCCAGGATTGTCGCCGGATCGTTGATCGAGATGTTGGCGCCGCCACTCGCCGCCACCGCGGCCTGCTCCTGCGGCGGAAGCTGCGCGATCGCGCCGGGCAACCGGTCGGCGAGCCCGCCGGTCAGCCGGGACGAGAGCACCGTGCCGAGGATCGCCACCCCGAACGAACCGCCCAGCGACCGGAAGAAGGTCGCCGAGGAGGTGCCAGCACCCAGGTCGCGTACGGAGACCGCGTTCTGCACCGCCAGGATCAGCGACTGCATGCACAGACCCAGCCCGACGCCGATCACCACCATGAACCCGAACGCGACCCAGAGTGAGGTGGCCACCTCCAACTGGGTGAAGAGGAACATGCCGACCAGGAGGGTCGCCGAACCGGCCACCGGGAACCACTTGTAGCGGCCGATCCGGGTCATGGCGCGGCCGGTCAGGATCGAGGTGATGATGATGCCGGCCATCATCGGCAGCATCAGCAGACCACTGCGGGTGGGTGAGGCGCCCTTCACGATCTGCAGGTACAGCGGAATGAAGATGATCGAACCGAACATCACCAGACCGATGATGAGCAGGGCCGAGTTGGCCAGCGCGAAGGTGGCGCTGCGGAACAGGCGCAGCGGCAGGATCGGCTCGGCCACCCGGGCCTCCTGGAGGACGAAGAGCACCCCCAGCACCGCGCCGACCACGAAGAGCGTGATGATCACGCCGGAGCCCCAGGCGTACTCGTTGCCACCCCAGCTCAACGCGAGCAGCAGCGAACTCACCCCGGCCACCAGCAGACCGGCGCCGAGCCAGTCGATCGAGTGGTCCCGACGTTCGAACGGGATCAGCCGCATCACGTGGTAGCAGACGACGATCGCCAGGATCGCCAGCGGCACGTTGATGTAGAAGATCCACCGCCAGTCGGTCTCCGCGAAGTAACCGCCCACCAGCGGCCCGGCGACCGACGAGATCCCGAAGACCGCGCCGAACAGGCCCTGGTAGCGACCACGCTCCCGGGGTGACACCACGTCCGAGATGATGGTGAACGCGAGCGTCAGCAGACCACCGGCGCCGAGACCCTGGATACCTCGGGTGACGATCAACTGGGTCATGTTCTGCGACAGCCCGGCCAGCAGCGACCCGACCAGGAACGTGCCGATCGAGAAGAGGAAGACGGGTCGGCGGCCGTACAGGTCGGCCATCTTGCCGTAGAGCGGCGTCGACGCGGTCGAGGCGAGCAGGTACGCGGTGACCACCCACGAGTAGTGGTTGATTCCGCCCAGCTCGCCCACGATGGTCGGCAGCGCCGTGCCGACGATGGTCTGGTCGAGTGCGGCCAGCAGCATGCCGGTCATCAGGCCGAACATGAGCAGTCGGATCTGCTGACGGTTCAGCACCGGCGCGTCTGAGGCTTCGGTGGTCATGTGCCCTTCTATCCGCCGAGCAGCAGAACATGCGCCGAACCCCCAAAAAAACAACCTCCCACCGCCCCCCCTAGAGCGCGTTGATCATGAAGTTATTGCCGCCGCGCGCGGCGTGTCGTGGCAATAACTTCATGATCAACCGGGGGTTTGTCCGAAACGGCCCAGCCCAGCACGAAGGGCATGCCGGTGACGTAGCCGCAGGTCAGACACCGCGCAGGTTTGCCCGCCAGGCCGCTGGGGACCCGGGGAGGCATGGCAGGAGCAGCAGCGGAACAGCGCCGGCTCGCCACCGTCGTGGAGAGCTGGCTCGGACGCCCAGTCCTGATCGTCGGTGACGCCATGTTGGACGAATGGCGGTTCGCCGACTCCGACCGGCTCTGCCGGGAGGCGCCCGCACCGGTCCTCACCCTGCGTCGGCGCATCTCCGCCGCCGGTGGGGCCGCGAACACCGCGGTGAACGTCGCCGCCCTCGGCGGCCGGGCAGTGCTGGTGGCACCGGTCGGCGCCGACGTCGCCGGGGACGAACTGCACGACTGCCTGGACCGCGCGGGCGTCTGGGACCGCACTGTCAACCAGCCCGGGCGGCCCACCCCGGTGAAGCGGCGAATGTTGGCCGGCAACCAGATCCTGCTGCGTGAGGACTCCGGAGATCCGGAGGACGCCCTGGACCACGACGGGGTGTCCCGGCTGCTCACCGCCCTGAGCTGCGCGACCGAGGAGTTGCGCGCCGCAGCCGGTGGGGAGGCACCGACCCTGGTGGTCTGCGACTACGGCCTGGGCGCGCTGCCCGCGCCGGTCCGCGCGTGGCTGGTCGAGAACCGCCAGCGGTACGCCACCGTCGCGCTGGACGCCCATGACCTGGCCGACTGGCGGGGCCTCGCGCCGACAGTGGTCACCCCCAGCTTCGCCGAGGCGACCCGACTGTTGGCCCGGGCGGGCGGTACGACCCGACCGACTGGCGGAACCGAGTTGCACCTGGAACACCCGGACGGCGACCCGACCGACGGGCCGTCGGAGATGACCGCGGGCGCGGCCCCGGGCGCGGTACGCGCCGACGACGTCACCGTCCCGGACCCGGCACAGGACCGCAGTCCCGGGCCGGTCGGTGAGCCCACCCCGGGCGAGGGACGGGTGGCTCTCACCGGTGACGGGCTCAGTGTCACCGGCACCGGCGTCACGGTGAACACCCGGGCCGGAGAGGGCGTCGACCGGGCCGTCCTGGCCGAGTCGCGGCTGGCCGAACTGCGTGCGCACACCGGCGCAGACGTGGTCGCGGTGACCCTGGACACCGAGGGCGCGGTGGTCGGCGGCGCCGACGGGGAGCCACGACGCAGCCACAGCACCCCGGTGCCGGCGAGCCACGCCGTGGGTGCCGGCGACGCGTACCTGGCGGCGATGACGTTGGCCCTGGCCGCCGACGCGCCCCTGCCCACCGCAGCCCAACTGGCCCAACTGGCGGCCACCATCACCGTCTCGGACACCGGCACCTGCGTGTGCCGGCGGGACGACCTGCTCGCCGCGCTCGACCAGCCGACCGGCACGACGAGCCACCCCGCGCTCGTCGGCGGCGACGAGTTGGACGCGATCGTCGCCGAGTACCGCGAGGCGGGACGGTCGGTGGTCTTCACCAACGGCTGCTTCGACGTGCTGCACCGCGGGCACGTGCGCTACCTGGAGCAGGCCCGCGCGTTGGGCGACCTGCTCATCGTGGCGGTCAACTCCGACGACAGCGTACGACGGCTGAAGGGCCCGGACCGGCCGGTCAACCCGGTCGAGGACCGCGGCGCCCTGCTGGCCGCGCTCGCCTGTGTGGACCACGTGGTGGTCTTCGAGGAGGACTCACCCGCCGCGCTGATCGAGGCGGTCCGACCCGACGTGTACGTCAAGGGCGGCGACTATCCGCCGGAGCTGGTGCCGGAGGCGCCGCTGGTGCGCCGGCTGGGCGGTCAGGTGCGCACCCTGGGGTACGTGCCGGACCGGTCCACCTCCGCGATCATCGAGCGGATCCGGTCACACAGCCAGGACCCGTCGCCACACATCAACGACCCGTCGCTCAGCTCCCGCACCCAGGCGTCGTGAACCGCCCCCTCGACCCCGGCGCCCCGGAGGAGTTCCGCGCCGACCGGCTGGTCGACGTGCTGATTCCGACCCGGAACCGGCCCGCCGAGCTGGCCGTCACCCTGGGTGGGCTCGCCGCCCAGGACGGCGTACCCGGCTTCGGCGTGGTCGTCAGCGATCAGTCCGACGGGGATCCGGCGTACGCGCATCCCGCCGCGGCCACAATGGTCCGGGCGCTGCGCCACCGGGGTCACCCGGTGCTGCTCACCCGCCGGCTGCCCCGGCGAGGGTTGGCCGAACACCGCGCGTACCTGCTCGCCGCCTCGGCCGCCCGGTACGTCCTCAGCCTCGACGACGACATCTGGCTGGAACCGGGTGCGCTGCACCGACTGGTCACCGCGATCGGTGAGCTGGGCTGCGGGTTCGTCGGCAACGGCGTGCACGGGCTCTCGTACACCGATGATGTGCGGCCGGAATCGCACGGCCACTACGAGGAGTGGGCGGGCACGCCCACACCTGAGCGGATCCGCCCCGACACCCCGGAGTGGAACCGGGCCCGGATCCACTCGGCCGCCAACCTGCTGCACATCACCGAGCAGTTGGCGCTGCCACCGGGTGCGTGGCGGGCGTACAAGGTTTCCTGGATCGGCGGGTGCGTGCTCTACGACCGCGCCAAACTCGTCGACGCCGGTGGCTTCGACTTCTGGCGTCGGGTGCAGGAGAAGCACCAGGGCGAGGACGTGGCCGCGCAGCTCGCCGTGTTGTCCCGCTACGGCGGCGCGGGCATCCTGCCCAGCGGCGCGTACCACCTGGAGTCACCCACCACCGTCACCGACCGGGACGTGGAGGCGTGGGAGGTCGTCCTCGCCGACGAGGACACCCCGCGGCCGGCCTGAACTACTGGGTGAGCAACTCCCGGGCGGCTTCCAGCACCTCGATCACCGGAACGTCGGTGACGAACGAGTCCCGGTGCGGGCACTCACCGTCGCCGGGCCGGTGCGGATAGATGCCCGGTGTGCAGTCGACCCCGCAGACCGGGCAGTGCACAGTCCAGGAGCTGATCGGCCGGTGCCGGCCCCGCAGCGGGCTGGCCCCGTTGATCAGGTTGCCGACCCAGAAGATGCCCACCGTGGGCGTACCCACCGCCGCCGCCACGTGCAGCGGGCCGGTGTCGTTCGAGACGACCAACGCGCAGTCGGCGTAGCAACCCAGCAGCCCGCCGAGGCTGAGCGTGCCCACCTGCGGTCGCACCGGCACCCCGGCCGCCGCGACGACCCGGTCCACCACCTCCTGCTCGGAGGGCGTGCCGGTGACCAGCACCTCGTAGCCGTCCCCGTGCAGCGCGCGGGCCACCTCGGCGAAGCGCTCGGCGGGCCACCGGCGGCGGGTGTCGGTGGCGCCCGGATGCAACGCCACCCGGGGGCGGCCCGCGGGGCAGAGCACCCGGGCGGCCTCGGCCCGGTCGGCGTCCGTCACCGCCAGCGTCGGCGTGATGGTGGTGGCCGGTGCTCCCGCCAGCGCCACCACCTCCAGGTAGCGGATCACCTCGTGCTGGTAGTAGACGTAGCGGAGCCACCGGTCCAGCGGCGGCGCGTCGTCGGCGCGCAGGCCGACTGTCAACCGGGCGCCAAGCCGACTGATCAGCGGGTTGGAGTTGGCGCCCCCACCGTGGATCTGCACCGCCACGTCGAATTCCGCACCGGTGGCAACGGCCAGGAAGTCGTCCATCGACGACTCCGGCTCGCCCGCATCCGGGGTACGGATGCCGGGCGTCGGCGGCACCACCAGCACCCGGTCCACCGGGCCCGGCCGGTCGCGCCAGAGCTTCGCGTGCCACGGCGCACCGAGCAACACGATCTCCGCCGAGGGGTACGCGCCGCGCAACGCGTCCAGCGCCGGCAGGGCGAAGATGAAATCGCCGAGCGCGTTGGCGCGCAGCACGGCGATCCGCCGCACGTCGGGAAGGCGCTCGGCGGTCGGGCCGAGCACGGAAGGGCTGACCATGCGGCCCGCTACGGCCGGTCGATCTCGCCGGCGGTGTCCGGGCGGTGCAGCTCCCGGTCCGCGGCGGGATCGGCAGGCATCGGCGTACCCGTGGAAAGATCGCCGGAGCGCGGCCCGGTGCGGCCCACAGTGATGGTGCGCGGCGCGGGCCGCGTCGCCCGAGGTAGACGGACCCGGAGCAGACCGTGGTCCATCACCGCGTCGATGGCGTCCGGCTCGACCCGCGACGGCAGATTGACCCGGTACTCGAAGCCGCGCGTCTCGAAGCCGCCGGGGATGCCCTGGTCGGCGTTGACCTCCGCCTCCGAGCGGGCCCGCACGCACAACTCGAGGTCGTCCAACTCGACGGCCACCTCCTCCGGTGCCACCCCGGGCAGCCGGACGACCACCTCCCAGCCGTCCGAGGTCTCGGTCAGCTCGACGTCGGACGCCCCGGCCCGACCACCGACCAGGCGGCTCAACTCGGAGCGCAGCGACTGCAACTCCCCCATCGGGTCCCAGCCCTGCTGCCGGCCGCCCCGCCACCCCCGGCCGAAGCCACCAAACTGCTGTTCGCTCATCACACCTCTCCGATCCGCTGGGTGGCCGCCGGCGGCCGTAGCGAGCTGGGCGCGTCCAGGCCGGCGTCGCTGTCGACGCCCACACCGAGCCGGTCGACCAGCTCGCCACCGAGCCAGGCGCTGATGCCGAGAATCGCCAGCGCGACCACCTCGATGGCGACCAGTGCCCCGCCCGCGGCCCGGGAATCCGCGTTGAGCCGCACCGCCCACACGGCGGCGAAGAGCAGGATCACCGCGACGTTGGCGCCCGCGTGCAGCAGACCCACCCGCTTGGCGCGGGTGCCGGTCGGGATCGCCAACAGGTCGAACGAGCCGGCCGCCGCGGCGAGTAGGCCGCCGATCAGGCCGACCGTGATGTTCCAGTACGCGACCTCACCGAGAAAGTCCGGACCACCCACGGTGTCCACCACGTCGAACAGCACCGCCGTGGCCAGCAGCGCGACCGGGAACATCACCAGCATCGGATGGACTGGGTGACCCAGCACCTTGAGTCGGCTCTCCATCTCCCGGCCTCCACTGGTCGGCGTCCTGCGAAACGGTCTCGTTTGCGGCGGCGCGTCGCGTGAGGCCGTACCCCCGGCAACCATGCACAAACCTCGCGCTGGTCACGGCGGCCTAGGCTGACGACGGTGGTGCCCGCCACCGGGTCAACGGCTGAGGGAGGACAACGTGACGGTGGAGATCACCTCGCACGAGGAGTTGCGCGAGTTGCTCGGCGTACCGCACGCTCGTGCCGCCAACAAGGAACGCACCCGCCTGCACGAGCGCGACCGCGAGTGGCTCGGCGCCTCGCCGTTCTGTCTGCTCGCCACGGCCGGCGCGGACGGCAGCTGCGACGTCTCCCCCAAGGGCGACCCGGCCGGGTTCGCCCTGGTGCTGGACGACACGACCATCGCCCTGCCCGAGCGGCCCGGCAACAAGCGGGCCGACGGCTACCGCAACATCCTCGACAACCCGCACGTCGGGATGCTCTTCCTGATCCCCGGGCGGACCGACACGCTACGGATCAACGGACGGGCCCGCCTGGTCAGCGACGCGCCCTGGTTCGACGACATGGTGGTCAAGGGGCACCGGCCGGTGCTCGCCGTGGTGGTGGAGATCGAGCAGATCTTCTACCACTGCGCGAAGGCGTTCCTGCGGTCCGCGCTGTGGCGGCCGGAGACCTGGCAGCCCGAGACACTGCCGACCCGGGCACGCCTGATCAAGGAGGTCGAGGCACCGATGGAGAGCCTCGAAGACCTGGAACGGCACTACGGCCCGGAGTACGCCAAGAAGATCTACGTCTGATCCTGGCCCTCGCCGCGCGAGCCGCGTGATGCCGCTCAGGCCGACCAGCCGGCCGGGTTGCCGAACGACTCCCGGGAGATCCCGGAACCGGTATCCGGCCACGACCCGAACCGGTCGTTGTGCAGGTGCGCGAAGAAGTAGCACATGGCTTCGCAGTCGGCGTCCAGCAGAGCCATCGCGGGGTCGGCGAGGACCGCCTCGTAGTACGCCCGTCCCAGGGCCACGATGAAACCTCGGCAGTAGAGGAAGCCGTCGTCCGACCCGTCGGTCACCTCGTGGATGTCCTCCCGATCGAGGTCGTGCAGCTTGCGCTCCACCACCCGGTCGAGATCGGTCAGCTCCTGCCCCGTCAACTCGACGGTCAGCTGCCCGAGGCGGTCCAGGAAGGGATCAAGCCAGGCGTCGATCGCGGAGGACGGGCCGCCATCGTCATCGCCGTGGTCATCGGCGGGGTCACGCTCGACGAGGGCCTGCCGCAGCGCCAAGGGTTCGGCGCCCAACTCGGCCCAGGCCGCCTCGACGAGTGCCCACAGCCGGGCCTCGTCGGCGGGGGTGGGCAGCTTCCCGGGGGCATCGGTGGTCACGGTCACCAGCGGACCATATCGACCACCGCCGACACTTTCGCCACCTCCGCAGACCACCAGATCATCGGGCCTCCACATCGGACGGTCGCCGTGTCGCTGGTCTAGCGTTGCCGTCGTGGACGATGACGGCTGGTTGGCAGAAACCCGTACCTCCTACGACACGGTCGCGGTCAGCTACGCGCGCCTGGTACATGACCTCTTGGCGGGAGCACCGCACGAACGAGCCGCTCTGGCGTCGTTCGCGGAGCTGGTGCAGGGTGCCGGCGGTGGGCCGGTCGCGGATGTCGGCTGCGGACCGGGGCGAATCACCGCCCACCTGCACACACTCGGCGTCGACGCCTTCGGGATCGATCTCTCGCCCGGGATGATCGACGTGGCCCGCCGTGATCACCCGGAACTGAGGTTCGAGGTCGGTTCGATGACCGACCTCGATCTGGCCGATGGCTCGGTCGCCGGCCTGATCGCCTGGTACTCCCTCATCCACATCCCCGACGACCAGATCGGCGCGGTGTTCGCGCACTTCCGGCGGGTGGTGCGTCCCGGTGGGCCCCTGCTGCTCGGCTTCCACGTGGGCGACGAGACGACAGTGAAGACGGAGGGCTACGGCGGCCACCCGATGAACGTGCACGTCCATCGTCGGCAGCCAGCCCAGGTGGCGGCCTGGCTGCGCCGGTACGGGTTCACAGTCGACTCGCAGACCACCGTCACCTCGGCGGAGAGCCGGCTCGGCGGGATCATCGTCGGACGACGGGAGCCCTGAGCGGCGCCGCACTTGCCGAGACATCGCCGGGGCGGCGACCGACTGTGAAACGTGACGAGCCCTTTCGCGATGGGTGGCCCGGGTGGCGGGGCCTTCGACACGGTGGCCAGGGCTTATGCGTCTTATCGTAAGTAAATTCCACTTTCTCCTAAATCTACCTATATGACGCCAAAACCCCTCTCGACCGACCAACCAGTCGAATACGCTACGACTCGCCCAGCCGATAACGGCAGGTGACTAATAGGTAGCTCTGGGTGTATCCGGGGTGGCTCTGGAGGGGTCATGAGCAACAACCGACGGCTGCGGCGGCGACTTAACCACGGCCGGGCCGCTTCCGGGCTGAGTTCCGCCCTACTGGTAGTCGGAATGACGGGTGGGCCCGCAGCCGCAGCCCAACCCGTGGAAGCGAAGCCGTCCGCACAGGACGTGCACGTCGGTACGCCCGGTCCGCTCGGCCAGTACGGCGGGTGGCCCTCAAGCCTCCTAGCTGTCCGCCAAGACAGCGACGGGCCTGACGACTCGTGGGACCAGTACCCCGACGGGCAAACGGACTACGGCCCACAGGGCTGGCAGAGCCCATGGGGCGGCCACGACAAGGACAAGGGGGGCTACCCGCACGGCAAGCGTGGCCCCCAAGGCCCCCAGGGCGCGCAAGGCGACGCGGGCGCACAAGGCGCTACCGGCGCCCAAGGCCCGCAAGGCGACGCAGGCGCGCAAGGCGCTCAGGGCGACGCAGGCGTCCAGGGCGCTCAAGGCTTCCAAGGCGCGACCGGCTCGCAAGGCTCGCAAGGCGACACGGGCGCACAAGGCGCGACCGGCGCCCAAGGCCCGCAAGGCGACGCAGGCGCACAAGGCGCTCAAGGCTTCCAAGGCGCGACCGGCTCGCAAGGCGACACGGGCGCACAAGGCGCGACCGGCGCACAAGGCCCGCAAGGCGACGCAGGCGCACAAGGCGCTCAAGGCTTCCAAGGCGCGACCGGCTCGCAAGGCGACACGGGCGCACAAGGCGCGACCGGCGCCCAAGGCCCGCAAGGCGACGCAGGCGCACAAGGCGCTCAAGGCTTCCAAGGCGCGACCGGCTCGCAAGGCGACACGGGCGCACAAGGCGCGACCGGCGCCCAAGGCCCGCAAGGCGACGCAGGCGCACAAGGCGCTCAAGGCTTCCAAGGCGCGACCGGCTCGCAAGGCGACACGGGCGCACAAGGCGCGACCGGCGCACAAGGCGCGACCGGCGCCCAAGGCACTCAGGGCGACGCAGGCGCGCAAGGCGCTCAGGGCGACGCAGGCGTCCAGGGCGCTCAAGGCTTCCAAGGCGCGACCGGCGCGCAAGGCCCGCAAGGCGACACGGGCGCACAAGGCGCGACCGGCGCGCAAGGCGCTCAGGGCGACGCAGGCGTCCAGGGCACTCAAGGCTTCCAAGGCGCGACCGGCGCCCAAGGCCCGCAAGGCGACACGGGCGCCCAAGGCGCGACCGGCGCCCAAGGCCCGCAAGGCGACACGGGGGCCCAAGGCGCGACCGGCGCCCAAGGCCCGCAAGGCGACGCAGGCGCGCAAGGCGCTCAAGGCTTCCAAGGCGCGACCGGCGCCCAAGGCCCGCAAGGCGACACGGGCGCCCAAGGCGCGACCGGCGCCCAAGGCCCGCAAGGCGACGCAGGCGTCCAGGGCACTCAAGGCTTCCAAGGCGCGACCGGCGCCCAAGGCCCGCAAGGCGACACGGGCGCACAAGGCGCACAAGGGTTCCAAGGTGCACAGGGGGCGCCGGGCGACACAGGCGCACAAGGCGCTCAGGGCTTCCAAGGCGCACAGGGAGCCCAGGGCGACACGGGGGCACAGGGCTCCCAGGGCCTGCAGGGTGCCACGGGCGCCCAAGGGCCCCAGGGCGTGGCGGGCAACGGAATCGAGGCCGCCTACATTCAAGGCCCACTGACGGTTATCGCAGACACCCCTGTCAATTTCGGCTGCGAGCCCGGAGACATTGCTGTCGGAACCGGATATCAGCTCTCGGGGGCAGGCGTCAATCCGGTGCTCATCCAGCCGCTCTCGACCAGTGGCTACCAGTTCACCTTCACCGGCGGAGGTGCCGATATCTGGGTGTCCTGCATTTCACTCGGCACGCCGGTGGCATTGACAGCTCCGTCCAACACGTCGGGCCGGGCGACGTCCAACAGTAGCGGGGCCAGCCGGCCGGACAGCAGGTCGAAGCGCCCCGTTGTCGTCGAGGAGGAGAAATGAGCATGCGCCAGATATTCGGGTCACTCGCCTGCGGTGCGGTCCTGCTGACCGGAGTCACGGCATGCAGCGACAAGCCTGCCGAGAAGCCACAGACGAACAACGCCGGCAACAAGACGAACGGCGACACGGAGACTACGCCGGCGGACCTGCTCAAGCTCGGTGTCGAGCAGGGCCAAGCCGGCAATTTCGACGCGGCGAAGGCCACCTTCGAGAAGCTGCTGGACGTCGAGGCCGACAACAAGTTCGCCTGGTTCAACCTGGGCTACATCGCCCAGTCGCGCAACCAAGCCGACGAGGCGGTCAGCGCCTACGACAAGGCATTGGCGGCGGACGCCAACTACAAGCCTGCCCTCTACAACAAGGCCATCGCTCTGGAAGGTAAGGCACCGACCACGTCGATAGACATCTACCGCAAGGTCGTGTCGATCGATGACAAGTCGTCAACCGCCTACCTCCGACTGGGCACGTTGCTGTCCCAGTCCGGCGAGGACGCGGCGGCGCGGGACGCCTTCAAGGCCGCGATCCGTCTGGACAAGGGGCTCACCTCAGCGGTTCCAGCGAAGTACCGACCGACCCCTACCTCTAAGTCCTCGACTCCGGCGGGTAGGTGATCGGCTCCATGCGCGCACCTCGCGTAACGGTCTTCACGGGGAGCAACCGCACCCGTTTCATCGACGAATGCTTCGAATCCCTCGTCGCGCAGACCTTCACTGACTGGGAATGGGTGGTCATCCTCAATCAGGGGTCGCGTTGGCGGCCCGAGAGGCACGACGATCGGATCCGGCTCATTGTCCAGGACGACCTGAACGGCGTCGGCGCCGTGAAGGGGTACGCCTGCGCCGAGGCTGCCGGGGAAATCCTGGTTGAACTTGACGACGACGATCTGCTCAGCAGCGACTGTCTGCAAGAGATAGTCGACGCCTTCGACTCCAACCCGGAGGTGGGATTCGTCTACAGCGACACCGCGCAGATCCAGGAGGACGGCACCCGCTGTGAAGACCGTTTCGCGAGTTCGTTCGGCTGGCGGCACTACGACGACAAGGTAGACGGCCGCGAAGTGCTGGTCTGCCGGGCGTTGCCGCCGACGCCGCACAACGTGAGCTACATCTGGTACGCACCGAACCACGTACGGGCGTTCCGCCGGGACATCTACGAGAAGGTCGGCGGGTACGACGAGTCGCTCGACGTCGCGGACGATGCCGATCTCATGGCTCGGATGTACCAGGTGAGCGAGTTCCATCACATCCAGAAATGCCTGTACCTCCAACGCATGCACGCCAAGAACACGCAGCGCATTCCAGATGTCAACGCTCGCATTCAGCAGCGCACGGTGGAGATCTACGACCGGGACATTCAACATAATGTGCTGGCCTGGTCGCGACGGCAGGGACTTATGGCGCTCGACCTGGGCGCCGCTCACAACAAGCCGGAGGGGTACCTCGGCCTGGATTACCACGACGGGCAGGGCGTCGACATCGTTTGCGACATAACGAAAGGTGTCGACCTACCGGACAACAGCGTCGGAGTCATTCGGGCGGTGGATTTCCTGGAACACATCCCGGACAAGATCGCGCTGTTCAACGAACTGTACCGACTGCTCGCACCGAACGGAATGTTGTTGTCGCTGACTCCCAGCACCGACGGCCGAGGCGCCTACCAGGATCCAACACACGTGGCGTTCTACAACGAGAACTCCTTCTGGTACTTCACGGACGCCAAATATTCTCGGTTCGTACCTGAAATCACATGCCGGTTCCAGGCGTCGCGGCTGGTCACGTACTTCCCGAGTGAATGGCACAAGGCACACAACATCCCGTACGTCTCGGCGAACCTGATAGCAATCAAGGACGACGCCGTGCGCAACGGTGGCCTGCTGAACATATGACCATCGCGCGGCGGGCACTGCCAGGCGGCGCCCGCCGACCCCTGGGTTGAGTGGCCGGGCTGGGCCTCCACTACGTACTGTCGTCTCGTGGTTGACACCGATGAGGCGATCCAGATCGCGATGCGGTTCCTGGCCCGTCGCCTCGCGGAGCGTCAGGATCTGCGCGAACCACCGAGCGTGCAGGGGGTGACCGTCGAGCAGGTGATGACCGTGACCGGCGCGAGGCCCTGTCACATCGTGAGTTTCGGATGGCCGCTGCGGGTGGCTGTCGATCAGGAAACGGGCGACGCGGACATGCTGCGGTAAGAGATGCCCGTCGGCGGTGACCGTCCTGGGCATCGGCTACTGGCACGTGGATGGCACGGACCACGCGTTAGGGGATCGAGGCCCTAAGCTGTCGCGGTGACTGAGCATGGCGTGATCGATCTCGACGAGCACAACCATGTGCCGGCCGAATCGGGTGCCACCTCCACCCGTCGTGCGGTCAAGAAGGCCCAACTGCGCATCATGGCCGCCTTCCTGGTCGGCTTGCTGCTGGGCGGCATCAGTGTCAACGAGTTGCGAGACCGTCGTGAGCAGCGGGAACGGGCCGCCTCGGTCGCACTCGTCGTCATACCGGGGGCGGCCCGTACCGACGGCGTCGTTACCAAGGACGTCGCCGAATTGGACGGGTCGGTGGAAGTGTCCAACTTTGGCCCTCTGCCGGTCACGATCCGTGCGGTGCAAGCGCAGACATCTGGCGTCCTGATTCAGGACACCGGCCAGTCCCAGTCGCTGCGCCCCGGGAGCACCCGCTGGCTCGACGTCAAGCTGCGGCTTCAGTGCCCGCCCGAAGTCCGGGACGAGCCGTTGCCGATGCGCGTCTCAGTAGAGACAGCCGACAGGAAAGTCAGAGAGTTCGGCTACCCGGTAGACCTGTACCGAAGCGGCTGGCACAGCCAGGCTGGGATCCTGTGCTTGAAAGCAGGTCTGGACTGGTGAGATGTGACAACGGGGCCATGGGCTTGAGGGACGTCCGGCGGCGCTGTCGTGGACCTTGGGAAACGGCGAAGCCCAGGCCAATGACCTGGGCTTCTGTACCGAGCCGCCTGACGGAATCGAACCGTCGACCTACGCATTACGAGTGCGTCGCTCTAGCCGACTGAGCTAAGGCGGCAACGATCAGCAAGTGTACGGCACCCCGGCGGCGCCGCCGGAACGGGATACCCCCATCGCGCCCGCCAGCACCAACCGGACATCGGCCGCTATCTGGACGCTTACCGGACAGCGGATGATCGCGGCCGGGACTACGCTGCGGCGGGTGAGCGACGAACGCGACCACCCCGAACGTCAGGACGAACCCACCGAACGCCCTGACCGTGCGCCGGCCGGTGAACGCGCCGCCCACCGGCCGCGCAGCACCGACCCGCTGGAGCTGGGCTTCACGCCGCGCAAACCGGTGCCGTGGCTGGCGCCGTTCCTGCTGATCAGCACCGGCATTCGGACGCTGCTCGCGGTGCTCTTCGGGGCGTACCTCGACAAGCGCGAGTTGCAGAACGCGTTCGGTGACGGCGTCTTCCGCCAGGTCGGGCCGGACGGCGGGTTGTGGCTCGACTACGTGGCAGACCTGGGTGACGGCTTCAACGCCACGTACTCGGTGGCGTACCTGTTGGCGCAGCCCGAGCTGACCGTCGACGGGCACCGCCTACCCCGGGCACAGACCCTGGTGATGGGCGGCGACCAGGTGTACCCGTCGGCGGCCTACGCCGCGTACGAGGACCGGTGCAAGGGCCCCTACCAGGCCGCCCTGCCGGTGGCCCCGGCCGCGAAGCCCACGCTCTTCGCGGTGCCGGGCAACCATGACTGGTACGACGGCCTCACCGCGTTCCTGCGGTTGTTCGTCCGCTCCCGGGACCGGAACTTCGCAGGCTGGGGCACCGGGCAGTCCCGGTCGTACTTCGCTGTGGAGTTGCCGGCCGGCTGGTGGTTGCTCGGCGTGGACGACCAGTCCGGCTCGTACCTCGACGACCCGCAGCTGGCCTACTTCGACGAGGTGGCCCGGCGGCTCGGCCCGGAGTCCAAGGTGATCATCGCCGCGCCGGCGCCGACCTGGGTCAAGGCCGCCGACAACCCCACGGCGTACGACTCGATCGACTACTTCATCCGCACGATCATCGACCCGACCGGGGCGCGGGTGCGGCTGCTGCTCTCCGGCGACCTGCACCACTACGCCCGCTATTCGGGGCCGGACCGGCAGCTGATCACGTGCGGTGGGGGCGGCGCCTACCTCTACCCCACGCACAAGCTGCCGGAGCGCATCGAGGTGCCACCGCGGGACACGCTGGCCCGCAAGGCCAGCTCCACCCAGCCGTACGACCTGGTGGCCCGTTACCCGGACGCCGCGCGGTCCCGTCGCTACGGCTGGGGCATCTTCCGGCGGTTGCCGTTCCGCAATCCCGGCTTCACCACGTTGCTCGGCACCCTGCACACCCTGCTGATGCTGGCCATGGCGGGTGCGACGGCGAACTGGGCCGACAGCACCGACCAGCGGCTGTTCAGCGTCCCGCTGGTGGTGATGGTGCTCGTGACCGTGCTGGCGGCGGCCCTGTTCGCCAAGCCGCCGAGCGCGAGCGGCAAGCGTCACGCGCGGCACTGGATCCTCGGCGTCGGCCACGGCGTGGCGCAGGTGGCCCTGGGGGCGGCCGGCACCTGGGCGTGGTTGGCGCTGCCGTTCTACGACTGGCCGTGGCCGCTGCCGGCAGCCGCCGCGGCGGTGCTCTACGGCCCGGTGATCGGTCTGGTCGCAAGCCAGCTGGTGGCGGCGTATCTGCTGGTGGCGGGCTCGTTCGGGGTGAACGTCAACGAACTCTTCGCCGGCCAGGGCATTGAGGACTCCAAGTCGTTCCTGCGGCTGCGCATCGACCCGGACGGCACGTTGACCATCTACCCGTTGGGGGTGGACCGCGTCTCCCGCGACTGGCAGGTAAATCCCGACCAGTCCCCCACTGAAAGCTGGCTAATCCCCAAATCCCCCCTAACCCCCCACCTAACCGAACCCCCCACAGTCCTGCGCTAAACCCACCCCACCCCACCCCGCCGCTCCGTTGATCATGAAGTTATTGCCCCGACACGCCGCTGAGGGTGGCAATAAC
>NZ_JAGPXW010000037.1:0-72018 GCF_018070365.1 Micromonospora sp. D93 | reverse complement strand
TCGTCCGACCCGAACCCCACAAGTGCTCCAACACCTGCCGATGCCCGAACGTCACCACACCTGGTCTCGCCACCAGCACCTCCACCACAACCAAGATCAGTTGCACTGAAGCCTAGAAACCACCCCGAGGTGAAGGGCAATAACTTCATGATCAACGCCGGCTAGCGGGGGGACAGGCGGTCGGTGCCCAGGCGGTCTTGGAGGACCTTGGGGATCAGGACACTGCCGTCGGCCTGCTGGTACTGCTCCAGGATGGCCGGGAAGAGTCGGCTCGTCGCCAGCGCGGACCCGTTGAGGGTGTGCACGAAGCGCGTCTGCTTGCCGCCCGGCTCGCGGTAACGGATGGCCGCCCGACGAGCCTGGTAGTCGCCGGCCCAGGACACCGACGACACCTCCTTGTACTTGCCGGTGCTCGGCATCCACACCTCGATGTCGAGGGTCTTCTTCATCGAGGCGCTGGCGTCACCGGCCGAGAGCAGCGTGCGCTGGTAGTGCAGACCCAGCCCCTCGACCAGGCCCTCGGCGTGGGCGAGCATCTCCTCCAGCGCCGCGTCGGCCTGCTCCGGCAGGGTGAACTGGAAGATCTCCACCTTGTTGAACTGGTGCCCCCGCACCGTGCCGCGCTCGTCCGAGTGCGAGCCGGCCGACTCGCGGCGGTAGCACGGGGTGTACGCGAACGCCTTCAGCGGCAGCTTCGGGGTCTCCAGGATCTCGTCCTGGTACGCGCCGAGGATCGCCGTCTCCGACGTGGGCAGCAGGAACTGGCCGCGCGGCGCGGACGCCGAGTCCAGGTGGTAGACGTCGTCGTAGAACTTGGGGAACTGCCCGGCGGCGAAGCCGGCCGAGTCCAGCAGCAGGTGCGGCGGGAGCAGGAACTCGTAGCCGGCCTTGATGTGCTGGTCGATGAAGTAGTTGAGCAGCGCCCACTCCAGCCGCGCGCCGACCCCCGTGTAGATCCAGAAGCCGGACCCGCCGAGCTTGACGCCCCGCTCGTAGTCGACGAGCCCCAGCGCGCGGCTCAGCTCCACGTGGTCGCGGACCTTCTCGATCACCGGAGGCTCGCCGAAGGTCTTCACGACCCGGTTGGCTTCCTTGCCGCCGGCCACGACGTCGTCGCTGGGCAGGTTGGGCAGCTCACTCATCGCGTCGCGCAGGCGGGCCTGCACCTCGTCGAGCTGGGACTCCAGCTCGGCGAGCTGCTTACGCTCCGCGTCCGGCGCGGCGGCCTGCGGTTCCTCGCCGGCCCGCTTCGCCTGCGCGTACGCCCGGGCCTCGGCCTTGCGGCGCTGCCGCTCGGCGTCGATCTCCGTGATCAGGGCGCGGCGTTCCTGGTCGAGCCGCTGGATCTCGTCCAGGGCACGGGTGACCTCGGCGGGATCCAGACGCTTCGCCAGCGCGGTTGCCACCGCCTCGCGATCCTTCCGGATCAACTCCATGTCGAGCATGCTGCTCCGTACGCCTCCGTCCGGGGTTCACTGGTGAACCATCAGATGTTACCGTCGCGCACGTTTCCACCCCGGGACGGGGAGCGCGAGGGATTTCTACAGCCGGATCGGCATGAGCACCGAGTAGGTGTCCGCGTCGTCCGGCCGGCGTACGGCCAGCGGGGCGATCGGCCCGTCCAGCTCCAACACCAGTTGCGGCGCGCCGGCCGCGTTCAGCGCGTCCAGCAGGTAACGACCGTCCACCCCGACCCGCAGCGCGTCGGTGCCCAGGTCGGCGGCGGGGAGCAGGCGCAGCCCACCCTGGTCGTCGACGCCGAGCACTGTGACCGCCCGGGTCGTGCCGTCGTGGTCGCAGGCGACAGTGGGGGCCGCCGGGTCGGCAAGCGCGGCGCGCAGCGCGGCCACGTCCACCGGGATCCGGCGCGCGGTCGGCCGCTCACCGACGGACTTACGCAGCAGCCGGTGGTAGTCCGGGAAGTCGTACGGGAGGGCGGTGCCGGTCACCGTGCGGTCGGCCGCCCGCACCCGCAGGTCCGCGCCCGCCACGGTCAGCCGGATCGGCCAGGCGTCGGCGGTGTCGAGCAGTGGCCGGAGCTGGTCGACGAGGGCCACCGGCACGAGCACCCGCACCGGCGGTCCGTCGATGTCGGCCCCGGCCCTTGCCAGCGCGAGCCGGTACCTGTCGGTGGCGACGAGTCGGACACCGTCGGGCTCCACGTCGAACAGCACGCCGGCGAGCATCGGCAGCTCACTGTCGACGCCGACGGCGAAGCGCACCGCGTCGAGCGCGGCGGCCAGGGCGGCGGGAGCGATCAGGAGCGTGGTGGCGGTCGGTGGGGCCGGGTCGACCAGGGCCCGGAGCCGGTCGACCTCGCGGCGGGCGTCGCTGAGCCCGTCGGCCAGCCGACGCAGGTGCGCGTCGAGCAGCTGGTGCACCACTGTCGGCTCGGCACGCACCGCGGCGGCGATCTCCGGCACCGGCATGCCGATCCGGCGCAGCCCGGCCACCAGCCGGGCCGGGGCGATCTGCTCCCCGGCATACCAGCGGTAGCCGGTCACCGGGTCGACAACTGTCGGCTCCAGCACCCCCGCCGAGTCGTAGAAGCGCAGTGCGCTGACGGTCAGGCCGCTGGCCCGGGCCAGCTCGCCGATGCTGTGCAGGTCGTTCACGCTGGGCATCCTGCCCCCTCGACCCGGTCGAGGGTCAAGCCGAGCGCTCGAGCACCCGGAAGGTGAGGCCGGCCCGGACGAGCCGGTCGAGCAACGCGTCACCCATCGCGGCGACCGGGGTGAGTTGGCCGGCGGTCGGTGGCAGCTCGTCGAGCGCCAGGCACAGCGCCGACTCGCCGAGCATCTTCGCCGTCTCGTCGTAGCCGGGGTCACCGCCGGCGACCTCGGTGACCACCCGCTGCCCGCCGCCGGTGCCGACGAACCGGACCCGGAACCAGGACGACGCCCGCTGCTGTGCGGTGGGCCCCTGCCCGGACGCGAGCCGGCCGAGCAGCCAGCGTCGGCTGGGCGGCAGCTTCACCAGCCCGATCAGCGCGCCGAGCCCGGCAGCGCCGGCCAGCACGGTGGGCAGCCGCTTCACCGCGGCGAAGTGCCGGTAGCGGAAGTCCGGGCCGTACTCCGGGCGGGCCGCGGCCGAACGGCGGACCACCTGCGGGTCGATGGTCGGCAGCGGCACGGTCCAGATGCCCAGCTCCGCCGAGCGGGCGAGGCGGCCGGGCACCGCCCGGACCCGGCGGTCGGTGGGGCGCGGCTCGACCGCCCGGCGGTCCCGGGCGGCCTGGCTGGCCTGCCCGGTACGGGAGAACGCGGTGAGCGCCGAGTGGTAGGTGCCGGCGGAGAACCGGCCGCCGGCGCGCACGTACCCGTCCACGGTGATCGGCACGTCGGCGGGCAGCTGCTTGACGGTGAACCAGACGCCCAGGTCGTGCGGGATGGAGTCGAAGCCGCAGGCGTGCACCAGCCGCGCGCCGGTGCGTGTCGCCTCGGCGTGGTGACGCACGTACATGAGGTCGACGAACTCCGACTCGCCGGTGATGTCCAGGTAGTGGCTGCCGGCCCGGGCGCAGGCCGCGACCAGCGGCTCCCCGTGGTGGACGTACGGGCCGACCGTGCTGGCCACCACCCGGGCGCTCTCGGCCACCGCCCGCAGGGAGTCGGCGTCGGTCACGTCGGCGGTGAGCAGCGGCAGGTCGGCCAGTTCCCTGTCGATCGCGGCGAGCCGGTCCCGTACGGCGGCGAGGCGCTGCGGGTTGCGCCCGGCCAGCGCCCAGCGCAGCCCGGCCGGCGCGTGCCGGGCCAGGTACTCGGCGGTCAGGCCGCCGGTGAACCCGGTCGCTCCGAACAGCACCACGTCGTACGTTCGCTCGCCAGTCATCCTCGGAGTCTGCCATTCGTGGTCGCCGATCAGCGATCACGAGTGGGCGGTCACGGGGTGAACACGGCGCGTACGCAACCGTCGGCCCGGTCCCGGAACAGCGCGTACCCCTCGGGGCCCTGCGCCAACGGCAGCCGGTGGGTGGCCAGGTGTTCGGTCCGCAGCTCGTCGCTGGCCATCCGGTCCAGCAGCATCGGCACGTCCCGCAGATTCGGCCGAGCAGCGCCACGCAGCGTGAGCCGTCGCTCGGTCACCGCACCCAACGGGAACGCGTCGACGAACCCGCCCGTTCCGCCGAGCACCACCACCACGCCGCTCTTGCGACAGGCGTGCACGGCCTCGCGCAGCGCGTCCGGTCGGTCGGCGTGCTGGCCAGCGAACCGGTCGGCCAGGGAGCGGGACGGCGGCGTGCCGACCGCCACCACGCACACGTCCGGCCCGCGCCCACCGCTCCGGTCGCGCAGCTCGGCCGCGACGTCGGTGCGGCGGTAGTCCAGCGGCTCGGCGTCGGAGTGCCGCTCGGCCATCCGCAACCGATCCTCGTGCTGGTCCACGACCAGCACCCGGGCCGCGCCGCGCAGCACCGCCGCCCGGGCGGTCAACTGGCCCACCGCCCCGGCGCCCCAGATCGCCACCACGTCGCCGGCGCGCACCTCACCCAGCTCGGTGGCGAGCCACCCGGTCGGCGCCGCGTCCGCGGCGAACACCGCCCGGTCGTCGTCGACGGCGTCCGGCACCCGGAACGCGCTCACGTCGGCGTACGGCACCCGCACGTACTCGGCGTGGCCGCCCGCGAAGCCGCCCGCCGCCCGGGGCCGGCCGAAGCAGCCGGCGTCCGTGGGGGCCCGGTCGGGGTCGGCGCTGGCCAGGTCGGCAAGAGCGTTGTCGCAGCAGGAGTGCAGGCCCCGGCGGCAGTACCAGCAGCCGCCGCAGGCCACGCTCGCGCCGACGACCACCCGGTCGCCGGCGCGGTGTCGGCGGACCCCGGGGCCCACCTCGACCACCTCGCCCAGGAACTCCGCGCCGAGCACGTCGCCGGCCCGCAGCAGCGGGTGTCGGCCGGCCAGCAGCGGCAGGTCACCTCCGCTGGTGGCGCTGCGCCGGACCCGGACGATGGCGTCACGTTCGTTGCGTAGCTCCGGGTCGGGCACCTCGCGTACGCCCAGCTCACCGGCGGCCAACCAGCACAGCGCCCTCACCCGCGGACCTCGGGGCGGTCCAGCCCGGAGCGGTCCGCGCGCAGCACCTCACCGGCCTCCACCCGTTGCTTGAGCTGGCGCAGCGTCCGGCGGACCAGCAGCCCCGGGTCGTCACCGACCAGGTGCGCGGCCAGCCCGGTGGGCGGGGTGACGCCGGCCCGCGGCCGGGCGGCCAGCTCGGTGCCGCGGTCGCCGGGCGCCGGCCGCACCCGCACCTCGACCGCCCCGTCCAGGCGGCGCAGCGGCTCCGGCCAGCGGCCGTCGGGAAGCACCTGCTCCGGCGGCCGGTCGACGGTCACCACCTCCCACCGGGCCGGCGCGACGACGTCGCCGTCCGCGCCGGGCCGGCCACCCCGACGGGGTACGCGCAGCAACCGCGCCGCCCCGGTCAGCGCCGCGCCGCCGAGGGCGGGTCCCGCCCGCGCCAGCCGTCCCATCGGTACCACCCGTCCTCCCGGTTCACGTCCCTCGATCGTTCGTCGCGGCCGGGTGAAGCGCGCTCGCCCGGAAGGGGTGAACCGGCCCGGGTCGGGTAACCGCTCGCCGACCGGGGGCGGAGCGCGTGGTGGGGGTGGGGCTGGGTGCCGGAACAGGATCGCGTACGGGTCGAGCCGGCACCGGGGCCAGCGCTGCTGGCGTCCCGGCTGACGCCGGCCGTGCCGCCGGAGCCGGTGGTGGCCCGGCCCCGCCTGCTGCGCCGCTTGGACGAGGGCAGTGCGGGACCGGTCACCCTGGTGGCCGCCCCCGCTGGCTGGGGCAAGACCACCCTGCTCGCCTCCTGGGTGCGGCTGGGCGGCGCCCCGCCCGACGTCGAACCGGGCGCGATCGTGCCCGACTCCGGCGACCTGTCGGTTTCGTCAGCTGACCACCCGGTCTCAGCCTGGATGTCGGTGGAGGCCGGCGACGACTCCGACCGGCTCTGGGCGTACCTCGCCGCAGCGCTGCGATCGGCGACCGGGTCGGCGGAGAGCGGCCCGGTGCCCGACCGGCCGCCGCGCCCCGACCAACTGGAGGCGCTGGCCGCCACGCTCGCCGCCGCCGACCGGCCGGTGCTGCTGATCCTGGACGACCTGCACCGGGTCGCCGACCCGGCGGCCCTGACCGGCCTGGAGTTCCTGCTGCGGCACGCCGGGCGACGGCTCCGCCTGGTGATCGGCGCGCGGGCCGGACTGCACCTGCCACTGCACCGCCTCCGCCTCGCCGGCGAGTTGACCGAGATCGGCCCGGACGAGCTGGCGTTCACCGACGACGAGGTGGCCGACCTGCTCACCGCCCACGCCGCCGCGCTGCCGGCGACCGCTGTGCACCGGCTGCGTGAGCGCACCGGCGGCTGGCCGGCCGCGCTGCGTATCGCCGCCCTGGCGGTACGCGGACGGCCCGACCCGGAGCGCTGGGTGGGGCAGTTCGGCGGGGACCAACCAGAGATCGCCGGGTACCTGCACGAGGAGGTGCTCGCACCGCTCGATCCCGCCCAGCAGGACCTGCTGCGCCGTACCGCCCTCGTCGACACCGTCTGCGCCGACCTCGCCGAGGCCCTGACCGGCCGCGCCGACGCCGGGCAGGCACTGGCCGACCTGGCCGGGACCGGTGGTCTGCTGCACCGGGACGACACCCGGCCGCCCTGGTACCGGTGCGAGTCGCTGCTCGCCGACCTGCTCCGCGCCGACCTGGCCCGGTTGCCCGCCGACGAGCTGCGCGAGCTGCACGTCCGGGCCGCCGAGTGGTACGCGGGCGCCGGCCGTCCCGCCGACGGTCTGCGGCACGCTCTGGCCGCCGGTCGCTGGGACCTGGCCGGCGACCTGTTCGTGGCGCACTGGCCGGAGCTGACCCGCTACGACAGTGACCCGGTGCACGTCCCGGCACCCGCGTCGCCGCCAACGGAGGTGATCCGCGCCGACCCGGAGGTGGCGTTGGCAGGCGCCGCCGAGCGCGCGTACGCCGGTGACCTGCCGGCCGCCACCGGTCACCTCCGGGCAGCCGCCGGGCACGCCGCGGGCCTGCCGGTGCCGCGCCGGGACCGTTTCCTGCGGTTGGTCACCGCGCTGGAGCTGACAGTGGCCCGGCTCGCCGACGACCGCGCCGAGGTCCGGGCCGCCGCGGCCCGCCTGCTGCGGACCCGCCCGGCAGAGGCCACGCCGACCCGGGTGCCGGACGGCCCGCCGGCCGGGGCGGCCAGTTCCGCCCCGACGGCCGGTGGCGGCGGCGCAGCAGACGACCTGGACCTGCGGGCGTTCACCGGCACCGCGCTGGGGCTTGTTGAGTTGGCCGACGGCGCGTTGCCCACCGCCCGGTTCGTCCGGGCCCGGGCGGCGGCTCGGGAGGCCGGCCGACCGCGTACCGAGCTGGTCGCCGCCAGCCGTGCCGCGCTGCTGCTCGCGGTGCGTGGGGAGCTGCGGACGGCCGAGCAGGCGGCCCGGGACGTGCTGGGCATGCCGCCCAGTCGGGGCTGGTCCTGTCGGCTCGACTGCGGCTACGCGTACCTGGCTCTCGCCGTGGTGGCACTGTTGCGCGACCAGCCGGAGGAGGCCACGACGAACCTCGCCCTCGCTCTCCCCGCGCTCGACGCGGCGGGCTGGTCCGGCAACCCCGAGGTTGGTGACGACTGGCTGGGAGCCGGTGAGCCGGTGGCGGCGGCGGTGGCCGCGCTGTGCCGGGCTCAGCTGCGCCGTGACTCCGGCGACCCGGCGGCCGGCCAGCGCCTGCTCGTCCGGGCCCGCGAGGCGCTGGCCGACCGACCTCCCGCCGCCAGGTTGACAGGTCTGCTGCGGGCGGCCGAAGCCGAACTGCGGGCCGCACGGGGCGACCTGGACGCCGCCCGCGACCTACTGGCCGGCGCCGCCGACGAGGGGGCCGACCCGGTGCTCGCGGTGACGTTGGCGAAGGTGCAGCTGCTGGCCGGTAACGCCGCCGCCGCCGAGCGGACCCTGCCGGACTGGCAGGCGCCGGCGGCCACGGCCTGGCCGCTACCGGTACGTCTGGAGGCGGGCCTGCTGGACGCGGTGCTGGCCGACCGCGTCGGGGACGCCCGTCGGGCGGGACGGGTCCTGGAGCAGACGCTGGACCTGGCCGGCCCGCAGGGCTGCCGAAGGGTCTTCACCCGTGCCGAGCCGCCCGTGCGGGACCTGCTGGCCGCGCACCTGGACGCGGGCACCGCGCACTTCGCGCTGGTCAGCGACCTGGTGCGCGGCGCGGGGCAGAGCACCGCCGGGCCGACCGCCGGACCGAGGGGAGCGCTCGACGAGCCGCTCACCGAGCGGGAGCTGACCATCCTGCGCTACCTGCAGAGCATCCTGTCCAACGTGGAGATCGCCAGCGAGCTGTCCCTCTCGGTCAACACCGTGAAGACCCATGTCCGCAACATCTACCGCAAACTCGACGCGACCCGCCGGCGTGAAGCAGTCCGGCGGGCGCGCGAGTTGCGGCTGATCTGAGTGGATGGCGGTCAGGCGTTCGCGGCGGCGTCCGCGGCCGTCAGCAGGTCCGGCAGGTCGTACCCGCCGTCATGCCGGATGCCGTTGACGAACAGGGTGGGGGTGCCGTTCACCCCACTGCGGATGCCCCCCACGAAGTCCCGGCGCACCCGGTCGGCGTGCGCGCGGTTCTCCACCTCGGCGTTCAACTCGTCCGGCGGCAACCCGACCTGCTCCACACCGAGCGAGAGGTGCACCGGGTCGAGCTGGTCCTGATGCTCGTAGAGCCAGTCGTGCATCTCCCAGAACCTGCCCCGAACCCCGGCGGCCTCGGCCGTCTCCGCGGCGCGTTCGGCGTACGGGTGCACGTTCGCGATCGGGAAGTAGCGGTACACCAGCCGTACGGTGTCGGCCCGCTGCCGCAGCAACTCGTGCAGGTTCGGGTACGCGGCACCGCAGAACTGGCACTGGAAGTCGCCGTACTCGACGATTGTCACCGCCGCGTCGGCCGGCCCCCGAATGTGGTCGTCGGTGGTCACCGGGTCCCGAAGTCGGGCGGTGACCTGCAGTGGCGTGCTCATCGGGCCATCACCTTCCGATCGGCGGCGAGTTGGTCCAGCGCGTCGAAGATGCCGTCGGCGCCGGGGTTGACGTCGGCCGGCGACAGGTAGCTCCAGGTCACCGTGCCCGCCGGGTCCAGCACCACCAGCGCGCGGGCCGCCTCGCCGTTCGGCATGTACGCGCCGTAGCGGCGTGCCACCTCGCCCTTCGGCTCGAAGTCGGCCAGCAGAGGGAACTCGATGCCCCGGCTCTCCGCGAACGCCCGGTGTGACCAGATGCCGTCCACCGACAGGCCGAGCACCACCGCCTGGTACTGGGCGAAGACGGGTGCCGCCGACTGGTAGAGCGACATCTGGTCACCGCAGACCGGGCTCCAGTCGGCGGGGTAGAAGGCGAGCACGACCGGCCGGCCACGGAACTGCTCGGGCCCCAGCAGAGCCCCGTCCGGGGTGGCCGGCAGGGTGAAACCGGGCGCGGTACGCCCCGGTTGGATCAGCCCGTTCGGATCACTCATGCCACCAGCCTGCTCCCGGGGTGGGTGAGGCTGGCTCACCCACCCCGGGTGGTTCCGCGCCCGGTCAACTCGCGCCCCGCGCCGCTCAGCGCAGCACCGGGGCGACCGCTATGTGGTTCTGCACCTCGCGGATGCCGGGCGCTGACCAGGCCACCTGCTCGACCTCGGCCCGTTCGGGCATCGAGTGCACCAATCCGGCGAGTATCGCGGTGTCGCCGTGCACCCGGACGCTGACCCGTTCGGCCTCGGTCGCCCCGGCCCGGGCGAGGGCGTCGACAATCCGATCGGCCAGGTCCCGGCCGTCCGGAGCGGCGGCCGGTCGGACGGTGATGCCGTTGCTCACCCCGCGTACGCCGGTCAGCCGGGCGACCGCGCGTTCGGCGGCTCGGCGCTGGTACTCCCACTCGACGTCGCCGTGCAGCGTCACCCAGCCGGCCGAGACGGTGACCTGGAGCTTCTCGATGGGCACGAACGCGTCCCACTCCAACGCGTGGCTGGCCGCGGCGGCCAGGTCGCTGTCGGCGCGCTCGGTGCCGTTGGCGAGCTGCACGGCCACGTCGTTGGCGACCGCCCGGACCGAGGCGACCCGGTGGGCGGCCCGTTCGGCGGCCCACTTCTTGGCGTAGCCGTCCACGCGGCCGGTCAGGGTTACCACGCCCTCGGCGACGGTCACGCCGATCTCGTGCGGCTGCACCCGCGGTTCCCAGGTCAGCTCGTCGAGCACTGCGGACTGGATGTCCTGGTCGGTGCGGTGGATCTCCGCGATGGCCATCTGTCCCTCCTCCGCTGTTCCGATGGCGGACCGGCTGCGGCCGGAGGTCCGCCGTGCTGCGATCCTGCCGCCGCTCCGGGTGAGCCGCCCTCGCCCGGACCGGGTGACGGCGCGGCCGGACCTGGGCGGCGGTGTCGGAAACTACCTACGAACATCGATGATGGGAGCGCTTCCAAAGCGAGCGGCTTTCGGTTACGGTAATCGAGTTCCTCGATCGCGGGAGCCGTCGCGTCGGGTGGTGGAGCCAGGGCAGCTCCACTCGTCCCCGTCGTCGTGCTCGTCCCCCGGGCCACGGCGTCACCCAGGCGATCGACCCCGTCCCCCGGGGCTCCATCCGAGAGGAACCGCAGATGCGGAGAAGTCTCGCCGCCACGGTCGCGTCCGTGTTGGCCGCCGCCACAGCCGTCGTGGTGGTTCCGTTCACCGCCGCTGGGTCGGCCCCCACCCCGGCCGCAGCGGAGGCATACACCTGGCGAAACGTCCCGGTGGGCGGCGGCGGCTTCGTGCCCGGCATCGTCTTCAACCCCACCGAGAAGAACCTCATCTACGCGCGCACCGACATCGGCGGTGCGTACCGCTGGGAACAGATCAGCCAGTCCTGGACGCCGCTGCTCGACTGGGTCGGCGCCGACCGGTGGGGTTACAACGGCGTGGTCAGCGTCGCCACCGACCCGGTGCAGACCAACCGCGTGTACGCCGCGGTCGGCATGTACACCAACGGCTGGGACCCGAACAACGGCGCGATCCTGCGCTCGGCCGACAAGGGCGCCACCTGGCAGGCCACCGAACTGCCGTTCAAGAACGGCGGCAACATGCCGGGCCGGGGAATGGGGGAGCGGCTCGCCGTCGACCCCAACCGGAACAGCATCGTGTACTACGGAGCCGAGGGCGGCAACGGGCTCTGGCGCAGCACCGACCACGGCGTCACCTGGGCCCGCGTCGCCGCCTTCCCCAACGTCGGCAACTACCGCGCGGACCCCAGTGACCCGAACGGCTACAACGGCCAGAACCAGGGCCTGACCTGGGTCAGTTTCGACAAGAGCACAGGCACCGCCGGCTCCACCACGCAGACCATCTACGTGGGCGTGGCGGACAAGGAGAACCCGGTCTACCGCAGCACCGACGGCGGCGTCACCTGGGCGCGCATCCCCGGCCAACCCACCGGCTACCTGGCCCACAAGGGCGTCGTCGACCCGGTCGGCGGTCACCTCTACATCGCCACCAGCGACACCGGCGGCCCGTACGACGGCGGCAAGGGCGACGTCTGGAAGTTCACAGGGTCGACCGGGGCCTGGACGCGGATCAGCCCGGTGCCCTCCACCAGCGCAGACGCCTACTTCGGCTACAGCGGCCTGACCATCGATCGTCTTCGCCCGAACACGCTGATGGTGGCCACCCAGGTCTCCTGGTGGCCGGACGCCATCTTCTTCCGCAGCACCGACGGCGGGGCGACCTGGACCCGGATCTGGGACTTCACCAGCTATCCCGAGCGGTCCCGCCGCTACACCATGGACATCAGCTCGGTGCCCTGGTTGACCTTCGGCGTCAACCCGGCGCCCCCGGAGGCATCGCCCAAGCTCGGCTGGATGAACGAGTCGGTGGAGATCGACCCACACGACTCCAACCGAATGATGTACGGCACCGGCGCCACCATCTACGGCACCACCGACCTGACCAGGTGGGACACCGGCGGCCAGCTCACCCTCCGACCGATGGTCCGAGGGCTGGAGGAGACCGCCGTCCTCGACCTGATCAGCCCACCCAGCGGCGCACCCCTGATCAGCGCGCTCGGCGACGTCGGCGGTTTCCGTCACACCGACCTCGACACGATCCCGGCGATGCTGTTCACCCAGCCGGTCTTCACGAGCACCACCAGCCTGGACTACGCGGAGAGCAAGCCCGCGGTGCTGGTACGCGCCGGCAACTTCACCGACGCCGACCGGCCCAACGACAGTCACGTCGCCTTCTCCACCGACGGCGGCGCCACCTGGTTCCAGGGCACCGAGCCGTCCGGGGTCAACCTGGGTGGCACGGTGGCTGCCGCCGCCGACGGCAGCCGGTTCGTCTGGGCGCCCGGTGACGCGGGCCAACGCGTCGTCCACTCGGTCGGTTTCGGCAACTCCTGGGCAGCGTCGACCGGCATCCCGGCGAACGCGACGATCGAGTCCGACCGGGTCGACCCCACCCGTTTCTACGGCTTCAGCGGTGGGCGCTTCTACCTGAGCACCGATGGCGGGGCCAGCTTCACCCCGACCACGGCGACCGGGTTGCCCACCGCCGACGTGCGGTTCAAGGCCCTGCCGGGCCGGGCTGGCGAGTTGTGGCTGGCCGGGCCCGGCGGGCTGTGGCGCTCCACCGACGCCGGCGCCAGTTTCAGCAGGCTGAACGGCGTCAGCGCCTCCGGCAACGTCGGTTTCGGCAAGGCGGCAGCGGGGCGGACCAATCCCGCCGTGTTCCTCTACGGCACGGTGGACGGTCAACCGGGCGTGCACCGCTCCGACGACGCCGGGGCGACCTGGGTACGCGTCAACGACGACCGCCACCAGTACGGCAATCCGACGGAGGCGCTGACCGGCGATCCGCGCGTCCACGGCCGGGTCTACCTCGGCACCAACGGTCGCGGGATCCTGGTCGCCGATCCCACCGACGGCGAGCCCCCGACCACCCCACCGCCGACGACCCCACCGCCGACCACCCCACCGCCGACCACCCCACCGCCGACGACCCCACCGCCGACCACCCCACCGCCGACGACCCCACCGCCCACCACCCCGCCGCCGACCGCCGGTTGTGCGGCGACCTACCGGGTGACCGGTTCCTGGTCAGGCGGTTTCCAGGCCGAGCTGGTGGTCAGCAACGCCGGCAGCGCCCCCATCGCCGGCTGGACGCTGAGCTGGACCTTCACCGACGGCCAGCGGGTCAGCCAGCTCTGGGGCGGCACCCACACACAGACCGGGGCCGCCGTGTCGGTCCGGGACAGCGGCTGGAACGGCGCGCTCGCCGCCGGGGCCAGCACCACCGCCGGTTTCCTCGGCTCATGGACCGGCACCAACACGTCCCCGGCGGCCATCACCTGCACGAGTCGCTGAGCGGGTGATCCGGGCCGGGACCCCGGATCACCACCGAACACCGGTCCGCCGGGTCGCCTGAGGGGTCCGGCACCCGGCGGACCGGGTCATACGACAGCACCACGGCGGGCCCCGCTCAACCCGGTTGAGCGGGGCCCGCGTGGTGCTGTTGGTTCAGACGGCGGGGGAGCTGGGGCGGTCGACGTCGACGAACTCCACGTCGTCGACGGCACGGTCGTCCCGGCTGCCGGCGGCCCGCGCGGCGGAGCCGACGGCCCAGCCGACCGCCGCACCGACGAGCGCGGCGCCGATCAGGAGCGTCCAGGGCAGTGCCGGCTGGCGGCCGGCGAGCGCGTCGAAGGCCAGCGAGGCCCGGCGTCGCGCCTCGTCGGCGGCGGATCCCACCAGGTCACCCGCCCCGTCGGCGAGGTCGCTGCTGTTCTGGCGGGCCGAGCGGGCGGTGTCCCGCACGCTGTCTCCGGCGTAGCTGACGGCCGAGAGCAGGTGCTCCCAGGCCTGGTCCGCGATCCGCTCCGGCTTGCTGCGCCGTTCCAGCAGGTTGGTTCCGAACATCGTGGTTACCTCCTCAGGTGCCGAAGCCGCCGGCCACTTCGGACCTCGGCGTCTTTCCAGCGCGTCACGGTGTCGCCTACACCGCAGTGCCCCGCGTCAGCCGGTCGCAAACCCCGACCTCGGCGGAGCACCGGCAGTTCGGTCATCCGCGCACCATGACCCGGCGCGTTACCGACTCAGCGCACCGCTGACACGGAGACACCTCGGGCGAAATCGTCGTCGTCATCATCGTCATCGTCGCCCCCGCCACCGAAACCGCAGGCCAGGACAAGGGCGAGCAGAACGCCGACGCCGGCCAAACCGGCAAGTCGCTTGATCATCGAAGATCCTCTCCGTCACGGCGGGTGTCCCGGTCGATGCTAGGGCGCGTCGGCAACCGTGGACGCGGACCGCGCCAGCCGGCTGTTGGCGACACGCCGACGGCACACGGGGCAGGCGTACGTCAGGGCCCGGTTGTCGGGTCGGGCGGGTCCAGACCGCTACCCTGGTTCGGCGGCGGACCGGTCACGACCGATCGCCGGTGCTCAGATAACGAAAAGTCTTGAGTAATCAGATGCTGAAAAGTGCGGATATGGGTGGCTTTGTGGGCCCGGATCCGCGAATTGCTCATCCCGAGGGGTGGCGACCGAGGCCATCGGAGGAATACTCTCGGTCGCGGCCCGCGTACTGATGAGGCGCCCGGGGGACGGGCGGGTGGAGGTGCTCGCGTGAGCCTGTCGATCGTGAAGTCGGTTCTGTCCGGTGGTGTCGTGGAGATCGCCCCACGGGGCGAGATCGACGTCGACACAGCGTACGAGGTGCGCGAAGCGATCGCGGAGGTGCTGGCCAAGGGCCGCCCGCTGCGCATCGAACTCAACATGAGGTTGGTCACCTTCATCGACTCGGTCGGCATCAGCGCCATGGTTGCCGGCTTCCAGACCGCCGAGGTCAGCGACGTCAAGCTGCTGGTCACCGAGCCGAGCCGGTTCGTGCACCGGCAGCTCTGGGTGACCGGCCTGCTCGGCCTCTTCGGTGCCCCGGAGCCCTACTTCGCCGGCGCAGCCACCCCCGAGGTGCTGCCCGGCGCCTGAGCGCGCCGGGCGCCCCCGTCAGGGCTGCTCGTCCAAGCCGGTCAGGTCGATGTCGGTCGCCTCGGTGACCGCTCGGATGGCCGTCACCGACGCGTACCCGGCGGCCAGCAACGCCACGTCCGTGCCGGGCTGTGCGGCCTGCCCCGGCTCCTCCAGCGAGGTGCGGACGAACCCGTGACCGGATTCGGCCACCGTCATCTGCACCTGACCGAAGCTGGCCAGGGTGCCTCGCCGCACCCCGCGCAGTTGCCCGTGCGGCAGGTCCGGGGTGTTCACGTTGAGCACGCTCTCCATCGGCGCGGAGGTCAACCGGGGGAGCAGGTCCAGGGCGACCCGCGCCGCAGTGCTCCAGTGCCGCTCGGCGTCGCGTACCCGGGCGGCGGCGTCCACCGCGGCGCCACCGCTCGCGGCCGTCGCCTCGCCGGCCGAGAGCACGTCGAGGGAGACCGCGATCGCCCGGCAGCCGTTCGTGGCGGCGGTGAACGCGGCGCCCACGGTCCCTGAGTGCAGCACCGCCCGGCCGGCGTTGGCGCCCCGGTTGACACCCGAGAGCACCACCGACGGCGGTGGGCCGAACGCCCCGTGCAGGGCGATCAGCGTGATGAAGCCGGGGGACCCGGCGACCCCGTACGCCGGCACACCTTCCAGGTCCGGCAGCGGGTGATCGTTCACGACGACTCGCCCGTCGCGCTCCAGGGCGCTCATCGCGGCGCTGGTGCCGCTCGCCTCCTCCATCGGCGCGGCGACCACCACGTCCAGGCCCCGCTGCCTGGCCGCCCAGGCCAGTGCCTGGATGCCCGGCGCCGCGATCCCGTCGTCGTTGGTGATCAGCACTCGCAGGGTCATCGCTCGACCACCCGGCCGGCCAACTCGTCCGGGGTGGTCCGTTCCTGTTGCCGGTCGTCCGCGGGTACCAGCCGGACCCGGTCCACCAGGCCGGTGATCGAATCCAGTCGACCGGTGCCCAGGCCGTGCCGGGTCACGTTCAGCGCGCCAGCGGCGGCGCCGGTGCGGATGGCGGTCCGGATGTCCCCGCCGCCGGCCACGACGGCCGCCACTCCGGCGGTCATCGAGTCTCCTGCGCCGCGCGGGTCGGCGGCCTCCAGCCGGGGCATCTCGACCTGGAACAGCTCCCCGTCGATGAGCGCCAACGCCGGCTGGTCGGCCCGGCTCACCACCACCGTCTCGGCGCCGCCCGCGTGCAGCTCGTACATGGCCCGGGTCAGCTCCCCGGTGTCGTCGCTGCGGGCGCGGCCGTCGCGGATCAACTCCTCGTGACTCACCTTGAGGAAGAACACCCCGCTCTCCAGCACCGAACCGAGGTGATCGCCGGAGAGGTCGACCACCACCCGGCCGCCGTTCGCGCCGAGATCAGCGGCGAAGCGTCGGTACAGGTCGGCGGGCACGAGCCAGGGTTCGTTCGGCCCACTGAGGATGCTCACCGAGGCCCGCAGGCCCTCGCCGAGGGCGAGGTTGTACAGCTCGTCGATCTCGTGCCGGCTCAACGGCTGTCCGGGCACGTCGGCGATCTCCTGCCGGGATCCATCCCGGCGATCGTGCACGTACCCGCCACTGCCGGAGTCACGGGCCACCACCTTGAGGTCCACGCCCTCGCTGACCAGTAGCGGCTCCAGCACCTGGCCGATCTCGCCACCGAGGGCTGCGCAGAGCACCACGTCGACACCGAGGGAGATCACCATGCGGGCCTGCCAGACGCCCTGACCGCCGGGGTGCAGGTGCAGCTCAGGGTGGTCGTTGGGCTGGTCCACGGTCACCGTCAGCTGTGGAGTGGGCGCGAAGACCATCACGTGCCCGCTCATCGGTCGTAGCCCTTCACGCATCCACCCTCCGTCACAGCTGGTGATTTCCCATTAGCCGACCGTAGTGCGAACGGTGTGCGAACGCCGGGACAACAGTGCGTGTCCGTCCGGGCGTTGCCAGCCAGACATCGGTACGGGACGATCGGGCGACCAAACGACGGCGGGAGACGGTGTGCTCAGCAGCGATACCTTCAGTTACACCGTTCAGGCCCGATGCTCACCCGCCGAGGCGGCGGCACTGCTCAGCGACCTGACCCGGCAGGGTGAGCTGCATCCGCTGATCGTCCGGGTCCGCCGGGTGCCGCCCCGACCCGGCGCGCAGGCCAGCTACACGATCAACGACCGGTTGGCGGCCGGCCCGCTGCGCTTCCGGACCACCTACCGCGCGGACGTGCTGATCAGCGAGGCCGACGAGATCGTCATGGTGGCCCGCCAGTGGCCGGCCACCACGGTGCGAAACCACACCCGACTGCGCGCCGAGCCGGACGGCCTGGTCCGCATCGACGTCGAGATCACCCTGACCGCCCCGACGCCGCTGTTCCGCTACGCGTTTCGCCAGGCCCAGGCCGCTCACCTAGCCCTGGCCACCCGCCTGGGCGCGGCCCTCGACCGCACCGGCACCCCCCCACCCCCGGCCTGACCCGCCCCGCCCGTCCGGCGCGCTCCACCGCCGGCCTACCCCCGCCCGCGCTCCACTGCCGGCCCGCCGCGCCGGCCGTTGCCCCGCTTCATGATCGTGCTCGATCGTGGATGTAGTGGCCTCGCGGCGCCCGGAGGCCACCACATCCTGGTCAACACAATTGCGTTAGCGAGCGGTTGCTGGGTGCAAGGGCGCGGTGAGCCCAGGTCCGCCAGTCCAGAAACGCCCCGCCCGCGCCGATCTTGCAGTTTCGGTCGCCGATATGCGCCGAATGACCTCTTGTGTCGCGACAGTAAACGCAAGATCGCGGAAGAGGGGCACCCCACCCTCGTCGATCATGGAGTTACGGTGCCGGGTTTGGCTCGATCCGGGCACTTTGCCACCCACCACAAGTCCATGATCGACGGAACAGCGCGGGGTTGACGAACAGCCACTCCGCCTAACGCAACGGTGTTCACATCCTGGTTGCAGCGCGATCATGGAAGCGTCGCGTGTGATCACGGCGCGGTCGACGGCCGATGTGATCAGGTGGTGCGGCCACGGCCCGCGAGGGTGGTTCCGGCGGCGGGACGGCGCCGGCCCCACGGCTTGTACGTGGACAGCACGGTCGCGATGATCATCAGGCTGGTCGACACCGCCGGCGCGATGACCAGGTCGGCGCGATCCCGTGTGGGCAGGGCGGCGCCGACCGCTCCGGCGTGGCGCAGGTTCGGGAGCAGCAGAAACAGCACCAGCCCGACCATCACAGTGGTGAGCACGAGCTTGACCAGCACCCAGCGGTGGCGCAGCAGCCCCCACGGGGTGAGCAGCGAGCTGGCGACTCCGATCAGCCAGACCAGGACGCTCAGCGGCGCGAACAGCACAGTGCCGACCAGGGCCGTGACCGGATAGACCACCCCCGGGTCGGCACCCCGCTGCACGGCGATGCCGAGGGTGAGCAGCACCAGGTCGGTGCCCAGCCAGCCGAGTGAGGTGACGAGGTGCAGGGTGAGCAGAGCCTTGCGGGTGCGGGGTCGGATCCGAGGCATACCGCGATGCTGCCCGCCGGCCCCGGCCGGGTCGTCCGACGAGCGACGACATCAGGGGTACGTCCGGCGACGTAGCCCGGCCCGGACGCAGGTGATGCCTGTGAGTCATCACCGATGGCTCACAGGCATCACGACGCGTGGGTCAGTAGACCGACAGGTGTACGTGGTTGGTGTGGTCGGTCGACGGGGTGCCGTGCGCCCCGCTGTACGACTTCCACCCGCTGCTGGGCAGCCAGATCTGCTTGTACCAGATCACGTAGAGCACGGCGAGCCGGTCCGCGTTGCGGATGAAGTACGCGGCAAGGTTGTTGCCGTAGGTCTTGTCGCCGCCGGTGGCGGCTCCACCGAAGCCGCTCTTCTGTGCGGCGAAGTCGCAGGCCCGACCCTTCGGGTGTTCACCAGAGCCGCTGGGGCGGTGGCACGAGACGTACCGGGTGAAGCCCGCGGCCTTGGCCTGGTTGAGGGCGTGCAGGGTGCGCGGGGTGATGCAGCCGTTGGCCGGCGTGGGGTCGTTGACGCTGCACGACTCGGAGGGCCAGGAGCCGTCCGAGTTGCGCGGTGCGGCCTTCGCGTTGGCGCTGGAGGTGCCCCGGTTGGAGCCGGTGTCGGCGGTGGTCTGCGGCTTGGGCGCGGTGGCCACGGTCAGGGCCCGTTCGGCCTGATCCTTGCGCTTGGCCATCACCGCGACCTGCTTGCGTTGTTCGGTGATCTCGCCGTCCAGGGCGCCCCGGGTGCGGTTGGCCTGGTCCTTGCTCTTCAGCAGGTCGCCCAGCACCCTGTCCTCGTTGGCGGCCACCGCGTCCAGCGCGGCCGCCCGGTCCATGAAGCCTTCGGGAGTGTTGCTGTTGAGCAGCGCCGACATCGCGCCGAGCCGGCCGGTGCGGTACGCCACTCCGGCGATCTCGCCGACCTTGCTGCTGCGCTGGTCGATCTCGACCTCGATGGTCTTCAGCTGGGTGGCGAGCTGCTGCTGCCGTTGTACGGAGGTGTCCAGGGCGCGCTTCGCGTCCAGGTAGCCCTTGCTGGCTGCCTCGAGTTGGGCGCGCAACGCCGGGGTGCCGCCCTCCTCGTCGGAGTCGGGTGCGGCGGCCCGCGATCCGGTTGGGGGAGCGGCCGAGGCGGTGCCGGCCGGAAGCGCGACGCCGAGGGCGAACATCGCGACGATCAGGGCCGCCAGTCGGGCGGCGGGTGGTCGTGCTGGTGCCACTGAGCATGTCCTTCCGTCAGCCGCCGACCGGGTTAGCTGACGGGTTCGGGACGGAAGATCCCTACCGCTGACGCGGATGCACCCCAGAAACATGGTTCCCCGGTTCGCCCAGCTGGGCGATTAGGCGGCGACCACCACCGGCGCCGGGAGGGCGCCGCCTGGTGGAGGCCGGGACCGAGCCTACCGGTGCCGATGGGGCCGCTGCAGCCAATGTGACGGACGGTGCGTGCGTCACCACGGAAAATTACGGCGAAAGCCGAGCAATGTTCCGAAAAGCCCCGTCACCATTCGATGGAGCCACACGCTCCGGAGGCGGCGCCGGGCTCGATCTGCAGTGTCGCGTGCTCGATGCGGAAGTCGTCGTGCAGGGCCGTACGCGCCGCGGTGAGCACCGCGCCGACCTCCGCGCCAGGTGCCATGGTCAGGTGTGCGGAGGCCACATCCATGCCCGAGGTGAGCGTCCAGACGTGCAGGTCGTGCACCTCGACGACACCGGGGACCGCGGCCAGCCGGTCGTGCACGGCGGTCACCTGGAGGTGCTCAGGGGCGGCCTGCACCAGGATGCGGACGGCGGCGCGGGCCAGCCGCCAGGTGCGCGGCAGGATGAACACGCCGATGGCGACCGCGACCAGGGGGTCGGCCCACCACCAGTCGGTGACGGTGATGAGCAGTGCCGCGCCGATGACGCCGAGCGAGCCGAGCAGGTCGCCGAGGACCTCCAGGTAGGCGCCCTGGAGGTTGATGCTCTCCCGGGCCCCGGCGCGCAGCAGGGCGAAGGCGGCGATGTTCGCGAGCAGGCCGAGCACTGCCACGGCGAGCATCGGGCCGGCGATGACCTGGTGCGGATCGCCGAAACGGCGGATCGCCTCGATCACCACGTAGATCGCGACGCCGGAGAGCAGGACGGCGTTGGCCAGCGCGGCGAGCACCTCGAGTCGGTAGAGCCCGAAGGTGCGTTGCGGGTCGCCGGTGGCCCGCCGGGTCGCCGTGATCGCGGCGAGCGCCATCCCGATGCCGAGCACGTCGGTGAACATGTGCCCGGCGTCGGAGAGCAGGGCGAGCGAGCCGGTGTGCAGGGCGACCACCGCCTCGACCACCATCAGGGTGGCGAGCAGCCCGAATGCGGCCCAGAGTCGACCCCGGTGCTGGTGTGCGGCATTGGCGACGGACCCATGGTGGTGGTCATGACCTGCGCCCACGAGAACCACCTTCCGTCGCTGGCCGGGACCCGGTCAAATGTATGCTCACATCGCTATGTGTGCAAGTATATGTGCAGCGCCTCTCACCGACGGCGGTCCGCGCAGGTCAGCCGGTCGAGTCGATGGTGGTGAGCCGCTGGGTGGCCCGGGAGAGCGCCACGTACAGGGTGCGTACTCCGGCGCCCGGATCCGCCCGGATCTCGCTCGGGGCGACCAGCACCACCCCGTCGTACTCCATGCCCTTGGCCTCCAGGCTGGTCACCACCTGCAACCTCGGCGCGCCGAGCGCGCCGAGCCAACCGGCGACCTCGTCGCGGCGGGGGACCGGCGTGATCACCCCGACCGTGCCCTCCACCTCGGCCAGCAGGCCGGCGGCGGCCTCCACTGTCGCGGTCTCCAACCCGGTTGCGGGTACCACCAGCTCGACCGGTTCGACCCCGGTGGAGCGGACGGCTGTCGGCAGCGGCAGGTCGGGGTAGAGCCGACGGATCTCCGCCGCCGCCACCGCGAAGATCTCCGCAGAGTTGCGGTAGTTGGTGGTGAGCGTGAAGTCGTGTCGCTTACGCCGGCCCAGCGCCTGGTCCCGGGCTCGGTTCAGCTCCTCCGGATCGCCGGTCCACGCGGTCTGCGCCGGGTCGCCCACCACGGTCCAGGAGGCCAGTCGGCCGCGCCGACCGATCATCCGCCACTGCATCGGCGAGACGTCCTGCGCCTCGTCCACCACCACGTGCGCGTACTCCCGGTAGTCCTCCGGGCGCTCCCGGGCCGCCGCGCGGGCGGCCCGCTGCCGTTCGCCGAGGGTGCTCAACTCGCGGACGCCACCGGCGAGCTGGAACGGATCGCGTCGCGCGCGAGCCGGCTGCGCGGGCTTACCGAGCAGCGCGTCCAACTCGTCCAACAGCGCCACGTCGGCGATGGTCAGCCCGGCCGAGTCCAGGTTCCGGTACGCGGCGTTGAGCAGCCGGATCTCCGCCGAGGAGAGGATTCCCCCGGCGTACCGGCGCAGCCGATCCGGCTGCGCCAGCCAGCCGAGCACGTGCCGGGGGTGCAGCCGAGGCCACCACGCCTTGAGGAACTCCCGGAACTCCGACCGCTCGGCGATCTCCGCCTCGAAGGCGGGCTGCTCCGGCAGCCGACCGCTGCTCAGCTCACGGGCCTGCGCCCAGAGCGCTGCGAACACCCCGTCGAAACCGGCCCGACGCACCTCGTTGCGCCGCGCGCCGCGTTGCAGCGCGCGATCCCGGATCCGGTCCAGCGCGGCCCGGTCCAGTCGCAGCAGCGTGCCCCGGTAGAGCAGCCGTAGCTCACCCGGGCCGCCCGGCACCGCGTCGCGGGCCGCCCGCTCCAGCACCCGGCGCATCCGCAACGAGCCCTTCACCGCCGCCACCTCGGGCGGGTCGGGGCGGGTCGCTGTCATCCCCGGAAAGAGGGTGCCCAGCGAGTGCAGGGTCGCGGTGTCCTCACCGAGCGACGGCAGCACGGAGCCGATGTACTCGACGAAGACCGACGACGGGCCGACCACCAGGATGCCGCCGCCGGCGTAGCGGCTGCGGTCGGAATAGAGCAGGAACGCGGCCCGGTGCAGGGCGACAGCGGTCTTGCCGGTGCCGGGGCCGCCCGCGACGATCGTCACCCCGGAGCCGGGGGAGCGGATCGCCTCGTCCTGCTCCCGCTGGATGGTCGCCACGATGTCGCGCATACCCCGGCCGGTGGCCTTGGACAGGGTGGCCAGCAGCGCGCCGTCACCGACGACCGTCATCCCCTCCGGGGCGGCCGTCGGGTCCAGCAGGTCGTCCTCGATCCGGGTGACCCGCTCGGCGCGGGACTGGATGGTGCGGCGCCGCACCACGTCCAGCGGCTGCGCCGGGGTGGCCTGGTAGAAGGCGGCGGCGGCCGGCGCGCGCCAGTCGACGACGAGCGTGACGGCGTTCTCGTCGCGGATCCCCAGTCGCCCGACGTGCAGCACCTGACGGTCGCGCAGGTCCAGCCGGCCGAAGACCAGCCCCTCGTGCTCGGCGTCCAGGGTGTGCCGCCGCTGCGCCGCGTGGAAGACCATCGCGTCGCGCTCGACCAGCGCGCCGTGCGTGCCCACCCGCGCCATCCGGTAGCCGTCACGCTCGGCGCGGACGGCCGACTGCCGCAGCTCGGCCAGTCGGGCGTACACCCGGTCGAGGTGTCGCTGCTCGACGGCGATCTCCTGCTCCAGGCCGGTCTGGTCGGTCAACGCACGCTCCTTCAGAGGTCGCCGGCAGGCGGCGGGAACCGCGCGGGCCAACCGAGAAGAGTACGGCCCTGGGCCCGACCTGCCGCGCCCGAGGTGCGGGAACGTGCTCACGCACCCGTTTCGGCGGTGATCGCGTGCGGCGCTTCGGTGAGCACCCGGCGCAGAACCCCGGTGAGCGCCGCGTTGACCTCGTCCGGGCGTTCCATCATCAGCATGTGCCCGGCACCTGGGCAGACGGTCAGCTCGGTGGCCGGCAGGGCGGCCGCGATCGACTCGGCGCACGGCGGTGGGGTCAGCCGGTCCCGGTCGCCGACCAGGGCGGCGGCCGGCAGGTGGGCCAACGCGGCGAGGGTGTCCAGTCGGTGCTGGGTGCCGATGGAGGCCCGGAACCCGCCGATCGAGCGTAGCGAGGCCCGAGCCACCGCCGACGTCACCAGGCGGATGTCGGCCGGCTCGCAGCTGTCACCGAAGAGCATCCACCGGATGCTCGGCCGCAGCGCGTTCAGCAGTGCCCGGGGCGCCCGCCACGAGCCACACCGGGCCAGCACGCCGGCGCCTGTCGTCTCGGCCAGCCGGATCAACCGGGCGATCCGCGGCGAGAGCCCGTAGACGGTGTGCGTGTGCCCCTCGGCGGTGGTCGAGACGAAGACCAGGCCGGCGGTACGGGCGGCGAAGTGCGCGGGGTGGCGGTGGGCGTACTCCATGATCGTCATGCCGCCCATCGAGTGCCCGACAAGCACCACCGGGCCGGTCGGCGCCACGGCGTCGATCACCGCGGCCAGGTCGTCACCCAACTGGGCCACTGTCGCCGTGGGCAGCGCCATGCAGCTGGACCGGCCGTGCCCCCGCGCGTCGTACGCGACCACCCGCACCGCACCACCGAACGGGGCCGCGCTGAGTGCGTCGACCTGCCGGTGCCAGGCGCGCCCGTCCAGCGTCCAGCCGTGCAGCAGGATGGCGGTGACCGGGGCGTCCGTCGGACCCGTCGCCTCGACGTTGAGCCGTACGCCGTCCGGCAGACCGACCTCGAACCGCTCCGGCATCGCCACCTCCCCAGGGCCGCCCGAGTACCACCAGCACCTCCGATACCCGGCGGTAACACACCGGCTACCCTCCATGACGCCACGCCAATCGCACCGTGGCGAAGATTTCCGACCTCGCCCGTGCTGGGCGGCGGCGGGCCAAGCTGAACGGCATGGGGTCGTCGGGGGCGCCCATGGGCGCGACGTCGGGGCAGGGGCGGCAGGCCGGCGGTACGCCGCGCGCCGCGCTGGCCGATCTGCTCGCCGGCAATCGGCGGTTCGTCAGCGGTCAGCCGGTGCACGGACACGACGTCACGGCCGCCGCCGCGGCGGCCTCCGGCGACCAGCAGCCGTACGCAGTGGTGCTGGGCTGCATCGACTCCCGGGTGCCGCTGGAGGCGATCTTCGACCAGACCTTCGGCGCGATCTGCGTGATCCGTACCGGGGGGCACGTGCTCGATCGCGCGGTCTGCGGCTCGATCGAGTACGTGGTCGGCCAGCTCGGCGTACCGCTGGTGATGGTCCTCGGCCACGAGCGGTGCGGCGCGGTGGAGGCCGCGGTGGAGGCGCTGCGCACCGGGCAGCGTCCCGGGGGGTCTCTGGCGTACCTGGTGGACGAGATCGCCCCGGCGGTCACCGAGGCGGGGATCGACGATCCGGCGGTGCGGCCGCTGGCGATCCGCCGACACGTCCGGCGCACGGTGCGCACCCTGCGCGAGGACGACCTGCTGGCCGGGCCGGTAGCCGCCGGCCGGGTGGCAGTGGTCGGCGGCCTCTACGACCTGGCCACCGGAGAGGTCGCCCTGCTCGATCCAGGCTGACCCGGCCGTGGACGTACGAAACCGCCCGCCGGGAGTTCCCGGCGGGCGGTTTCGGTTGGTGCGTGGGGGAGGGCTCAGCCCTCGAAGACGCCGGCCGCGACCAGGCGCTTCTCGGTGGCCTCCCAGCCGTCACCCGGGTGGGTGGCAGCCAGGTTGTTGATCTCCGCCCGGATCTTGGCGGCGTGGCCGGCGGCGGCCAGCACGCGGATCTCCTCGACGAAGGCGTCGGAGTCCGTGCGCAGGTGCGCGGTCTTGCCGTTGGTCAGGTTCCGCACGTAGGCGTGCTTGCCGCCGTTGAGCGGGATGAGGTACTTGAACTCGCCCAGCACGCTGAGGGCGCCACCCTGGCCAGCCTGGCCGGCCCGGACGGACGCGCGCGCGGTCTTAGAGGTGTTGCTCGCCACGGAGGTACTCCTTGCAAGACGTACGGGAGGACTGGACGTCCGGGGGCTGTGTGCGGGTCGTACGTGACTCGGCCCGCGAAGGTGTAACGCGGCATAAGCCGCCGGTGGAACTGTACAGGACCACGACATCATGCTGGTCGTCGCGGTGTCCTGAGAGGCAACGGCGACCACCCGTCCGGCTATTCCACCCGGCGTTTTTTCCGATTCCCTGGCGCACCACGCGTCACAGGAGTCATCATGTGTTGCAGCAGCCACCTGGGTGGACGAGGTCGTAGGGGAAGACGCACCTCGCTCTCCCGGGAGGTCACCGTGCCAACGCGTGGCGTCGTATACGTCCACTCGACCCCGCTCGCCGTGTGCTCGCACGTCGAGTGGGCGATCGCGCGCGTCCTAGCCGCGCCGGTCAACCTGCAGTGGACGGCTCAGCCCGTCGACCCCGGCGCACGCCGGGCAGAGTGCGGGTGGACCGGTCGTCCGGGGACGGGCGCCGAGCTGGCTGTTGCCCTACGGCAGTGGCCCATGATCCGTTTCGAGGTCACCGAGGAACCGAGTCCCAATGCCGACGGTGAGCGCTTCATGTACGTGCCGGCTCGTGGCCTGTTCCGGGCGACGGTCGGCGTGGCCGGCGACATCCAGCTCGGCGAGGACCGCCTTCGGGCGCTGATGGCGGCCTCGCGGGCCCCGGAGGCGTTGGCGCACGCCCTCGACAAGGCGCTCGGCACGGCGTGGGACGCTGACCTGGAGCCCTACCGGTATGCCGGCGACGGCGCCCCGGTGACCTTGCTCACTCGGGTCGGCTGACCCGACGGTCCGCGAGGCGGCTACGTGCACGCGCGCCGCCGGTGCGGCGTGCGGGCGGTAAGGTCAAGTTGCCCCGATAAGGGGGAACTGGTGGGATAGGCGGCGTGTCGAATCGCCCGTGGCGCGCCCGTGTCGCTGTCGCCGCCCTGACCGCCCTGCTCCTCTCCGGCTGCTCGGGCGGGTCACCCCGACCCACCCCGACGCCCAGCCCGGCCGCCTCGTCCGCCGGCCCGAGCGCCCCGGCCGCGCCGCCGGCCAGCGACCCCGCCGGCCGCGCCGCCGCGCTGGTGGCGACGCTGTCCGACGAAGACCTGGTCGGCCAGGTGCTGATGCCGTACGCCTACGGCGACTCGGCGACGAAGGTCTCCGCCGGCTCGGCGGCCGGTAACCAGGCCCTCGCCGGGGTCGACACCCCCGCCGACATGATCGCCAAGTACCGACTGGGTGGCCTGATCCTGGTCGGCTTCAGCGCCGACGACCCGACGAAGGGCAACCAGGAGACCACGAACGTCGACAATCCCAAGCAGGTGCACGAGCTCACCACCGGGCTGCGTGCGGCCGCCGGTCGGCTCACCGCCGGCCCCGCGCCGCTCCTGATCGGCACCGACCAGGAGTACGGCGTCGTCACCCGGGTCAGCGACGGGGTCACAGTGCTGCCCAGCGCCCTCGCGGCCGGCGCGGCCGGTGACCCGAAGCTCACCGAGGCCGCCTGGCGGGCCGCCGGCACCGAGTTGGCCGCGATGGGCATCAACATCGACTTCGCCCCGGTGGCCGACGTGCTGGCCACCCGCAGCACAGTGATCGGCTCCCGGTCGTACGGCGCCGACCCGAAGAAGGCCGCCGCACAGGTCGGCGGGGCGGTCCGTGGCCTCCAGGCGGCCGGGGTCGCGGCCACCCTGAAGCACTTCCCCGGGCACGGCCACAGCGCCGACGACTCGCACCAGGACCTCCCGGTGCTCACCCAGTCCGCCGCGGCCTTGCAGAGCGGCGCGTGGCCGCCGTTCACCGCCGGTATGGACGCGGGCGCCATGGCCGTGATGTCCGGTCACCTGGACGCGCGCGCGATCGACCCGGGGACCCCTGCGACGTTCTCGCACAAACTGCTCACCGACGTGCTGCGCGGCCAACTCGGCTTCAAGGGCGTGGTGATCACCGATGGCATGAACATGCCGCCCGCGAAGCGCTGGGCTCCCGGCGAGGCGGCGGTCCGGGCGCTCAACGCCGGTAACGACCTCATCCTGATGACCCCGAACGTCGGTCAGGCGTACGACGGCCTGCTCGCCGCGCTGCGCGGCGGATCGCTGCCCCGGACCCGGCTGGTCGAGGCGGTCACCCGGGTGCTGACCATGAAGTTCCAGCTCGCGGACCTGCCGGCGGCGCAGATGTCCACGCTCAACACCCCGGCGCACCGGGCGGCGGCCGACGCGCTGGCCGCCGCCGCCGTGACAGTGCTGCGGGGCGCCTGCGGCAAGGCGGTACGCGGGCCGGTCACCGTCACCTCGTCCGGCGGTCGGGACGGCACCCGGGCCACGCTCACCGCCGCGTTGACCGCCGCCGGGGTGCAGGTCAAGCCCAGCGGCGGCACCATCGTGCACCTGGTGGGTTACGGCGACGGCGCCAAGGACCTGAGCGCGGACGCGGCGGTCACGGTCGCCATGGACACCCCGTACGTGCTGGCCGACGCCAAGTCACCGACGCTGCTGGCCACGTACTCCTCCAGCCGGGCGTCGATGACCGCCCTGGCCGCAGTGCTCGCCGGCAAGGCCCAGCCGGGCGGCCGGTCACCGGTGGCCGTCCCCGGACTGCCCGCGACGACCTGTCGCACCTGACCAGCCGGGCGCGGACGGATCAGCGCCCACCTCACTCGCCCTTCGCGAGCCCTCGCACGGAAATCGGGTCGCCCCGCCCCCCGGCCGGTCTGACAGCCTCCACCCATGGGAGCGGCAGAAGGATTCCGGCACGTGCAACGGGCCGACCGGCAACTACCGCCACGGCAACGAGCGCACCGCTAAGCAGCACCCCCGCAACCGGGGCTGAACGACACAAGGGCCCCTCCTCGACGAGGAGGGGCCCTTGCGCGGGATCTCAGGGTCGGGCGAAGACGAGAGCCACGTTGTGGCCGCCGAAGCCGAACGCGTTGTTCAACGCGGCCGGGATGTCCATGTGGCGGGCCTTGTGCGCGGCGACATCCAGGGTGAGGCCCGGCTCCGGGTCGTCGAGGTTGATCGTCGGAGGGACGACACTGTCGCGGATCGCCAGGATGGTGGCGATCGACTCCAGCGCACCGGCCGCACCGAGCAGGTGACCGGTCATCGACTTCGTCGCGGACAGCACCGGGTGGTCGCCGAGCGCCTTGTGCAGCCCGCCGATCTCCAGCATGTCCCCGACCGGGGTCGAGGTGGCGTGCGCGTTGACGTGCACGATGTCGCGCTTGGCGATGTCCGCGTCGGCGATCGCCTTGGCGATGGCCCGGATGGCGCCCTCGCCCTCGGCGTGCGGCTGAACGATGTCGTACGCGTCGGAGGTGATGCCGGCGCCGGCGAGACGCGCGTACACCCGGGCGCCCCGGGCCGCGGCGTGCTCGGCCCGCTCCAGCACCACGATGCCGGCGCCCTCGCCGAGGACGAAGCCGTCCCGGCCCCGGTCCCACGGGCGGGAGGCCCGCTCCGGGTCGTCGTTACGTGTCGACATGGCCCGCATCGAGCTGAAGCCGGCGATCGGCAGCGGGTGGATGACCGCCTCGGTGCCGCCGGCCACCACCACGTCGGCCCGGCCGGAGCGGATGATGTCCAGCCCGAGAGCGATCGCCTCGGCGCCGGTGGCGCAGGCGCTGGCCACCGAGTGCACGCCGGCCTTGGCGCCCAACTCCAGCCCGACCCAGGCGGCCGGACCGTTCGGCATCAGCATCGGGATGGTGTGCGGAGAGACCCGCCGTGGCCCGGACGCCTCCAGGATGTCGTCCTGGGCGAGCAGAGTGGTGGCACCGCCGATGCCGGAGCCGACGCTGACGGCCAACCGCTCCCCGTCGAGGTCGGAGCCGGCGAGGCCGGCGTCCGCCCAGGCCTGCTGCGCCGCGATGATCGCGATCGCCTCGGAACGGTCCAGGCGGCGCAGGCGGACCCGGTCCAGCACCTCGGACGGCTCCACGGCCAACTGGGCGGCGATCCGGACCGGCAGTTGCTCGGCCCACTCCTGGGTGAGGGCACTCACCCCGGAGCGGCCGGCGAGCATTGCGTCCCAGGTCGACGCGACGTCCCCGCCAAGCGGGGTCGTCGCGCCGAGCCCGGTGACGACGACGTCAGGACGAGTCATGATCAGGACTGCGCCGCGATGTAGCTGACAGCGTCGCCGACGGTCTTGAGGTTCTGCACCTCGTTGTCCGGGATCTTGACGCCGAACTTCTCCTCGGCCGCGACAACGACCTCAACCATGGAGAGCGAGTCGACGTCGAGGTCGTCGGTGAAGGACTTCCCCTCGGCCACGTCGTCCGGGTTCACCCCGGCAACCTCTTCGAGGATCTCGGCGAGGCCGGTGGTGATCTCGTCACGGGTCATTGCGGTTGGTTCCTTTCATCGGGGTTCTCCGGCGGTCGGCGTCGCCGACCGCCACTCCTCGACGCGTACGCGCCCGAGGGGGTCATCAGGGGCAGCGGACGACCTGACCGGCGTAGGTCAGGCCACCGCCGAAGCCGAACAGCAGCACCGGCGCGCCCGAGGGCACCTCCCGGCGCTCGACCAGCTTGGACAGGGCCAGCGGCACGCTCGCCGCGGAGGTGTTGCCGGACTCGACGATGTCCTTCGCGATGATCGCGTTGGGGATGTTGAGCCGCTTGGCGATGCCGTCGATGATCCGGGCGTTGGCCTGGTGCGGCACGAACGCGGCCAGCTCCGAGGGGTCGACCCCGGCCCGCTCGCAGGCCTGTAGCGCGAGCGGCGCGATAGCGGTGGTGGCCCAGCGGAACACCGCCTGCCCCTCCTGCTGGATGTACGGGCGCCAACCCTCGATGCGCACCGCGTCGCTCTTGTCCGGCACCGAACCCCAGACGACCGGGCCGATCCCGGTCGGCTCGTCGTCGGCGGTGGCGGACACCACCGCGGCACCGGCTCCGTCCGCGAAGATGATGCAGGTGGAGCGGTCGGTCCAGTCGGTGAAGTCGGACAGCTTCTCCGCGCCGATGACTATCGCGTTGCGCGACGCCCCGGCCCGGATGGCGTGGTCGACGGTGCCCAACGCGTACGCGAAGCCCGAGCAGGCGGTGTTGAGGTCGAACGCGCCGGGGGCGGTGATGCCCAGCTTGGCGGCGACCCGGCAGGCCACGTTGGGGCTGCGGTCGATGGACGAGCAGGTGGCGACCACTACCAGGTCGATGTCGGCGGCGGTCAGGCCCGAGTTGGCCAGCGCCTTGCCGGCGGCCGCGGCGGCCATGTCGGCGACCGTCTCGGTGTCGGCGATCCGCCGGCTGACGATGCCGACCCGGTCGCGGATCCACTCGTCGTTGGTGTCGACGAGCTGGGCGATGTCGTCGTTGGTCACCACCCGGGAGGGCTGGTAGTGCCCCATCGAAACGATGCGACTGCCAGTCATGAACGACCTCCGATACGGGCGATCAGGTCCCGTGCGGCCGGCAGGTCGTCCGGGGTGTTGAGGGTGACGATCTCCGGGGCGCCGTCGCCCTTGAGTTCCCGCTTGACCAGGCCGGCGAGGGTGCCGGCCGGGGGCAGCTCGATCACGCCGGTGACCCCGAGGTCGGCCAGCGTACGCATGCACAGGTCCCAGCGCACCGGCGCGGTGACCTGGCGGACGAGGCGCTGCACCATGGCCGCGCCGTCGTCCACAGCGGTGCCGTCGAGGTTCGACAGCAGGGTCCGGGCCGGGTCGGCGGGGGTGATCCGGGCGGCCTCCGCGGCGAGCGCGGTCTCGGCCGGAGCCATGTACGGGGTGTGGAACGCGCCGGCCACCTGGAGTCGGATGATCCGGGTCCGGGCGGGCGGCGCGGCGGCGAGCTTGTCGAGCCCGTCCAGGGCGCCCGCGGCGACGATCTGACCGGCGCCGTTGCGGTTGGCGGGGTAGAGCCCATTCGCCTCGATTGCGGCGATCACCTCGTCGGGGTCACCGCCGAGCACCGCGGCCATGCCGGTCGGCTCCAGCGCGCACGCGGCGGCCATCTCCCGGCCACGTACGCCGGCCAGGGTGATCGCGGCGTCGGCCGACAGCACACCGGCCAGCGCGGCGGCGCCCAACTCGCCGACGCTGTGGCCGGCGGTGAGCGCGACGTCGTCCAGCGGCAGGTGCTCGGCCGCGAGCAACGCCGCGGCGACCAGCAGCGGCTGGGTGCGGGCGGTGTCCTTGATCTCGTCGGCGTCGGCGGCGGTGCCCAGGTGCAGCAGGTCGACCCCGGCCAACGCCGACCACTCGCGCAGTCGCGCCTCGGTGCCGGTCAGGTCGAGCCAGGGGGTCAGGAAGCCGGGTTTCTGAGAACCCTGGCCGGGACTAAGTACGGCGAGCACGCCTATGACTCTCCCGGATACGGGCGGGTAACGCGGTGCCGCCTTCGACCAAACCGCACTAGGACCTTTGGAGGTTTCCTACAAAGATCGGCGGGGATCATCCTCAGTTTGGGCGGATTTCCGAGCGGCCGGGGTGATTGTCTGAGTCGGGACCGGCGAAGTCAGCGGGGCAACCGGATCCAACCGACCCACTGTCAGCGCGACCTGAAGGGCGAACGCGTCGCGCGGAGACAGCGGCGAGAACCCGGTCACCTCGGCGATTCGGCGCAACCGGTAACGCACAGTGTTCGGGTGCACGAACAGTGCCCGAGCCGCGCTCTCCAGTGTGCCACCGGCGGCCAGGAAGGCGTCCAGGGTCGCCAGCAGCTCCCCACCGGCGCGCACAAGCGTCGCGTACACGTCATGGCGTAACCGCCGACGGGCCTCCGCGTCACCGGCGAGGGCCCGCTCCGGCAGCAGGTCCGCGGCCGGTACCGGCCGGGGCGCGCTGGGCCAGGCCGGGGCGGCCCGAAAGCCGGACAGCGCGGCCCGCGCCGACTCGGTCGCCTCGTCCAGGCTCGGCACGGCGGGACCGACAACCACCGGGCCGTCCCCGAACGCGCTCAACAGCTTCGCGGTGGCGGTCAGTGGGTCCGGTGCGCCGCCCAGCACGATCACCAGCCGGTCGCCGTGAACGCCGCCGATCACCTCCACGCCGATCCGGCGGGCCTGCCGGTAGACCACGTGCAGCACCGCCGAGACCTCGCCGCCGGGCGACCGACCGACCGCCACCGCCACCGGCGGCGCGTCCGTCCAGCCGAGCGCTGCGGCCCGACTGGCCAGGACGTCCGGCGAGTCACCGCGCAACAACGCGTCGACCAGCAGCGCCTGCAACCGGGCGTCCCAGGCGCCGCGCGACTCGGCGGCCCGCGCGTACACCCGGGCGGCGGCGAACGCGATCTCCCGGGAGAAGCGCAGCACCGCCTCGCGTAGCTGCTGCTCCTCGCCCTCGGCGGCCAGGTGCGACACCTGCTCCTCGACCACGTCGATCGTCACCTTGATCAACGCCACGGTCTGCTGGAGGGTGATCGACCGGGCCAGCGCCTGCGGGGCGGCGTCGAAGACCTCGTCGGAGACCTCCTGGGTGCTGTCCGCAGTGCCGCCGCCCTCGCGCAGCCACTGCACCAGCGACCTCGCGCCCGCCTGCGCGACAAGCATCACCCAGGAGCGCTGGTCGGCCGGCAGCGCCCGGAACCAGGGCAGCGTCTCGTCCATCCGGGCCACGCTGGAGGTGGCCAACGCCCCCGCCGATCGTTCGATCCGGCGCAGCGTGGCCGACAGCTTCCCACCGCCCGGCGTGCTCACCGCCCTAGCCTGACACGTCGTGAGCAGGCCAACCACGTCGGCACCGGTCCGCCGGCCGCGGTCGGCGCGCCCAGCGGGCCGGATCTCACGGGTGCGGGGGAGGGGGCAGGCCCACCTCCTGGGCCAGGATCGCGGCCTGCACCCGGCTACGCAGGTCCAGCTTCGCGAGGATCCGGCTCACATGGGTCTTGGCGGTGCTCTCCGCCAGCACCAGCCGATCGGCGATCTGCTGGTTGGACAGGCCCAACCCGAGGCAGGCCAGCACGTCACGCTCGCGTGGGGTCAGGGTGTCCAGCGCGGCCCGAGCGTTCGCCGACGCGCCCGGCGCGGTGGCCGCGAACGCGGTGATCAGGCGGCGGGTCACAGTGGGCGCGATGAACCCGTCCCCCCGCGCCACCGTCCGCACCGCGCTGACCAGGCCGTCGGCGTCGGTGTCCTTGAGCAGGAACCCGGCCGCGCCGGCCCGCAACGCCCCGAAGACGTACTCGTCCAGGTCGAAGGTGGTGAGCACCAGCACGTCGGCGAGCCCGTCGGTGACGATCGCCCGGGTCGCGGAGATCCCGTCCCGGCGGGGCATCCGCACGTCCAGCACCGCCACGTCGGGGCGCAACTCCCGGCACAGGCGCACCGCGGCGTCCCCGTCGGCCGCCTCGCCTACCACCTCGACACCCGGTGAGCCGTTCAGGATCAGGGCCAGCCCGGCCCGTACCGCCGGCTGGTCGTCGGCGAGCACCACCCGTACCGTCGCCGCGCCCGCGTCGCCCGGTGGCCGCGCCGCCCCGGTCACCCGCCCTCCCCGGTGGGCAGGGCCGCCCGCACCTGCCAGCGACCGTCGCGCGGCCCGGCGGTGAACCGGCCGGCCAGCAGCGTGGCCCGCTCCCGCATGCCGATCAACCCGGCCCCGGCGCCCGGCAGCCCGGCCCCGCCCCGGCGCACCGGGTTCTCCACAGTCAGCACCACCTCGGCCGGCCGGTACGCGATCGTCAACTCCGCCTCGCCCGTGCCGTGCTTGAGCGCGTTCGTCAGCGACTCCTGCACGATCCGGTACGCGGCGAGGTCCACCCCCACCGGCAGCGCGCCGGGCGTGCCATCGGTCCGGACCCGCACCGCGAGACCGGCCGCCCGGACCCGCTCGACAAGTCCGTCCGCCTCGGCCAGCCGCGCGGTGACCACCTCCGGCGTACCCGGCTCGCCAGCGGTCCCGGGCTCGCGCAGCACCTCGATCATCTGACGCATCTCGGCCAGCCCCTGCACGCTGCTCTCCCGGATCACCCGCAACGCCGACTCCACCTGACCGCGATCCAACCCGGGTACGGAGAGCACGGCGGTGGCGTGGATGGCCACCGCGCTGAGGTGGTTCGCGACCACGTCGTGCAACTCCCGGGCCATCCGGGCCCGTTCGGCGCTGACCGCCTGCCGACGGTCCAACTCGACCAGCCGGGCGGTCTGCTCGGCCCGCGCCCGCTCGGCGGCGGCCTGGTCGCGGTACTGCCGCACACTGATGCCGGTCAGAACCGGCAACACCCCGGCGAGCACCACCAGCACCCCGAGCGCCGCCCCACGCCACTGGCCGTACCCGAGCACACCGACGATCGCCCCGACCAGGCTCAGCGCCACGGTGATCCGCAGCAACCACCGCCACAGCCGGGGCGGGCCGTACACGCAGGCGTCGTAGAGCACCTGCGTGTAGACCAGGACGGTGCCCAGGGAACTGCCCAACGCCGTGTCCACCACCAGCGCGCCGGTCCCCACGGCCAGGCTGGCGCGCGGTGCGACCCGCCGTAGGCCGACGGCGACGCAGACCGCCACCAGCGGCGGCAGGAACAACGCCGACGGCACGTTCCCGTCCGGACGGACCTGCGGTTGCCAACCCAGGGCGTGCAGCACCAGGCCACCGGCCAGCGACGCGCCGGCCAGCACGAGGTCACGGCCGAGGGTGCCGGAGTCGAGCCACGGTGGCGCACGCATGCCCCGATCCCACCACAACCGTCGCCCGCCGAACTCCGACCGGGGGAGGACCTCGACGCCGCAGCCATGCGCCGAAAGGGGTACGCGGCTCGCACCCCGCCAGCGCGATAATGATCATCATGACCGATGTGGAAACCCTTGCCGCGCTGGCTCGCGAGATCGACACCACCTGCCGGCTGACCGGCACGTTCGTGCTCCGCTCCGGGCGGACCGCCGACGAGTACTTCGACAAGTACCGCTTCGAGGCCGATCCCCGTCTGCTGGACCGGGTGGCCGCCCAGTTGGCGCTCCTGGTCCCGACGGACACCGAGGTGCTGGCCGGGTTGGAGATGGGTGGCATTCCGGTGGTGACCGCGCTCGGCCGGCACACCGGGCTGCCCTGCGCCTTCGTCCGCAAGACCGCCAAGGCGTACGGGACGGCCCGGCTCGCCGAGGGGGCGGAGCTGGCCGGTCGGCGGGTTCTGGTGGTCGAGGACGTGGTGACCTCCGGTGGCCAGGTGGTCATCTCCACCCGCCAACTACGCGAGCTGGGCGCCCGGGTGGAGCACGCCCTCTGCGTCATCGACCGGGCCGAGGGCGGGGCGCAGGCGCTCACCCGACACGGCGTGACACTGCGGGCGCTCCTCACCCGAGCCGACCTGGAGGCTCACCGCACCCGCTGAGCGCCGGTCCTCCCCGCCGGCGAGCCCCACGGTGAACGGTGTGGGAAGAAGCTGTGAACTGCGCAACCGGGTCCCGCGCTCACCAGCGTCTTCGAGGACCTGCCGGTCCGGACCCCGGGTACGCTGCGCGCGGCCCGTCGGTCCCGGCCAGTACGGTGACAGGGCACCTCGGGGGGAGCACCCGAGAATGAGGCGAGCGTGAGGAGACCGGGAATGGCGCACGGGGAGGCCGAACACGGCTGCGCCCAGGGCGAGCCCTGCCGGCCGGGGCACCACGACCCGCAGGCGGCTGGCAAGCACCGCCGGGCGGTCGGTGGCGCGCCAGCGCACCCGGTGGAGCCGCTCGCCGGCCGGGCCGATGATGACGTCCCGCTTCCGCGCCAGCGCTCCGGCGAGCCCAACACCCTCGCCGAGCCCGACTCCGACGTTCCCGCTGGTTGCCTCAGCGAACTTCCCGGCTGGGCCGGGGCGCATCGGCACGGCCCGGTCCGGCCGCGGCCACGGGCCACCCGCCGGGAGCGCCCACCGCGCCGCTGGTGCTGATCACCGCCGACGCACTCACTGATCAGTGCGTGCGTCAGCTCAGTGCACGCGCCAGCTCAGCGCGTGCGGCGGCGGATCAGTAGGGCGATCCCGGCGAGGCCGACCGTGATGGTCAGCATCACGCCGACGTTGAGCAACAGCAGGCGTTGCAGGTCGCCGAGCGCCTCGTCGAGGTCCTTCGCCGGGTCGAGCGTGTCCTCCGGGAGCACCCGCTCGCCGCCGCCCACGCCGCCGCTGACAGTGTCGAACTGCCGCTCCAGCGGCACACCTGCGGTGCGCAGGGTCTCGGACATGCTGAGCCGACCCAGGAACCAGCCGGCGCTGGTCTTGCGGCCGTCCGGCTGCTTCGCCGGCCGGTAGACGCGAGGGCCACCGACCGCCTTGGGATAGAGGTCGTACGTCTGCTTCGGCGTCTCGCCGGCGAGCACCACGACCGTGTACTTCGGACCGAGGCTGGCCGCCTTCGGACCGGTCGGCATGCCGGTGCGAGCGAGGAAGTTGACCTGGTCGATGACCGCGCCCACGAGGGCGGGCTCCGTGTCCTCGTGCATCCGCACCGGCGCGGACAGCCCCGTGCCGGTGATGTCCACTCCGGCGGGTGGAGGCTTCGGCGCCGCCGAGGCCGAGCCGGCGGTGCCAAGCGACAACAGCGCCGCCGCCAGCGTGCCCGCCAACACGGTGGCCAACCGCCTCATGTGTCGGACCATCCCGCCTCCTCGCCCCGTTCGATGGATGGCTTCGTCGTGACGTCCGGACCGACCTGCCCGGTGTGGCATCGACCAGATGGTCGCGTCCACTCCTACAGACTCCGCAGAACGTCGATGAGTTGCAGCTTTTGGAACAGTATTTGGAACTATCTGCGATCTCTGCTCGACTAGTGAGGAGCCGTTTGATCAGCGGGCGGATCGTACCCTTACGGAGGGGTTCATGGGGGGCAGGGTTACACGTACGGTGCGGGTCATGCCAGTGGTGCTCGGCGTGGCGTTCGGTGTGTCGTTTCTGGTGCCGGCAACACCGGCCGCCGCCCACAACGAGCTGACCGGCAGCAATCCGCGCGACGGCGCCCGCGTGGCGACGGCACCCGCCCGGGTCGAGCTGCGGTTCCTCGCCAAGCCGTCGCCGACTACGACGAAGATCACAATAACCGGACCGGACAATGTGGTCGCTGGCGGGACTCCCGCCTTCGACGGCAGTCGGGTGCGGGTGCCGTTCAAGCCGGCCGCCGCGGGGCTCTACATCGTCGGCTACCAGCTCGCGTCGTCCGACGGGCATCCGGTGAAGGGCGAGGTGCGCTTCACCCTCACGACCGGCACCGCCGCCGACCCGTCCGCCTCGCCGTCGGCCGCTGCCGGCACCGGCCCGGCCGGCTCGCCCTCGGCTGGCGCGTCGGCAGTCGGCGTACCCTCCAACGGGCCCGCGTCGGCGACACCCGGCAGCTCGACGGCCTCCACAGTGCCGGCCGCATCGGAGCAGTCCGACTCTGGCAGTCGCTGGTGGCTCTGGGCGCTCGGCGGCCTGCTGCTGCTCGCCGCACTCGGGGCCGGCCTGGTGTTCCGCCGCCAGCGACGAGCTCGGTAACCCTCTGATCCTCGCCGCTCCCGGTGGGCACGCGCGCGGATCATCCTTTGCTCTGCACCCGCGGATGCGACGGCGACGTTCTGTGACCGGTGCAGATTGGGGTGCAGAGCAAAGGCAGGGCGATGCGGAGTTACGCCGGCGACACTCTCTCGACGAGTTGACGGGCGACAGTCAGACCAGGCGCAGGCGGGCGGCGCGGATCCGGGTCAGGCTGCGCTCGCGACCGAGCACCTCCAGCGACTCGAACAGCGGCAGACCCACGGTGCGGCCGGTGACCGCGACCCGCACCGGCGCCTGCGTCTTGCCGAGCTTGAGGCCCCGCTCGGCGCCGACCGCCTCCAGCGTCGACTTCAGTGACTCGGCATCCCAGGACTCCAGCGCCTCGAACGCCGCGACGGCGTCGTCCAGCAGCTCGGCGGAGCCGTCCTTCATCGTCTTGGTCCAGGCGGCCTCGTCGATCAGCGGCGAGGCCAGGAAGAGGAAGTCGACGTTCGGCACGATCTCGCTGAGCACCGCGATCCGTGTCTGGGCCAGCAGCGCCACCGCAGCGAACGCGTCGGCGTCGAACTCCTCCGGCTGCCACGGCGGCGGCGCGATCGTCTCGGTGCCGGTCAGCCACGGCTGGCAGGCGTCGATGAACTCGGCCACCGGCAGCGCGCGAATGTACTCACCGTTGAACGCGCGCAGCTTCTTCTCGTCGAAGAACGCCGAGGAGAGGTTGACCTCGTCCAGGCGGAACTCGTCCTCGATGACCGACCAGGGCACGATCTCCCGGTCGCCGGAGGGCGCCCAGCCGAGCAGCATCAGGTAGTTGCGCATCGCCCCGGCGAGGTAACCCTCGTCGCGGTACGCCTCAAGGGCGACCTTGTCCCGGCGCTTGGAGAGCTTCTGCCGCTTCTCGTTGACCACCACCGGCACGTGCGCCCAGATCGGCGGCTTGACCCCGAGGGCCTCCCAGAGCAGCTGCTGCTTGGGGGTGTTGGGCAGGTGCTCCTCGGCCCGGATCACGTGGGTGATCCCCATGGTCATGTCGTCGACGACGTTGGCCAGCAGGAACACCGGCGAGCCGTCGCCCCGGGCGATGACGAAGTCCTCGATGAGCTTGTTCTCGAAGGTGGGCTCACCGCGAATCAGGTCGACCACCACTGTCGTGCCCTCGTCCGGCGTACGGAAGCGCAGCGCACGCCCCTCGCCCGGCCCGAGGCCGAGATCGCGGTGGTAGCCGTCGTAGCCCTGGTACTGCGAGCCGGTGCGGGCCTGCACGTCCTCACGGGTGCAGTCGCAGTAGTAGGCGCGGTCCGACTCGTACAGGCGCGCGGCGGCGGCCCGGTGCTCGCCGGCGTTCGCCGACTGGAAGTACGGGCCCTCGTAGCTACCCCGGGAGATCCCGATCCAGTCCAGTGCGGAGAGGATGCCCTCGGTCCACTCGGGCTTGTTGCGCGCCGCGTCGGTGTCCTCGATACGCAGTACGAACACGCCGCCCTGCTGCTTGGCGTAGATCCAGTTCTGCAGCGCCGAGCGGGCGCCGCCGACGTGGAACATACCGGTCGGGGAGGGGGCGAAGCGCACACGTACTGTCACGTCCCCCAGCCTACGGCGGTACGCGACTGCTTTCCGCCACCGCCCCCTGGCTCACGGCACCGAGCGGATCTTCACGACCAGGGCGCTGCCGAGCAGGGTGACCACGGCGGTGACCGCGTAGAGCGTGGGATAGCCGCCCAGGTACACCACGAGCGGGGCGGAGAGCGCCGGGCCGAGCACCTGCGGCGCCGAGTTGGCGATGTTGATGACGCCCAGGTCCTTGGCCCGGTCGGTGGCCCGGGGCAACACCTGGGTGATCAACGCGGCGTCCACCGCGAGGTAGACGCCGTAGCCGGCGCCGAGCAGCAGCGCCGCGACGATGGCCATCGGCCAGACCGGCGCGACAGCGAGCAGCAGCGCCGCCACCGCCATGATCAGCCCGGAGACGATCACGTAGATCTTGCGGCGGCCGGACCGGTCGGACATCCGTCCGGCGACCACAGCGGTCAGCATCATCCCGAGCGTGTAGAGCAGGATCAGGATCAGCAGGCCGCCCTCGGGGTCGGGGTGGCGAACCCCGTCGCTGAGGAAGTACAGCAGGTAGAGGGTGCCCAGGGCGTTGCCCAACTGGACCAGGAACCGGGTGATCCAGGCCCAGGCGAAATCCGGGTGCCGGCGGGGGCTGATCCACATCGAGGCCAGCAGCGCCCGCGTCCGGATCACCGGCCGATGCGTACGCGGCAGCGGCTCGTCGGGGGTGAGCAGCGCGAACGGCAGCGACAGCAGCAGGATGGCCACGGCGATGGCCAGATAGCCGGCGGCGTTGCCGGTGACCACGGCGGTGACCAGCACCGCGCCGAGCACCAGTCCGAGCGCCTGCGGGATGCCCACCCACCCCGAGACGCCGCCGCGCTGGGTCACCGGGACCCGGTCCGGGACGGCGGCGCTGAGGCTGGCCAGCATCGCGTTGAAGCAGACCTGCGCGGCCACCCAGCCGAGGGCGACCCCGAGGATGGTCCGTTGCTGGGCCAGCAGCACCAGGGCCGCCGCGCCGAGCACGGCCCCGCCCGCCGTCCACACGTGCCGTCGACCGAACTCCCGGCCGGCGATCCGCAGGCAGGTCCGGTCGGAGAGCGCGCCCGCGAGGGGGTTGGCCAGCACCGCGGCCAGCGCGCCGAGGCCGGTGACCACGGCCAGCATGTTCTCCTTGTCGCCCGGTGCGATCTGCTCGATCTGCTGCGGCAGCAGCACCTGGATGGGCGTGAAGAACGCCATCCACACACCGAGGTTGGCCGCGAAGATCAGGCCGATCCAGCCGCGCCGCACCGGCACCGTCGGCTCGGCGAGCGCCGCCGGCAGCGACGCCGGCGTCGGGTCGAGGGTGGTCACCGCGCCGACCCCTGCCGGCTGGCCGCGATCACGTCGCGCAACCAGGTGTACGACGACTTCGGCGTACGGGTCTGGGTGGCGTAGTCGACGTGCACCAGACCGAAGCGCTTGGTGAACCCCTCGGCCCACTCCCAGTTGTCCAGCAGCGACCAGACGAAGTACCCGCGGACGTCCACCCCGTCGTCGATGGCGGCCCGGACCGCGCGCAGGTGCCCGTCGAGGTACGCGATCCGCTCCGGATCGGCCACCTGCCCGTCGGCGTCGGGCGCGTCGTCGTACGCGCAGCCGCTCTCGGTGATCTCGATGGGCGGCAGCGCGTCGCCGTACGTGTCGCGCAGCCAGCCGAGCAGCTCGCGCAGCCCGTCGGGGGCCACCGGCCAGTCGAAGGCGGTACGCGGGTAGCCGTCCAGCGGTACGAGGTCGAACGGCAGGTGTGAACCCTTCTCGGCCGCCCGTATGCCTGTGGGGTTGTAGTAGTTGACCCCGAGCACGTCGATCGGCGCGGCGATCGTGTCGAGGTCGCCGGGGTGGATGACGCTGGGGTCGAAGCCGGGCAGCTCCGGGTAGCCGCGGCCGAGCAGCGGGTCGGTGAAGAGCCGGTTGTGCAGCGTCTCGTACGCCGCCCCGGCGGCCCGGTCGGCGTCGCGGTCGCCGAGCACCCGCACCGGCGAGTAGTTGTTGGCGATCGCCACCGGGCTGGCGGTGTGGGCCCGCAGCGCGGCGACCGCGAGCCCGTGCCCGAGCAGTTGGTGGTGGGCGACCGGGAAGGCGTCGAACAGCAGCGTCCGGCCGGGGGCGTGCTCGCCCATGCCGTAGCCGAGGCTCATGTGGATGAACGGCTCGTTCAGGGTGATCCAGAGCCGGACCCGGTCGCCGAGCCGGGCGGCGGTCTTCTCGGCGTACTCGGCGAACCGGGCGGCGGTGTCGCGGTGCAGCCAGCCGCCGGCGTCCTCCAGGGGTTGCGGCAGGTCCCAGTGGTAGAGGGTGGCCACCGGGTCGACGCCGGCGGCCAGCAACTCGTCCACCAGGCGGTCGTAGAAGTCCAGGCCGGCCGCGTTGGCCGGGCCGGCGCCGGTGGGCTGGATCCGAGGCCAGGCGATGGAGAACCGGTACGCGGAGGCGCCCAGGCCGGCCAGCAGCGCCACGTCCTCGGTGTGCCGGTGGTAGTGGTCGCAGGCCACCTCGCCGCTGCTGCCGTCGCTGATCCGCCCGGGGGAGTGCGCGAAGGTGTCCCAGATGGACGGACCCCGACCGTCGGCAGTGGTGGCGCCCTCGATCTGGTGGGCCGAGGTGGAGACGCCCCAGCGGAAGCCGGTGGGGAACTGGGGCATCGGTGCTGTCGACATGCGCCCTCCCGGTCAACGTGAAACGTGTTCGGGACTTTAGAGCGCTCTCGATGAATGCGCCATAGGCCGGTCTGGCGCATTGCGCAATGGTTGATCGGCGTGTCTTTTTCCGAACCCGTCCAGGTAAGTCCGATTTAGCGCATAGAGTGCCGATATCGTGGGATGTCCTCACCGGAGGAAAGACGGAAATGATCCTCGTGGAACGCAGTGCGCACGTGGCGGCGCCAATTGAAGTGGTCTGGGATGTCGTGCAGCGGGCCGAGCAGTTGCCGGCCTGGCTGGCCGGGGTCCGCGCGGCCGAAGTGCTCTCGGGAGAGGGCTTCGGGCGGCGACAACTGGTCCAGGCGGGGCGCGGCTCGGCGCATGAGGCCGAGGTGATCGCCTACCAGGAGCCGACGCTGATCGGCTGGCGGGAACGGGCCAAGGGCGCCGGATCTCGGGCGGAGGCGCGCACCGAGATCTACGTCCAGCTCACCGGAGACGAGGAGGAGGGCGGGACCATCGTGCGCCTCATCGTGGTCCGTTGGCCGGCCGGCCCGGTCAAGGCGGCCCTGCTGCGCCTCGGACTGCGTCGGGTCGGCGCCGACCTGGAGGACTCGCTGGCCCGGCTCACCGACCTGGCCGCCGTCGGCTGACGAGCGCCCATCCTCCCGGCGTCACCCGCGACGGCGGTGGTCCGGATCCCCGCCAGGGCCCCCGGACCACCGCCGCTCCGTACACCGAAAAGGGCCCGGCGCCTGTGCGCCGGGCCCTCCTCAGTGGTGCTGGGTCAGCTGTCGCCGCCGGTCTCGCCGACCGGGGCGGCGTTGACGTCGTCGATCGCGTACTTCTTGGCGGCCTCGGCCGGCACCGTGGTCGCCACCGCGCCGCTGCGGGCGAGCTGCCGCAGCGTCGCCACCACGATCGACTCCGCGTCGACGTGGAAGTGCCGGCGCAGCGCGTGCCGGGTGTCCGACATGCCGAAACCGTCGGTGCCGAGCGACGTGTAGTCGCCGGGTACCCAGCGGGCGATCAGATCCGGTACCGCGCGCATGAAGTCGCTGACCGCGACCTTCGGCCCGTCCGCGTCGGCCAGCTTCTGCTGGATGTACGGGACCTTCGCCTCGGCGCCCGGGTTGAGCAGGTTGTATTCCTCGGTCTCCACCGCGTCGCGGCGCAGCTCGGTCCAGGAGGTCACCGACCAGACGTTGGCGCCCACCCCCCAGTCCTGGGCGAGCAGCTGCTGGGCCTTGAGAGCCCACTGCATCCCGGTGCCCGAGGCGAGCAGGTTGGCCTTCGGACCGTCGACCTGCGGTGCCGGCGAGTAACGGTAGATGCCCTTGAGCAGGCCCTCCACGTCCACGTCGGCGGGCTCGGCCGGCTGTAGCGTCGGCTCGTTGTAGACCGTCAGGTAGTAGAAGACGTTCTCCTGCGCGTCCCCGTACATCCGGTGCAGACCCTGCTCCATGATGTGCGCGATCTCGAACGAGAACGCCGGGTCGTACGCGACCACCGCCGGGTTGGTGGCGGCGATCAGCAGCGAGTGCCCGTCCTCGTGCTGGAGGCCCTCACCGTTGAGCGTGGTCCGACCCGCGGTGGCGCCGAGCAGGAAGCCCCGGGCCATCTGGTCGGCCGCGGCCCACAGCCCGTCGGCGGTCCGCTGGAACCCGAACATCGAGTAGAAGATGTACATCGGGATCATCGGCTCGTCGTGCGTGGCGTACGCCGAACCGGCCGCGGTGAACGAGGCCACCGAACCGGCCTCGTTGATCCCCTCGTGCAGGATCTGCCCGGAGGTCGACTCCTTGTACGACAGGAACAACTCGCGGTCGACCGAGGTGTAGCGCTGGCCGTGCGGCGAGTAGATCTTCGCGGTCGGGAAGATCGAGTCGAGACCGAAGGTACGGGCCTCGTCCGGGATGATCGGCACCCAGCGCTTGCCGAACTCCTTGTCCTTCATCACGTCCTTGAGCAGACGGACGAAGGCCTGTGTGGTGGCCACCTTCTGCTTGCCCGAGCCGCGCTTGATGTCGGCGAACCGCTCCGGGCCCGGGATGGCCAGCCGCTTCGTGCTGGTCCGCCGGGACGGCAGGTACCCGCCGAGCTGCTCGCGCCGCTCCTTGAGGTACGCCAGCTCCTCGGACTTCTCGCCCGGGTGGAAGTACGGCGGCAGGTAGGGGTTGTCCTCCAGCGCCGAGTCCGGGATGTCCAGGTAGAGCCGGTCGCGGAAGGTCTTCAAGTCCTCCAGCGTCAGCTTCTTCATCTGGTGGGTCGCGTTGCGGCCCTCGAAGTGCGAGCCGAGCGTCCAGCCCTTGATCGTCTTCGCCAGGATGACTGTGGGCTGACCGGTGTGCTCGGTGGCCGCCTTGTAGGCCGCGTAGAGCTTGCGGTAGTCGTGCCCGCCCCGCTTGAGGTTCCAGATCTCGTCGTCGCTGAGCGGCTCGACCATCTTGCGGGTCCGTGCGTCACGGCCGAAGAAGTGCTCCCGCACGTACGCGCCCGACTCCGCCTTGTAGGTCTGGTAGTCGCCGTCGGTCGTGGTGTTCATCAGGTTGACCAACGCGCCGTCGGTGTCCGCGGCGAGCAGCGGGTCCCACTCACGACCCCAGACAACCTTGATCACGTTCCAGCCGGCACCCCGGAAGAACGCCTCCAGCTCCTGCATGACCTTGCCGTTGCCCCGGACCGGGCCGTCCAGCCGCTGCAGGTTGCAGTTGATCACGAAGGTGAGGTTGTCCAGCTCCTCGCGGGCGGCGACGCCGATGGCGCCGAGCGTCTCCGGCTCGTCCATCTCGCCGTCGCCGAGGAACGCCCAGACGTGCTGCTGGGAGGTGTCCTTGATGCCGCGGTGCTGCAGGTACCTGTTGAACCGGGCCTGGTAGATCGCGTTCAGACCGCCGAGGCCCATCGAGACGGTGGGGAACTCCCAGAAGTCCGGCATCAGCCGAGGGTGCGGGTAGGAGGGCAGCCCACCACCGGGGTGCGACAGCTCCTGGCGGAACCCGTCGAGCTGGTGCTCGCTGAGCCGCCCCTCCAGGAACGCCCGCGCGTACATGCCGGGGGAGGCATGACCCTGGTAGAAGATCTGGTCGCCGCCGCCCGGGTGGTTCTTGCCCCGGAAGAAGTGGTTGAAGCCCACCTCGTAGAGCGACGCCGAGCTGGCGAAGGTGGAGATGTGCCCGCCGACGCCGATCTCCGGGCGCTGCGCCCGGTGCACCAGCATGGCGGCGTTCCACCGGACGTACGCCCGGATTCGCCGCTCGACGTGCTCGTCACCCGGGAACCAGGGCTCGCGCTCGGACGGGATGGTGTTGATGTAATCGGTGGTGGTCAGGGGCGGAACCCCGACCTGGCGCTCACGGGCCCGCTCCAGCAGGCGCAGCATGACGTAGCGGGCGCGTTTGGCACCGCGTTCGTCGATGACACCGTCAAGCGACTCGACCCATTCGCTTGTCTCGTCAGGGTCGATGTCCGGAAGCTGGCTCGGTAGGCCGTCGCTGATCACCGGGCGCTTGCGTTCCGTAGCCACAGGCGTTCCCTCGGTTGTGTGTGGGATAGGTCTCTAGCGCCATCCTGCCCCCTGGTGGCACCCGTCGTCACGTCTAGGTCCCCCCGACGCGATGCTGAACACAGGTACCCGCCGGTAACTTAGCGCGACGACCGTGTGAAACCTGAGCGGTTTGACCGCCACTCCTACCGTCAGCACCATGAACAGACGCCATGTCGCGGTCGCCGCGAGCATGATCGTTGTCGGGGTGGTTGGCCTGGTCATCGGCGCGGTCGCCGTCGCCTCCGGCAACCTGCCGATGGTGGGACTGGTGGCCCTCGGCGCCCTGGTGGCCGTGCTCGGCGCGGCCCTGCTCCGGGACGCGATCCGCGCGGCCCGGCTGAGCGGCGCCGACAGTCGTCGTCGCCGCCGCCGTCGTTCGGACACCGACGGCGCCGCCGGGTACCCCTTCTACCCAATGCCCGCCGGGGACGCCGGGAGCGGGCACGTCGGCCGCCAGCGTGACGGCGACCACGACAACTCCGACGGTACGGAACCGGTCGGCGGCGGCGACTCCGGCGGAGGCTGGTCCGGCTGGGGCTGGTCCAGCGGTGACTCCGGCGGAGGCTGGTCCGGCGGTGACTCCGGTGGGGGTTGGTCCGGCGGCGGTGACTCCGGTGGCGGTGGCGGCAGTTCCTGACCGCGCCCTGCGGCAGAATGCGACGTATGCGCAGCGATGTGATCACCGTCCAGACCGGGTCCCGGCCGACAGTCCGGGACATCACAGCGGAGGCCCAGCAGTTCGTCTCGGGCGAGGGCGATGGCCTGCTGCACGTCTTCGTGCCGCACGCCACCGCCGGCCTGGCGATCATCGAGACCGGGTCGGGGTCCGACGACGACCTGCTCACCGCCATCGACGCGCTGCTGCCCACCGACAGCCGCTGGCGGCACCGCCACGGCTCGCCCGGCCACGGCCGCGATCACGTGCTCCCGGCGTTCATCCCGCCGTACGCCACGCTGCCGGTCCTCGGCGGCCGGCTGGCGCTCGGCACCTGGCAGTCGATCTGCCTCGTCGACACCAACGGCGACAACCCGACCCGCCAGGTCCGCTTCTCCTTCCTCCCCGGCTGACCACCCGCCTGCCCGGCCGTCGTCCCGGCACGCCGGCCCGCCTCAAGATCTGCACAACCTCCCCGAAACCGCTGCCTCAGCGCGTGGCGAGGCAACAAGTTCCCTGACGCTGCGCGGATCTTGAGGCGTCGGGCGGGTTATGGACGGACGGTCTCCTGCTGGACGGTCTGCTGGCCGGGGTCCGCGGACGGCGCGGCGCTGCGGACCGCTGACGGGATCGGGTTGTCCGCCGTCTGGTGCAGGCCGGGCACGCGGTCCTCGATCACGAACGAGGCCCGGGTGTACGCGGGCGCGCCCGGCCGACTGACGTACGGCAGCACGTCGAAGTCGGCGGTGAGCTGTCCCGGGGTGATCGTGGTGCGCACGTACCCCCGCAGGTTGTTCTGGAAGCGGAGGTGCGGGTTGAACGCGAACCACGGGTGCGAGCCGGCCGCCGAGTCCGCGCCGTCACCCGTCGAGGTGATCGAGGAGCAGACCAGTTCGGTGCCGACGGTGCGCGAGGTCGGGTCGGCATAGTCCAGCTTGAGATCGCTGGCCCAGTGCGCGTGCACGTCGCCGGTCAGCACCACCGGGTTGCGTACCCCGGCGGCCAACCAACCCCGGGTGATGCGGTCCCGGGAGGCGACGTAGCCGTCCCACGAGTCCATGCTGGTGACGGTGAGCGGGCCGGAGTTGTTGTCCCGTTGAGCGAAGAAGACCTGCTGGCCCAGGATGTCCCACTGAGCGTCCGAGCGACGGAAGCCGTCCAGGAGCCACGCCTCCTGCTCGGCCCCGGTGATCGACCGCGCCGGGTCGGATGCCGCCGCGCAGTCCTTGTAGCCGTCGCCGCAGGCCTGGTCGTCGCGGTACTGCCGCGTGTCGAGCATGTGGAACGTGGCCAGCCGCCCCCAGCGCACCCGCCGGTAGAGCTGCATGTCGATGCCGCGGGGGATCGAGGTGCGCCGCAGCGGCATGTTCTCGTAGTACGCCTGGAACGCCGCCGCCCGCCGCGCGGGGAACTCCGGGTCCGGCGCCTCGGGCACCTCGTCGGCCCAGTTGTTCTCCACCTCGTGGTCGTCGAACACCACAGCCCACGGCGCCACCGCGTGTGCGGCCTGCAGGTCGGCGTCGGTCTTGTACTGGGCGTGCCGCTGCCGGTAGTTGGCCAGCGTCCGGGTCTCCGGTCCCTCGTGGTCACGCGGGTTGCCAGCGGGGACGTTGTACGTGTCCGGGGCGTACTCGTACTGGTAGTCGCCCAGGTGCAGGATCAGCTCCGGCTCGGTCTCGGCCAGCCGCCGGTAGGCGGTGAAGTAGCCGTGCTCGTACTGGGAGCAGGAGGCGAAGCCCATCGCCAGGGCGGCCGGCATGGTCCACGGTGCCGGGGCGGTGCGGGTGCGTCCGGTCGGCGAGACGTGGCGCTCGGCACGGAACCGGTAGAAGTACTCGCGCCCTGGCAGCAGGCCGGCCAACTCCACGTGCACGCTGTGCGCCGAGCGGGTGCGGGCGACCGCGACCCCGCGGCGCACCACATGCCGGAACCGCTCGTCGGCGGCCAACTCCCAGTGCACCGGCACGTCGCGGTCCGGCATGCCGCCGAGGCCGTCCTCGGCCAGTGGCTGCGGGGCCAGGCGGGTCCACAGCACGAACCCGTCGTGGTCGGGATCGCCGGACGCCACTCCGAGGGTGAACGGATAGGCCAGCGGTCGGTGGGCCGCCGCCGCGCCGGCCGCCACCGGCAGCCCGGTGACCGCGCCCGCGGCGCCGAGTGCGGCGCCGGACAGCAGGATGGTACGTCGGGACAGTGACACGAAATCCTCCCCAGAATCCGATCTCTCGTGACTGGGTGAGCCTCGCGAGCGTTGGTGGCCGGGAGGTGACGACGAGGGCCACGGCCCGTCGCCGGCAGTCGAACACCGACGATCGCTGTCGATCCGTCCCTGCCGGGCTTCAGTCCTCGCCGAGGAGTTCGATCGCTGACCCGGGCGGCGAGATGGCGTGCGTACGATGTGGCGGTGGCGCAGCAGGTCGTTCCCGCAACAGGTGAGCCGCTGGATCGGGCCGCTCTCGCCGTCGATGTGGTGCGCCGGATGGCGCACGTCACCGCCGTCCTGCGACACCGGCAGGGCTCCGCGTTCGCCGAGTTGGGGCTCACCCCGGCGGCGGCCCGGGCGCTGCGGGAGTTGGACCCGGACCACCCGCTACCAGCCCGGGATCTCGCCGGTCAGCTGGCGTGCGACAGGTCGAACGTGACGGTGCTCGTCGACAAGCTCGAGCAGGCCGGGCTGGTCGAGCGCCGCACCGACCCGACGGACCGGCGGCAGAAGACGCTGCTGGTGACCGAGGAGGGCCGCGTCGTCCGGGCCCGGGTGATCGAGGTGATGTCCGACTCCCGACTCCTGTCCGGGCTGAGCGACGAGGAGCTGAGCACCCTTCATGACCTGGTCTGGAAGGTGTCCGACGGCGGCTGTCCGGAGTCCTTCGGGCCGGAGTGAGCGCACCCCCGTCGGCCGTGTCCCACTGGGCGAGCAGGGCTTCCGTCGGTAATGCTGTCCGACGTGACCACCCCGCAAGATCTCGACGACCGGTTCCGGGAGACGCTGGCGGCGCTACCTGCCGCCGAGCGGCGGCGTGACCCCGCCGACCCGGTCACCGACGACGCCCCACTGACCGGCGCGCAGGTGCTGGACCTGTTCGACGCGCAGGTGACCAGCCGGCAGCTCGACCTGGCCGGCCGCTGGCTGCGCAGCTTCGGGGAGGGTTTCTACACGATCGGCTCGGCCGGGCACGAGGGCAACGCCGCGGTCGCCGCCGCGCTGCGTCCCACCGATCCGGCGTTGCTGCACTACCGCTCGGGTGCCTTCTACTGCCTCCGCGCCGCCCAGATAGCCGACGCCCCGGCGTCCGACGCCGCCGATGCGTCCGCGTCCGCCGTCGAGCCGGACCAGGCCGCCGAACCCGAGCCGGCCGGGTCCGAGCCACCCGCCGGGGGATTCGGGGCGTACGCCGACGCGGCCCGGGACGTGCTGCGCGGGATGGTCGCGTCCAGCCTCGACCCGATCGCCGGGGGCCGGCACAAGGTGTTCGGTCGAGCCGACCTGGCCATCGTGCCGACCACCTCCACCATCGCCTCGCACCTGCCCCGCGCGGTCGGGATGGGACTGGCCGTGGAGCGGCTGCGCCGGCTGGACAGCGCCGGACGGCGTACCGGGGCCGGGGTGCCGGTCGGCAGCGGCGCGGGCGCCACGCACGCTCCCTGGCCGCCGGACGCGATAGTGGTCTGCTCCTTCGGGGACGCCTCGGTCAACCACGCCAGCGCCACCGCCGCCTTCAACACCGCCGGCTGGTACGACCACGCCGGGCTGCGGATCCCGGTGCTCTTCGTCTGCGAGGACAACGGGCTGGGCATCAGCGTCCGGTCGCCGGAGGGCTGGGTCGAGACGACCCTGCGGGCCAAGCCGGGCATCCGCTACTTCAGCGCGGACGGGGCCGACCCGGTGCGGACGTACGAGGTGGCGGCGGAGGCCGCGGCCTGGGTACGCCGGAACCGCCGGCCGGCCGTGCTGCACCTGCGCACCGTGCGGCTGATGGGGCACGCCGGGGCGGACGCCGAGTCGGCGTACCGCAGCCCGGCCGAGCTGGCCGAGGACCTGGACCGGGACCCGGTGGCCGCCACCGCGCGGCTGCTGGTCGATTCCGGCGTGGCGACGGGCGAGGAGCTGCTGGCCCGGTACGACGAGACCGGCTGGCAGGTGCGCCGGCTGGCCGAGGAGGTGCTGGGCGAGCCGAAGCTGGCCTCCGCGGCCGACGTGGTGTCGGCGCTGGCGCCCCGCCGTCCGGTGCGGGTGGCGCGGGCGGTCGCCGACGCCGCAGCGCGGGCCAGCGGGCCGGGCGCGGGCGCACGGGCGGAGGCGTTCGGCGGGAAGCCGCCGGAGCTGGCCGGGCCGATGACGCTGGCGCAGAGCATCAACGCGGCACTCGCCGACGGGATGCTCGACCACCCGCAGATGGCGCTCTTCGGTGAGGACGTGGCCGCCAAGGGTGGCGTGTACGGGGTGACGAAGGGGCTGCGCGACAGGTTCGGGGCGGCCCGGGTCTTCGACACCCTGCTCGACGAGACCTCGGTGCTCGGGCTGGGCCTCGGCGCCGGGTTGGCCGGGATGCTGCCGGTGCCGGAGATCCAGTACCTGGCGTACCTGCACAACGCCGAGGACCAGCTGCGCGGTGAGGCGGCCACCATGCGGTTCTTCTCACAGGGGGCGTTCCGCAACCCGATGGTGGTGCGGGTGGCGGGCCTGGCGTACCAGGAGGGGTTCGGCGGGCACTTCCACAACGACAACTCGGTGGCCGTACTCCGGGATGTGCCCGGTCTTGTGGTCGCGGTGCCGGCGCGGCCGGACGATGCCGCGCCCATGCTGCGGACCTGTCTGGCGAGCGCGGCGGTGGACGGCAGTGTGTGCGTGTTCCTGGAGCCGATCGCGCTCTACCACACCCGCGACCTGTACGCGGATGGTGACGGGGAGTGGCTGGCCGGCTATCCGGAGCCGGGCGGGTGGGTGGCCGGCCACGTGCCGATCGGGCGGGCCCGGGTCTACCGGGTCGGCTCGGCGGACGACCTCACCATCATCACCTTCGGTAACGGCGTGCGGATGTCGCTGCGGGCCGCGGCCGTCCTCGCCGAGGAGGGGGTGGGCACCCGCGTGGTGGATCTGCGCTGGTTGGCCCCGCTGCCGGTGGCGGACATCATCCGGGAGTCCTCGGCGACCGGCCGGGTGCTGGTCGTGGACGAGACGCGCCGTTCCGGCGGGGTCGGCGAGGGAGTCATCGCCGCCCTGGTCGACGCCGGATATGTCGGAGCCGCACGTCGAGTGGCGGGAGTTGACTCGTTTGTACCATTAGGTCCGGCAGCACGTCACGTACTGGTCTCCGCGGAAGCCATTACCGACGGTGCCCGTACGCTGCTGGCACGGTAAATTCCGTTCCACCCGGTGCGCCACTTGCGCGCAGACCAACAACTGTGTGGACTTTGCCTGACGGCGTCGCACCGACGCCGCGAGCAGGGACGAGATGAGGAGGCACGCGACAGTGAGCGCGACCGCTGGTCAGGCCGCCGACGGGGTACGCAGCCTGGCGGACCGGTTCGGAATCGAACCGGGGATGGTCGTCATGGAGATGGGGTACGACGAAGACGTCGACCAGGATCTCCGCGACGCCCTGACCGACCGCTGTGGAGATCTGGTCGACGAGGACACCGACGAGGTGGTCGACGCGGTGCTGGTCTGGTACCGGGACGGCGACGGTGACCTCTTCGAGTTGCTCGTCGATGCCCTCGGCCCGCTGGCCGACAACGGCGTCGTGTGGCTGCTCACCCCGAAGGCGGGGCGTGACGGGCACGTCGAGCCGAGCGAGGTCGCGGAGTCCGCGCCCACCGCCGGCCTCCAGCAGACCTCGACCGTGAACGCCGGCCGGGACTGGAGCGGCGCACGTCTGGTGCTGCGTCGAGGGGCCAAGGCCAAGAAGTAGCAAACACCGCTTCCCGCGCCCGACGGTCCGTCCACCGCCGGGCAGCAGGCTGGTGCCGTTCACCCGACTCGACGCGAGGAGAGTTCGCATGCCCATCGAGGTTGGTGCCATGGCACCGGACTTCGTGCTCAAGGACCAAAACAACCAGGAGGTCCGACTCTCGGACCTTCGGGGCAGACGCACCGTACTGCTGGTCTTCTACCCGCTCGCCTTCACCGGCACCTGCCAGGGCGAGCTGAGCGAGGTGCGAGACAACCTCGGCGAGTACGTGAACGACGACGTCCAGGTGCTGACCATCAGCGTCGACTCGGCCTACAGCCACAAGATCTGGGCCGACCGTGAGGGTTACCAGTTCCCGATGCTTGCCGACTTCTGGCCGCACGGCGCTGTCGCCCAGGCGTACGGGGTCTTCAACGACATCGCCGGCGTCGCCAACCGGGGCACCTTCGTCATCGACAAGGCCGGCGTCGTCCGCTTCGCCGAGATGAACAGCCCGGGCGAGGCCCGCGACCAGCAAGCCTGGCGCAAGGCCATCGCCGAAGCGACCACCTGACCGGGGTACGCCGTGCGCCCGGGTCGGTGGCGGGCAGGTAAGCTTGCCAGCCACCGGCCCGCCACACGGGCGATCCGGGCGCGTAGCTCAGTGGGAGAGCACCCGCCTTACAAGCGGGGGGTCGCAGGTTCGAAACCTGCCGCGCCCACACTCTGATCAGCAAGCGAAGAGGGCCACCGGATCACCGGTGGCCCTCTTCGTCTCAGTTGTCGTCTCAGTCGGCCTTCCAGAGCAGCCCGGCGACCTGTCCAGCACCTCGGCGCCTGAACACTTCGCCGCCTGATCGGCAATGACAGGTTGAAGCGCGGACTTTGCCGAGGAGGGCCATGGCTTCGGATGCGGATCTGATAGGCCGGTCGCTGGATGGCGATGTCGACGCCTTCGTGGAGGTGGTCGAGCGTCATGAGGCCGCCGTCGGTTCGTACCTCGTTCGCCGGGCGGGGCGGGATGCGGCTGAGGACCTCCTGGGCGAGGTCTGGGTTGCGGCGTTCGAGTCGCGGCGATCGTACGACCGGTCGTACAACGATGCACGGCCGTGGCTGTACGGGGTGGCATTGAATCGCTTGCGGCGCTACTGGCGGTCCCGGCCGGCCGAGGACCTGGTCGCGGACGTGCCGGACGTGGCTACTGGATGGGATCCGTGGTCGGCGGTGGACCTCGGCGTGGACGCCCGGACGGTGCTCCGGTCGGCCCTGACGCGGCTCAAACCCGAAGAGCGGGAGGTCCTGAGGCTCGTCGCCTGGGAGGACCTGACCGCAGCCGACGCCGCGCGGGCACTCGGCATACCGGCCGGCACCGCGCGGCGGCTGCTGAGCCAGGCCAGGACGGCATTGCGCGACGCGCCGGGGGTGTCCGCGCTTCTGAAGGACCGCAACAGCGCGAAGGAGAGACACCGATGACCGACGAGCTCGATCTGGTCGGTGCGTTGGGCAGCGCAGAACCACTACGCCCGGAGGCGTATCAGCGGGCGCGGGCGGTGCTGCGGGCGGCTATGGCCGGCCCCGGAACCGTGCGGCTGCTGGGCGCGATATCAGCGGAGCACACGACTATGGAGGCGACGTCAACAATGGAAACGACGACAACCACGCGGGATCACGAATCCAGCCCGGCGATTCAGCGCCGCCGCCGGATCGGTATGACAGGCCGACTGGGCATTGGCGCCGCGGTGGGGGTTGCCGCCGCTGCGGCAGTCGTCGCTGTGGTGGTCAACTCGCCGGCGACCGGGGGCACGGAGGCCGGCAAGGATTCGTCGGCCGCCACCTCGGGCTCGACCACCGTCGACGGGTCTGCCGAGCGCGCGCCGCTGATGACGCTGGCCGGCTCCATCAAGACGGTCACCCCGTCGGCGGGCGACGCGTGGCTGGTGAAGGCGACGCAGGTCCACGGCACCAAGACCATGCAGGTCGTCTACACGCTGTACACCGACGGTCACGCGATCTATACGGGCAACAGCGTGAAGGACATCAAGCGTGCGATCGCCCGTCACCAGGACCAGATGACGGACGGCGGCTACGCTCCGCTCCTCAAGGCAGCCGTTGCCGCGGCGGAGAGCAGCCCGGCCGACGGCCGGACCCAGATGCTCAAGGCAGCCAAGGATCCGCTGGTGGGCCTCGACCCCGCGGCGCAGAAGGTGGTGTGGGACAAGCAGCAGGCGGCCGCCCAGGTGATCATCAAGCAGAAGGGCGGCAACGCCGAGCCGAAGCCGTACAGCCCTCAGGCCGTTCAGCGGCACTTCGACAACGCCCTGTGGACGTACAGCACCCAAGCGCTGTCCGCCGGCGACGGCAACACGCGGGTCCGGGCCGGTGTGCTGCGTCTGCTGTCCACCATCTCCGCGGTCAGCGTCAAGAACTCGACCACCCACGGCGCGGCCACGCTGACGATCACCGCCGGGCCCGAGGTGTTCGGCGGTGAGGGCAGCGAGGTGCTGACCATTGACGCCGAGACCGGCATGCTGGTCAAGGACGTCTCCACCGTGCCGGGCCTCCCGCAGGCCTCCACGACGTACGAGTCCTCCCGCGTGACGAAGGCCGACCTGTAGGCCGGGAACTCCCACCCGCCAGCATTCCGGCAGACGGGCGTAACGCGCCCGCCGTTCGGTAACGGTGCGGGCCGCCTCCAGGCGGCCCGCACCGTCCTTTTGGGTCTTTCGCGCGGCCCGTTGGTCGGCCACCTCGCACACGATTATTCGGGGCGCAGCAGCCTGGCCAGGACGGTACGCAGCGCGTCGGCGGCCTCGCTCCGGGGCATCCGGCCGGCGTCGACTTCCTCGCCTGCGGCGTGGCCGATCTTGATAGTGATCGCGGCCAGCCAGGCGGCCGGGAGTCCTTTGTCGAACTCGCCGCTCGCCTGACCGCGCTGGATCACTCGGTTGATCCGGGCGGCGACCGGCGCGTGGCGTTCTTCGTCGACGTGCGGGCTCACCGGTAGTGACGCGATCTGCTGGAGGAGGACCGGATAGCGCCCGGCGGTCTGGGCGCCGGCTTCGAGGACGCGGATCAGCGCGTCCGTGGCGGATCCGTTGTCTGGCTCGGCGGCGTCCATCGCGGCGACAGCCTCGTCGGTGATGCGTTGGACGACGGCTGCCATCAGGTGCTCGCGGGACGGGAAATGGGCGTAGACAGTCTGCCGGGTCACCCCGGCGGCGCCGGCGATGGCGTCAAGGCTCGCGTCGGGCTGCGCGTCGAGCAGTCGGACTGCTGCGTCGAGGATCGAGCTGCTGTTGCGGCGGGCGTCTGCGCGTCGGTTGCGCTCTGCGGAGCCACTCATTTCTTACACCTTGCCAAAGTTATCGGAGGTCTATATCTTACAAGCCGTAAAGGTTCGCCGAATCACGAGTTGGCGGTGGGTGACATGGGCGGTCTTGATGGCAGCAACCCGAAGGAGTTCATTGCCAACTTCTTCACCTCCTTCATGAGCGATTTGGTTCGCGGCGACGACGATCCTGCGATGGTCGTCGACCGGTACCACACGCCCGACATTGTGCAGGTCGCCGACGGCAACCTGATGGACCGCGCGAAGCTCATCGCACACACCCGCCCGGCGCGGAAACACCAGACCGGCGCGCGGTGGGAGGTGCATGAGGCGATTGCAGACGGGGACCGGATCGCCGCCCGCTACACACTGCACTTCCAGACCGCCAAGCGCGCGGGCAGTGTCGACGTCCACTTCTTCGGGCAGTTCGCTGCCGATGGGCGGATGCGCCGGGCACACATGCTCACCCGATCGGTCCCCCTGAAGGCCAGCGGTACCGCCCCGGCCGAGGTCAGCTCACAGCTCCCGCCACCAGAGGCGCCCGACCTAAGGCAGTTGCCGGCATGACGGTCAGCAGCTATCGGGTGATCGGGATGGCCTGCGGGCACTGTGCGGGCTTCGTCACCGAGGAGATCGAACGGCTTCCCGGAGTCACCGCCGTGGCGGTGGACGTCGAACGCGACACCGCCACGGTGACGAGCGATGGACCTCTCGACATCGCCGAGGTACGTGCCGCAGTCGAGGAAGCCGGCTACGAACTCCTTTGACGTCCAGCGGTAGGCAGCCCGGCGGCCACCTGGATCGGTCCGGGTCAACATACGAGCGATCCCTGGCAGCTCAGCAGGGCGGCGCGCGGCGTGTCGAGTTGCTGAGCTGCCACCGATCCAGGACGCCCGACGAGCAGGCATTCCTGCTGCAGACCGTGATGCCAACCAGGCGCCGTTGAGCACCACGCCCATCACCTGGCCAAGCAGCCTGGTCGGCACGCGGGTCGAAGGGTCAGCTGGTGAAACCGCCGTCCACGTTGACCACCGCTCCGGTCACGTAGCCGGCCTCGGCGCTGGCCAGGTGCGCGACGGTGGCCGCGATATCGGCGGGGCGAGCGTACCGGCCGACGGCGGTGAATCCGCTGATCGCCGCCGCGTTCGGGCCGTCCGCCGGGTTGGCGTCGGTGTCCGTCGGCCCGGGGTTGACCAGGTTGACGGTGATGGCCCGTGGGCCCAGTTCACGGGCCAGACCCCGGGTCAGCCCGACCAGAGCGGTCTTGCTCATCGCGTAGAGCGTCAGCCCGGGAAAGACCGCCCGTTCACCGACGTTGCTGCCGATGCTGATGATCCGTCCACCGTCGCCCAGGTGCCGCAGCGCCGCCCGCGCGGCGACGTACGGTGCCCTGATGTTGACAGCGATCGTCTGCTCCACCTCTGCCGAGCCGAGCTCGTCCAGGGCGCCGACCAGGAACACCGCGGCATTGTTGACCAGGATGTCCAGCCGACCCAGTTCGGCGGCCGCCCGGTCGACAGCGCCCCGCACAGCTTCCGGGTCGGCGCCGTCCGCCTGGATCGCCAGCGCTCTGCGGCCCAGCGCCTCGATCTGCTTCACCACTGTCGCGGCCCGCTCGGCGTCCTGTCGGTAGGTCAGCGCCACGTCGGCCCCGTCCTCTGCCAGGCGTAGGGCGATGCCGGCCCCGATGCCCCGGGAGCCGCCGGTCACCAAGGCGACCCTGTTGTTGAGTGTCGTCGTCATGCAAACGATCATCTGGCCGCGCCGGGCTCCCGTCTGGCGGCTATCGGACCCCTCGCTCCGACCTCCAGGTCCGATTCCCGCGATCCTCGACGGCCTGCGATCCCTGACGGCCCGCCGACCCGGCGGGCCGCCATGATCCGGGCAACTTCACGGATCCTGCTGCCTCACCAGGCGACGAGACAGCAGGATCACCGAAGTTGCGCGGGTCTTGCGAGGTGGGGGAGGGTGGGGCGAGCGATTCGGGGAGCGTGAGCGTGGAACTGGCGGGCACTGGCGCGGTGCTGTTCGACATGGACGGCACCCTTGTCGACTCCGACGCCGCCGTGGAGCGGGCCTGGGAGCGGTGGGCCGCCGAGTACGGCGTCGACCCGCGGACGGCGCTGGCGATCGCGCACGGCAGCCCGGCCGATCGGACCATCCGTCGGCTGCTGCCCGCGCTCGACGACAGCGCGGTCGCCACCGCCGCCGCGCGACAGTTGGCGTTGCAGTACGACGACCTGTCCGACGTGACGGCCACGCCCGGGGCGCACGAACTGCTGAACGCGCTGGCCCGGCTGGGGTTGCCCTGGGCGGTGGTGACCAGCGCCGACACGCGGCTCGCCGAGGCCCGGCTCGGTGCCGCCGGCATCAAGGCGCCGGTGCTCGTCACGGTGGAGGACGTCAGCGTCGGCAAGCCGGACCCGGAGGGCTATCTGCGGGCCGCGGCGCTGCTGGGCGTACCCGTGGCGCGGTGCCTGGTCGTCGAGGACGCCGAGGTCGGCCTGCGGGCCGGTCGGGCGGCCGGGGCGATGACCGCCGCGCTGAAGGGCCTCGACGGCGACTTGCGCCTGCGCGACCTGGCCCAACTGGCGCACCAACTGGAGTCGACGCCGACGGCACCCTGACCGCCAGGTCGGTCGGTACGCCCCGGCGGGGAATCCGTTGGCGTGTCCGGGCCGGTTCTGCTGCACTACCCGCTGGCGACGACGAAGGGGGGACGCGGTGGAGTTGACGTTGACACCGATGACGGCGCAGGACTTGGCCCGGTTGCTCGGTGAACTGGAGCAGGGGTACGCCGAGGACCTGGTCGTGAACCGGGGGTTGACCCCGGAGGCGGCCCTCGAACGGTCGGTCAGCCAGATCCGGGAGTCGCTGCCGGCGGGCGCGGCGACCGAGGGGGCGTTGCTGCGGCTGGGCCGGGTCGACGACACCGAGATCGGCTGGATCTGGGTGACCCTGCCGACGGCGACCGCCCCGCACCAGGCGTGGATCCACAACATCGAGGTGCACCCGGCGCACCGGGGACGCGGCCACGCACGCCGGATGATCCAGCTCATCGAGGCCGAACTCACCCAGTTCGGCGTGCCCGAGCTGGGTCTGAACGTCTTCGGTACGAACACCGTGGCGATTGGCCTCTACCGCAGTCTGGGCTTCGAGGTCACCTCGCAGCAGATGGCGAAGCGCCTCACCCCGGCGAGCTGAGTCGGGGGGACGACCCAGGTCGGTCCCCCCGGCAGGACTGTTCACCTGCCCAGCGGGAAACCGGCGCGGACCGCACCTGGGGAGGAGCGACGGATGACGCATGGCGCCGGACTGACCATCGGTGTGCTGGGCTCGTACGGTGGGCGAAACCTCGGTGACGAGGCGATCCTCACCGGCCTGCTCACCGATCTGCGTACGCAGGAACCGAACGCCCGGATCATCGTCTTCTCGCGGAACCCGGAGCACACCCGGGCCGCACACCCGGACGTCGAAGCGGTGCCGTGGGAGGGCGTGAGCCGTACCGATTCGGCCCTCGTCCTGGCCCAGCTGGACCTGCTCATCCTGGGCGGCGGCGGCATCCTCTACGACCGGGAGGCCCGCCGTTACCTGCGGGTGGTCCGGGTCGCCCAGGAGCGGGGCCTGCCGCTGATCACGTACGCGGTGGGGGTCGGGCCGCTCAGCGACGGGGTGGACACCGGCATGGTCCGGGAAACGCTGTCCAGCGCGACCCAGGTGACCGTCCGGGACCAGGAGTCCCGGATGGTGCTGGAGGAGGCCGGCCTGCTGAACCCGATCACGGTCACCGCGGACCCGGCGTTCCTGCTGCAACCGGAGGAGTTCCCTGCCCACCTGCTGGCCGAGGAGGGTGTGCCGGTCGGCAAGAGGTTGGTCGGGATAAGCGTGCGGGAGCCGGGCCGGGCCGCCGAACGCCTCGACGTGGACGGTTACCACCGGCTGTTGGCCCAGATCGGTGACTTCCTGGTGCACCGGATCGACGCGTACGTGCTGTTCGTGCCGATGGAACGCGACGACATCCGGCACGCCCACGGGGTGCTGTCCCACATGGTCGCCGCCGAGCGGGGTCGGATCCTGCACGGCACCTACTCTCCACAGCAGGTGCTGGGGTTGATGCGCCACTTCGACCTGGCCGTCGGCATGCGCCTGCACTTCCTGATCTTCGCGGCGATGGTCGGTACGCCGTTCCTGCCCCTGCCGTACGCCGGCAAGGTCTTCGACCTGGCCCAACGGCTTGGTGTGCCGGCGCTACGCGGCGTGGAGCGGGAGGTCGAGGGGCCGCTGCTGGCCGAGGTCGACCGACTCTGGGACGAGCGGGAGCAGCGCGCCGAGGCCACCGCCCGACGGGTGGCGGAGGTGTGCGATCAGGCGCGGGGCACCTCGGAGGTCACCCGCGGCGTGTTGGAGAGCCTGCGCAGTCAGACCCTCACCCGGGTCTGAGCGGGCGGTCACACCGCCGGGCCGGTCCACCGGTAGCGCCACTCGCGGGCCTCCTCGCGGGCGGTCTCCAACTCGTAGATCTGCGCGTCAACCAGCCCACCGGAGCCGATGTGATGGTGGGTCAGCGGCGGGCGGCCGTTGGTGTCCAGTTCGACGGTGATGGTCTGCCCGTCCGCCGTGCCGCCGACGAGAAGGATCTGCACGGATGAAGCCATGCGCCCATCCTGCCCGTCGTAGCGCCCGCCCGCAGCGGATAGCGGGGCAGCGGGGGACCCGGCCCGTGGCTAGGGTCGGCGGATGGAGCAGACGATCGATCCCACACTCGGTCCGGTGCTCGCCCGCACCGGCGACGAGCGCGCCGTCCTGACCTCGTTCCTCGACTTCCACCGGGCCGTCGTGCTGCGCAAACTGCGCGGTCTCTCCGACGCCGACGCCCGCCGCCGGCTGGTGCCCTCGGCGACCACGCTGGTGGGGCTGGTCAAGCACCTGACCCTGGTCGAGCGGAACTGGTTCCCGACCCTGCTGGCCCCCGAGCCCGGCGACGTCTACCTGACCTCCGAGGAGGATGCCGTCGCCAGCTTCACTCTCGGCGAGCAGGAGACCGTCGCAGGGCTCGTTGAGGCGTACGAGCGGGCCTGCGCCCGTTCCCGGGCCGTCGCCGCGAGCGTCGACCTCGACCACGTGGTGCCGCACCCGCAGCTCGGCGAGGTGTCGGTGCGCTGGATCCTGGTGCACATGATCGAGGAGACGGCCCGTCACGCGGGCCACGCCGACATCCTGCGCGAACTGACCGACGGCGACTCCGGCGCGTTCTGACCCCCCGAGCCCCGCGATCTTGCACTTTCTGCGGTGACAAAAGGCGCACTCTCCGCAGAACGCCAACACAAACTGCAAGATCGCGCAGGTGGCGGCGGTGGGTCGCCCTGGGGGGCCGCCTATTCTGTGGGGCGGGCGGCGACTAGGGGGAACAGGTGCTGGTCATCCACGGGCTGTGGTTGCCCGGCGACAACTCGACCGGCGGCCTCGCCGTCTGGGCCGAGGACAGCGCCGCACCGATTCCCGCGCCGCGCTCGGGCCGACCGGCCCGGGAACGCCCGCACCCCTTCGCCGCCGGGCACACCGACCTGGCCGCCGTCCTCGCCGAAGCCGCCGAGCCGACCCGGCCGGACACCGCGCTGCTCACCCTACCCACCCTGGCGGGCGCGCCGACCGACTCACCCGAGCTGATCCGGACCACCGTCGCACCCGCGGCCCGCGGCCGGCTCACCCTGGCCCGGTGGCGGGTCCCCATCCTGGTGTACGCCCCGGACGACGCCCTGTCGCTGCTGCACGCCCTGGACGACATCCCGGCGGTACCCGGGGCCACCCTGCGGCACCTCGCCGAGCTGGCCGACTTCGCCGCCGACCTGGTGACCCGTGGCCGGGTCCTCCCCGGCGTACGCACGACGACGGGCGACCAGCCGCTCGGCGCTGGTGTGACGACAGGCGACCAGAGGTCAGGCGCTGGTGTGACGGGGCCGTCCGGCGCTGCCGCGCAGGCGGTCTGGCGTCCACTGTTGACCGGCACCGACGCCGCCTGGGCGCGATCGCTGGCGCTCGCCCTGCCACCGGCCGCCCGAGCGGCCGTGGTGCCACCAGCCGTCCGAGAGGCCGCCCTGCCACCCGCCGCCCGAGCAGCCGTCGAGCCGCCCGCCACCGAGCTGACCGCCACCGAGCTGACCGCCACCGAGCTGACCGCCGGCGCGCTGGTCGCGGATGCGCTCGACGCGTTGACCGACGCCGCCGCGCGGGCCGCTCTGGCGACCACCACGCTGGCCCGGGGGCTGCGCCCGGGTGGTCCGGCACCGGCCTGGTTGGCCGCGCTCGCCGGCCCGCAGCGGGACTTCACCATCGACCCGGCCGGGTTGGCGACCCTCTCCTCCGAACTGGAGGCGTGGCAGCGTGACGCCGCCGGTGGCCCGGTGCGGGCCAGTTTCCGCCTGGTGGAACCGGCCCCCGACGAGGTCACCGAACCGATCCTGGCCACCCGGCCGGTCCCCGCCGACAGCGCGTCGGTGTCGGTGCCCGCGGACAGTGCGCCGGTGCCGGTCGAGTCGATCGGGGGCGGGCGTTGGCGGCTGGAGTTCGGGTTGCAGGCTGCGGACGAGCCCGGCCTGCACGTCGACGCCGGGGACATCTGGCGGGCGCCGCAGACGCTCGGCGGCCTGGCGGGCCGGACCACCAGCCCGCAGGAGACGCTGCTCGCCGAGCTGGGGCGGGCCAGCCGGCTCTGGCCGGACCTGGACGCCGCGCTGCGGACCGCCGCCCCGGAGGCGATGGAACTCGACGTCGAGGGGGCTCACCGGTTCCTCAGTGCGGGCGCCCCGGTGCTGCACGCGGCCGGTTTCGGGGTGCTGCTGCCGTCCTGGTGGCAGCGTCCGTCGGCGCGCCTGGGCGCCCGGTTGCGGGCGCGCAGCCGCACCGCGCCGGGCACTGTGGGTGGCACCGAAGCCGGCGTCGGTCTGGACGCCCTGGTCGACTACCGCTGGGAGATCGCGCTCGGTGACCAGCCGCTGTCCGCCGAGGAGTTGGCGGCGCTGGCCGAGACGAAGACCCCGTTGGTACGGCTCCGCGGCCGGTGGGTGGAGTTGGACCCGGGGCGGCTCGCAGCCGGTCTGCGCCTGCTCCGCTCCGCGGGCGAGTTGACAGTTGCCGACCTGCTTCGCCTCGGGCTGGCCGACGGCGAGGCCACCGGTGAGCTGCCGGTGTTGGAGGTGACCGCCGACGGGGCGCTGGGTGACCTGCTCGCCGGTGCGGTCGAGCGGCGGCTCACCCCGCTGGACCCGCCGCCGAGTTTTCAGGGGACGCTGCGGCCGTACCAGCAGCGGGGACTGGCCTGGCTGGCCTTTCTGCGCTCACTCGGCCTGGGCGGTGTGCTCGCCGACGACATGGGGCTGGGCAAGACCGTGCAACTGCTCGCGCTGCTCGCCGGGGACCCGCCGGAGGCCGGGCCGACCCTGCTGGTCTGTCCGATGTCACTGGTCGGCAACTGGCAGCGGGAGGCGGCGCGGTTCACTCCGGAGCTGCGGGTGCACGTACACCATGGTGCCGAGCGGGCGCGGGGGGCGGAGTTCACGGCGGCCGCGCACGGCGCGGACCTGGTCCTGACCACCTACTCGGTGGCCGCCCGCGACGCCGCCGACCTGGCCGGCATCGACTGGCACCGGGTGGTGGTGGACGAGGCCCAGGCGATCAAGAACGCGTCGACCCGACAGGCCGAGGCGGTTCGCGCGCTGCCCGCCCGGCAGCGGGTGGCGGTGACCGGTACGCCTGTGGAGAACCGCCTCGCCGACCTCTGGTCGATCATGCAGTTCGCCAACCCGGGTCTGCTCGGGCCTGCCGCGACGTTCCGCAAGCGGTTCGCCGAGCCGATCGAGCGGCATGGCGACGCCGAGGCCGCCGAGCGGTTACGGCGGATCACCGGCCCGTTCGTGTTGCGCCGACTCAAGACCGACTCGTCGATCATCTCGGATCTGCCGGAGAAGTTGGAGATGGAGGTGCTCTGCAACCTCACCTCCGAGCAGGCCGCGCTGTACCGGGTGGTGGTCGACGACATGCTCGCCCGGATCGAGACCAGCGACGGCATCGAGCGACGTGGCCTGGTGCTGGCCACCATGACCCGACTCAAGCAGGTCTGCAACCACCCCGCCCAACTGCTGCGCGACGGCTCACCGTTGGAGGGCCGCTCCGGCAAGCTGGCCCGGCTCACCGAGATCCTGGAGGAGGTGCTGGCGGCGGGGGAGCGCGCGTTGCTCTTCACCCAGTACGCCGAGTTCGGTGCGATGTTGCGCGGTCACCTGTCGGCGCGGTTCGGCCGGGAGGTGCTGTTCCTGCACGGTGGCCTCGGCAAGGCCGAGCGGGACGCCCTGGTGCAGCGCTTCCAGTCGGCGGAGGGTCCGCCGCTGTTCGTCCTGTCGCTCAAGGCCGGCGGCACCGGCCTGACCCTGACCGCCGCGAACCACGTGGTGCATGTGGACCGGTGGTGGAACCCGGCGGTCGAGGACCAGGCCACCGACCGGGCGTTCCGGATCGGGCAGCGCCGACGTGTGCAGGTACGCAAGTTCGTCTGCGCCGGCACTGTCGAGGAGAAGGTGGCCGCGATGATCGCCGAAAAGCGCCGCCTCGCCGAGCGGGTGGTCGGCACCGGTGAGCAGTGGATCACCGAGTTGTCGACCGGCCAGTTGCGGGACCTGTTCGCCCTGGAGGCCGGGGCGGTGGTGGAGTGACCGACTTCGCCGACTATGGGCGCCCCCGCAAGGTCGACGGGGGTCTGCGGGCGCGTAGCGCCCGGGGCGCGATCGGCAGGTCCTGGTGGTCGCGGCGTTTCCTGGAGGTGCTGGAGTCGTTCGCGCTCGGCACCCGGTTGACCCGGGGCCGGTCGTACGCGCGGGCCGGTCAGGTGCTCACGCTCGACATCACACCCGGGCGGGTCAGTGCGGTGGTGCAGGGCTCCCGGCCGAAGCCGTACCAGGTGTCGATCGCCCTGAAGCCGTTTCCGGCCGCGCTCTGGTCCCGAGTCGAGAACGAGCTGGCCGGGCAGGCGTTCTTCAGCGCCCGGCTGCTCGCCGGGGACCTGCCCGACGAGTTGGAGGAGCTGTTCGCCGCCGCCGGCGCGCCGCTCTTCCCGGCCGGTGTGGACGAGCTGACCCAGCGTTGCAACTGCCCCGACTTCGCGGTGCCGTGCAAGCACCTCGCGGCGACGTTCTACCTGCTGGCTGAGGCGTTCGACGCGGACCCGTTCGAGCTGCTGCACTGGCGTGGTCGGTCCCGCGCGGAGTTGCTCGACGAACTCCGCGCCCGGCGCGCCGCGGCCACCGGTGCCACCCCGCCGCCCACGCCGGTCGACCAACCGTCCGAACCGGACGGTGTCGTGTCGACAGTGGACGTCGTGGCGCCGGTCGGTGCCGCCCGCGCGCTCGCCGGGCTGTCGGCGACGCCCCTGGCGGAGGCGGCGGACCGGTTCTGGTCGGCGCCGGTGCCGCTGCCGGATCGGCCGCCCCGACTGGTGACCGGCACCGACCTGCTGCTGCGCCAGCTCGGAGCACCGGCCCCGGCCATCGGTGGGCCGGGACTACTCGAACGGTTGCGCCGCGCGTACCGGGCGTTCGGCCCGGCCGACCGGTGAGCCGTCACGTCCACCGGCGGCGGAACCGCCACATGATCGCGGCATTGGCCACCAGCACCACCGCGCAGATCGCACCGGTCAGTCGACCGGCGAACACGGCTATCGCCGGCAGCGACGCCCACAGCACGATGGTCAACAACATCAGGTAGCGGCCCCTGCGGGCCCGAACCCTGTGGTCCAGCCGCTTGAAGAAGGCCGGGTCACTCTCTCGGAGCTGACGGGTGATCTGGTCGAATCTGCGCTGATCCTCTTTGCTGAGCATGGCGCTGCCTTCCCCTCACGCGTTCAGCGGTTCGGCGGCATACCCGCTGCGGTGGCGGCTCACGCTCACCCGTTGCTGCTACTTTTCCTCCACGTGAGCGCGCTTCATGTCCGGCTTACCTGAACCTTAAGTTTGCCTTTGGTGGTGAACGGCGCCGAAAGTGTCGCGTACGGCGGCGTTGGTCCGATCCGTGCTCGGCTGCCGCGCGTACGCCCTGCTGGGAAGGTCTGCCGGCACGTCCATCCCACCGCCCCCGGCCGCTGTCGCACTGAACGCTGTCTTAAGTGCCCTGACGAGTGTGTTCCGGCCACCTTGAAGGGCCCTGGGGCCTTGGTTACCTTGCCGTAGCAACCCCCTCAGGCAACAGTCGCCGCACCTGCCGCACCTGCCCGGTAGCAGCTTCCGGCGCTTCTCAGAAATCGGGATTGGTACATGGCCGACCAGAATGTGCCACCACGTCGACCGCGGGACGACCGCGGTTGGGACGGACATCAGCACCCCACCGCTGACGGCTACGGCGACCCCCACACGCCCGCGCCCTACGGCTACGACTCGCCCCACCCCCACCAGGGCGGCTACGCCGCGCAGGCCGACCCGCGTGAGCAGTACGCCGACGGGTACGCGCACGCCGGGCAGCCCGCACCCGCGCCGCGCGGCCCGCAGTGGGTCGGCCCGGAGGGCCTTGGCCGTCCGGCCCCGGCGCGCCCGGCCGGCACTGGACTGCCCACCATCGACGATGACGACGAGCCGGGTCGCAAGGTCGGTCGACGTAAGGCGATGGTGGCCCTCGGTGGCGCCGCCGTCGTCGCCGGTGGCGCGGCGCTCGCCATGACCCCGCAGTTCCGTGGCCTCTTCGGCGACGAGGCGGCGGCCGGCGACGCGACCGGCAGCACGGTGACCGACGGCACCGCGGCGCGGCCCAGCGGCCAGCAGCCCAGCACGGTGCGTACCTACACCGAGCAGAACGAGAGCTACATGGGCTCCCGGGCCGGTGAGGCGCTGAAGAAGAACGCGCCGGCCGGTGGGCGGACCTTCTCCGGCCCGGCCGCGGCCGCGGCGGCGACCAAGGTGACAGTGAAGACGGTGCTGGCCAAGGACCCGATCCTGCACCTGGCCCGGCGCACCACCTTCGGCGTGACGCCCGCTGTGGTCGCCGACATCAAGCGCGAGGGCATGGACGCCTGGATCCGCGCCCAGCTGGACCCGGAGAAGTTGGAGCCGAGCAAGGGCGAGCTGAAGCTCGCCGAGCTGCCGACCCAGAAGCTCTCCGTGCAGCAGCTGCGCGACCAGCGGGACAAGCTCAACGAGCAGGACGCCCAGCCGGAGCGGGAGATGGTCGACGCCACCATCGCCCGGCAGATCTGGTCCAAGCGCCAGCTGTTCGAGGTGATGGTCGACTTCTGGAACGACTTCCTGCACGTCGCCGCGGACTTCGACGGCGGCGAGGTGTACCGCAGCTCGTTCGACCAGGACGTCGTGCGCAAGCACGCGCTGGGCAGCTACCCGGAGATGCTGGTCGCCGCGAACAAGCACCCGGCGCTGCTGATCTACCTGAACCAGAAGGACTCCCGCAAGGACGCGATCAACGAGAACCTCGCCCGGGAGAACCTGGAGCTCTACTCGGTCGGCGTCGACGGCGGCTACAAGGAGCCGGACGTGCGGCAGGCCGCCATGCTGCAGACCGGCCGTGGCGTCGACGACAAGGGCAAGTACGTCTTCCGCCCCGAGCAGCACTACGTCGGCAAGGTGAAGATCCTCGGCTTCAGCCACGCGAACAACTCGGCCGACCCGAAGAAGGCCGAAGCGGCGATCGACGCGTACATCACCTACATCGCGACGCACCCGTCGACCGCGAGGTACGTGGCGCAGAGCCTGGCCACCCGGTTCGTCTCGGACACCCCGCCGAAGTCCCTGGTGGACCGGCTGGCCAAGACGTACACCACAAACAAGGGCATGATCAAGCCGGTCCTGATGACGCTGTTCTGCTCCTCGGAGTTCTGGGCCGGTGTGGGCCAGAAGGTGCGTCGGCCGATGGAGTACCTGGTCGCCACGTACCGCACCCTGGGCGTCTCCCCGGAGGCGTCGCCGAAGCACAACAACGGCGACAGCAAGCGCACCGCGTACGCGCGGGGGCTGCGGCAGATCCACGACAAGATGCGCGAGCTGGGCCAGTCCCCGATGGGTCATCCGACCCCGGACGGCTACCCGGACGTCTACGTCGCCTGGACCTCGGCCGGCACGATGGTCAACGGCTGGAACGAGGCGGGCGAGATCCTCGCCGGCTACCGCACCACATTCACGTACACGGCGCCGGAGAAGCTGGTCGCCAAGCCGCCGGCGACCGCCGGGGCGTACGTGGACGCTCTCTCCCTGCGCCTGGTGGGCCAGAAGTTGAGCACGCGGGAGAAGAACCTCATCCTCGGCGTGGCCGGTGTGGCGGCGACCGCCAAGGTCGACGCCACGTTCAACGGGGCCATCACCGCCGTCGCGCGGGCGATCCTCGCTTCCCCCCAGCACCACCTCCGGTGAGGCACCCGATGGAGAAGACTGTGTACAACTCTTTCCCCCTGCACCCCGAATGCCCCGACGTGCGCCGGCTGGCCGACAACCCGGCCGAGGCGTTGCTGCGGGCCGAGGCGGACATCGTCGCCGCCGAGAACGCCGCCGAGTTCGACAGGTACCGCACCCTGGAGGACCTGGAGGAGGCCCAGCAGGACGGCCGTGGCGTGACCCGACGGACCTTCGTCGCGGGTGCCGCGGCCACCGCCACCGCGCTGGCCACCGCCCAGTTCGTCACCACCTCGGCGTCGTTCGCGGCGACCAAGACCGGCACCCTGATCCACGTCTTCCTCTACGGCGGGCTGGACGGGCTGAGCCTGATCGCGCCGGACAACGACGCGGTGCTCAACAAGGCCCGGCCCGACCTGCTGCTCGGCAACGACTCGCTGTCCCTGGGCCGCGGCTTCAAGCTGACCAGCGCGTTCAAGCCGCTGGAGAAGTGGCTCAGCGCCGGTCAGCTGGGCTTCATTCCGGCGGTCTCCGACGAGCGGCTGTCCCGCAGCCACTTCCAGGCCGCCGACGCCTGCAACCTGGGCGGGCTGCCCAACGAGACCGGCGGCCGGGGCTGGCTGGACGGGCTCGTCGACAACCTGGGCAAGGGCACCGCGTTCCGCAGCGTCGGCATCGGCAGCACGCTGCCCCGCTCGCTTGTCGGCAACAACGGCGCGTTGTCGCTGAACAACGTCGGGTCGCTGCGGCTCAACGGTGACGAGCGGTTCCGGGCCGCCACCGAGAAGGCCATCAAGGGGCTCTTCACCGGGATCAACCACCCGGTCGAGGAGGCCGTGCAGGAGGGCATGGGCGCGCTGGCCACCGCCCAGAAGCTCGCCGCCAAGCCGTACCAGCCCGCCGAGGGCGTCAAGTACGAGGGCGTCGGCAACGCGTTCCAGCAACTCGCCCAGCTGATCAAGGGCGGCGCCAACGTGCGGGTCGCCACCGTCGGCATGGGTGGTTACGACACCCACGAGAACCAGGGCACCCGCGAGGGTGGCCAGTTGCACCGCCGGCTCAACGAGCTGGCCAGCGCGATGGCCGCGTTCTTCACCGACCTCGGCCCGAAGGCCGCCGACGTGACGATCATGGTGTCCAGCGAGTTCGGCCGTCGGGTCGGCTCCAACAACAACGGCACCGACCACGGGCACGGCGGCGTGGTCACAGTGCTGTCCGGCAAGAAGCTGGCCGGTTCGCTGCTGGGCACCTGGAACGGCCTGGACAAGCTGGACTCCGGTGACGTGCCGGAGTACAACAACATGTTCAACGTCTACGGCGCTGTGGCGCAGGGGCGGTTCGGGCTCACCAACGCGGAGGTCGACAAGGTCTTCCCCCGCCAGAAGTACGCCCCGATGAAGCTGTACGCGTGACGTACTCGCACACCCACGCCGCCGGCCGTCGTACCGGGACCTCGTCCCGGCACGGCGGCCGGTCGGCTGCGCCCGTACCCCCGCAGATCCCGGAGCGGCGCGGACCCGGCGGCCGACGGCTGTTGGGCGTGCTGCTCCTGGTCGGCCTGCTCGCCAGCGTGCTGCCGTGGTGGTTGGGCACCCCCGCCGGATCGCTGCGGACCACCGCGACGACAGTCACCGCGGCCGGCCGGATCGCCGGCCTGGTCGCCGGCTACCTGCTGCTGGTGCAGGTGCTGATGATGAGCCGCCTGCCGGTGCTGGAACGGTGGATCGGCGGCGAACACATGGCCCGCTGGCACCGGGACGTCGGGGCCACCCTGCTGGTCACCGTGCTGGCGCACATGTCGCTGATCCTCGTCGGCTACGCCGACCTGCGGAACCAGTCGATCCTCGCCGAGGTCGGCACGTTGCTCGGCGACTACGAGGACATGGTCTCGGCGTTCGTCGCCACCGGCATCATGATGCTCGTCGGGTTCAGCAGCGTCCGGGCGATCCGGCGGGCGTTGCCCTACGAGCTGTGGCACCTGCTGCACCTGTCCAGCTACCTGATCCTGCTGCTCGGCTTCGGCCACCAGTTCACCCACGGCGCGCAGCTGTACAAGCCCGGCCCGGTGCGCACCGGCTGGATCGCGCTCTACCTGCTGGTGGTCGCCGCCCTGCTCTGGGGCCGTGTGATCGCGCCGCTGGCGTTCAACCTGCGCTACAAGCTGCGGGTCGCCGACGTGGTCGCCGAGAGCACCGACACCATCTCCATCTACCTCACCGGGGAGCGGCTCGGCCGGCTGGCGATGCTCGGCGGCCAACACTTCCGCTGGCGGTTCCTCACCCGGGGCTGCTGGTGGCAGTCGCACCCGTTCTCCGTCTCCGCCGCCGCCAACGGCCGCTGGCTGCGGGTCACCGTCAAGGTGGTCGGCACCCACACGGCCGACCTGCGCGACCTGGAGCCGGGCACCCGGGTCTGGGCCGAAGGCCCGTCGGGCACCTTCACCGCCGCGCACCGGCTCCGCGAGCGGGCGCTGCTGATCGCCGGCGGCAGCGGCATCACGCCGATCCGGGCGATGCTGGAGGAACTGCCTCCGGGCGCCGCGCTGATCTACCGGGCCCGCACGCCTGCCGACGTGCTGCTCAGCCGCGAGTTGGACTGGCTGGCCCAGGAACGCCACACCTCCGTCTGGTACGTCATCGGCTCCCGCGACGACCCCGGCCCCCGCCAACTGATGAGCCCGGACGGGCTGCGTCAACTGGTGCCCGACGTGGCCCGACGCGACGTCTACCTGTGCGGGCCGCCCGGTTTGGTGGAACAGTCGGTGCGTGCGCTGCGGCGGGCCGGCGTGCCCCCACGGCAGATCCACCTGGCCACGTTCGAGCTGTAGGAAGGGCATCCCCATGCGTCGCGCGTTCCTCGCGATCACCGGCCTGGCGGCCAGCACCACCGCGCTCGTGGTGTTCAAGGGCTCCCCGGCCACCAACCAGGTCGCCCAGAACCTGCCGAGCGCCCAGCCGGTCAACCCCACCCCGCAGGAGGTCGAGCCGAGCACCGACCCGGCGGGCGTCGCGTCGACGCCGTCCGTCGCGCCCAAGGCGCCCACGTCGCCCAAACCGACGAAGAGCACCGCCCGCCCGTCCGGCACCCGCACCACCACGAAGGCCGCACCCCGAACCACCACCAAGGCGCCCCAGTCGACCACCCGCCGGGTCACCGGCAACGGCTTCGAGAACGAGTACGGGTACGTGCAGGTGCAGATCGTCGTCTCGGGTAACCGGATCGTCGAGGCCGTCGCGTTGTCGCTGCCCAGCGGGGGTGAATCCGACATCCACAGCGGCGACGTCCGCAACCGCTACGACGGCCGCGGCGGCGAGGTGGTGCAGAAGCAGAACGCGAACCTCAACACCGTCTCCGGGGCCACCGAGACCAGTAACTCCTACAAGCAGTCGTTGCGGTCCGCCATCGAGCAGGCTTTCTGACGTGCGGGCCACGCTGACCCGACCCGGGCTGTGCCGGGTCGAACAGATCATGGGTACGGCCATCACCCTGGACCTCGCCGACGATCTGCCACAGTCGACAGTGCGCGAGCTGGCGGATGAGGTCTTCACCTGGATGCGCGAGGTGGACGCGCGGTTCAGCACCTACCAGCCGGACAGCGAGGTGTGCCGCTTCGACAGGGGTGAGGTGCTGCTGTCCGAGTCGTCCGCGGACCTGCGGTACGTGCTGGAGACCTGCGCCGACCTGTGGGGCGCCACCGACGGGTTCTTCGACGCGTACGCCACCGGTCGGCTCGACCCGTCCGGCTACGTCAAGGGCTGGGCGGCCCAGGTCGCCTCGGACCGCCTCGTCGCCGCCGGTGCCGTCAACCACTGCGTGAACGCCGGCGGTGACGTACGGGTGCGGGGCCTGTCGCCGTCCGGGGAGCCGTGGCGCATCGGTATCCGGCACCCGTGGGACGCGATGGCGGCGTGCCTGGTGCTCAGCGGGACCGACCTGGCCGTGGCCACGTCCGGCGTGTACGAGCGGGGTCGGCACGTGCTGGACCCGCGCCGGGGCGCGCCGGCCAGTGGGCTGCGCTCGGTGACAGTGGTCGGCACCAACCTGGGGGTGGCCGACGCGTACGCCACCGCCGCCCTCGCCATGGGCACCCCCGGCCTCAACTGGCTGGCCCGCCTGGACGACCACACCCACGCGGCGATCACCGACAACGCCCGCCAGTACCACTCCGCCGACCTCCCGTTGACCGACTAACCCCCGAAGCCCGCGCCCCCGCGTGCCC
>NZ_JAGPXW010000036.1:0-74349 GCF_018070365.1 Micromonospora sp. D93 | reverse complement strand
CGGGTGGGGGTTAGCAGCCGATCACCCAGTAGTTGGCGGCGGTCTGCTTGAGGGCGCTGGTGTAGAAGGTGTTGTAGAGGCCCATGCGCTGGTTGGAGCCGTTGGCGTAGGCGTAGCCGCCGGACTGGTACGCGCGGCCGGCCGTCACGTGCGCGTAGTTGCTGGCCGTCACACAGGTCGGCGGCGTGGTCGGGGTCGGGGTGGGCGTGGCCGTCGGGGTCGGCGTGGGGGTGGGGGTGGCCGTCGGGGTCGGGGTCGGGTTGGTCCCGCCGCCGTTCAGGCCGAAGAAGAGCGCGTCACGGTACGTCGAGCAGATGGTGTCCAGGAAGTACGCCCCTGCGGTGCCGCACTGGTCGGTCCCGGAACCTGGGTCGACCGGGGTGCCGTGGCCCATGCCGGAGACGCGGTAGAGCCGCACGTCGTCGTTGCCGTACACCTCCAGGCTGGTGTTGGCCGGCAGGGACGAGGTGCTGGTCGGGGTCTGCGACACGCCGCGCACGTTGGTCCACTGGTCGCGGGACTCGGTGCCGTTGAGCGGGGCGACGGTGTAGTCCGAGGTGCCGTGCCAGATGGCCACCCGGGGGCGCGGGCCGCTGTATCCGGAGTACGCGCCACGGACCAGGTCGCCCCAGGCGGCGGGGGTCTTGTCCGCGCCCGGGTTCATGCAGCTGAACGCGTTGACCATGCTGGTGGCGCAGCGGTACGGGATCCCCGCGATGATCGATCCGGCAGCGAAGACGTCCGGGTAGGTGGCCAGCATGACCGCGCTCATCGCCCCGCCGGCGGAGAGCCCGCTGACGTAGACCCGGGAGCCGTTCACCCCGTAGTTCGTCTTGGCGTGGTCGACCATCTGCTTGATCGACAGCGCCTCGCCCTGGCCGCGAGCGGTGTCTCCCGCCTCGAAGAAGTTGAAGCAGGAGTTGGCGTTGTTGCCGGAGGGTTGCTGGGCGACGATCAGGGCGAACTTCCACTGGTCGGCGTACTTCTGCCAGCCGGAGTTGGCGAAGTATCCGGAGGCGGTCTGGGTGCACCCGTGCAGCAGGACGACGGCCGGGGAGTTGGCCGGGAGGCCGTCCGGTCGGTAGGCGTACATGGCGAGGTTGCCGGGGTTGGAGCCGAACCCGGTGACCTGGGTGAGGGTGGCGGCCTGGGCGGGTGCGGCGATGGCGACCGCGCCCGCTACGGCGAGGGCGAGCCCGGCGACCGCACCGAGCAGCCGGGTGAGGGTGGACGAGGAGCGGCGCACGGCGGCCTCCTGGAGGGGCGGACTGTGAACTGGGTCACGGTCGAGTTGCCGAGACGTTACGACGATGTGTCGCCGCTATGACATGGGGCACAGTCACACATTCACGACGGACGCTGTGTACGCCAGACCGTCGACATGGCGGACCGAATCCGTCCCCAACGGTCCCCTCCTTGCAGGTCTGACCGGCCCGTCCAGGTCCGGTTGGTAACGTCCGCTGCGTGCCGTCCTCCCCGTCGCTGGCCACCGGGCCCGCACCCGCGTCACCGCCGCGCACCGTCCGGGACCGCCGGGCCGACCTGATCGTCGTGCTGGTGGCCCTCGCGCTCGCCGTCTGGGTGACAAGCGGGCTGTGGCGGGACCCGAACGTCCGCACCATCACCGTCAACTCCAGCGACCAGGCGCTCTTCGAGTGGCTGCTGGCCTTCGGCGGGCACGCGGTCACCCACGGGGACAACCCGCTCTTCACCTACCTGATCAACGTCCCGGACGGCGTGAACCTCGCGGTCAACACGACGATCACCGTGTACGCGGTGGTCTTCGCCCCGCTCACGTACCTGATCGGGCCACCAGCGACGTTCCTGGTGATCCTCACCCTGAACCTGCTCGCCACCGCGCTGGTCTGGTACTGGCTGCTCTCCCGACACCTGGTCCGCAGCCAACTGGCCGCCGGGGTCGGCGCCCTGTTCATCGCCTACTCCCCCGGCATGGTGTCGCACGCCAACGCGCACCTGAACTGGACGGCCGGTTGGCTTGTGCCGCTGCTGATCTGGCGGCTGTTCGCGCTGCGCCGCGCGGGGCACTGGCTACGCGACGGGGTGATCCTCGGCGTGCTGGTCGCGGTGGCCTTCTCGATCGCCGCCGAGGGGCTCTTCTTCGCCGCGCTGGCGCTGGGCGTGTTCGTCGCCATCTGGGCGCTGCACCCGGTCAACCGCATGGAGGCACGCGCCGCGCTGCCCACCTTCCTGCGCGGGCTCGGGGTGACAGCAGTGGTCGCCGGGGTGCTGTTGTCGTACCCGTTGTGGTTGCACTTCGCCGGGCCACAACGGTTCCACGGCACCGGCTTCGACCCGGTGATCCACTCCGAGGACATCGCGGCGTTCGCCGCCTTCCCGCGCCGCTCGCTGGCCGGCGAGGCCGGGTTGGGCACCTCGCTGGCACCGAACCCGACCGAGGAGAACTCGTTCTTCGGCATCCCACTGCTGGTGCTCACAGTGATCTGTTTCGTCGCGCTCTGGCGGCGGGCCGACGCTCATCGCCGGGCGACCCTCTGGGCGCTGGGCGCCCTCGCGCTGATCTTCACGGTGCTCTCCTTCGGGCCGATCGCCAAGGTCGACGGCCGACGCACCGACCTCCCCATGCCGTTCGACCTGGTCGGACAACTCCCGGTGGTGAACGCCGCCCTACCGGCCCGGCTGGCGCTCGTCGTCGCGCCGGTGATCGGGCTGTTGCTGGCGTACGCCGTCGACCAGTTGCGCGCCGCGCCACCCCGGCACCGCTCCACCGAGTTGGCCTGGCTGGTCGGGTTCGCGGTGGCCCTGGTGCCGCTGCTGCCCACCCCGTTGCTGACCGACGAGCGGGAACCGATCCCGCGGTTCATCACCTCCGGCACGTGGCGGGAGTACGTCTCACCCGACGGGGTGCTGACCCCGGTGCCGCTGACAGTGGACATCTACCCGGACGGCCAACGGTGGCAGGCGTACGCGTTGTCGCACCGGCAGGGCGAGTTCGCCATCCCGGGCGGCTTCTTCCTCGGCCCCGGCGGGCCGGACGGGCGGGGCCGGATCGGCCCGGTGCCGCGCACCCTGAGCGCGTTGATGGACCAGGCCGGCCGTACCGGGCTGGTCCCCATCGTCACCGACGGGACGATCCGGGAGGTCCAGTCGGACCTGCGGCACTGGCGCATCGAGACGGTGGTGCTCGCCGACGAGGTGCACGGCGCGAAGTTCGAGGTCGACGAGGAGGCGCTGCTGCGCACCGGCACCGCCCTGTTCGGCGAGCCGCAACGGGTCGACGACGTCTGGCTCTGGCGGATCCCACCGGCCTGACCGAGCCCGGTGAGGCGGCTCACCAGGGATGATCGCCGGTAGCGGGACTAGGCTGGTTGCCGTGACAACGACGACCCCCGGCCTGACGGCCGTCCGTGCCGGCCTGCTCGACTACCAGGCCGCCTGGGACGAGCAGCGGCGCCTGCACGAGTCGGTGGTGGCTGGCGAGCGCGGCGACACCGTGCTGCTGCTGGAGCACCCGAGCGTCTACACGGCGGGCAAGCGCACCGAGCCGTGGGACCGGCCGATGGACGGCACTCCGGTCGTCGACGTGGACCGCGGTGGCAAGATCACCTGGCATGGGCCGGGGCAGCTCGTCGGCTACCCGATCCTGCGCCTGCCCGACCCGGTGGACGTGGTCGCCTACGTACGCCGGACCGAAGAGCTGCTCATCGACGTGTGCGCCGAGGTCGGGCTGACCGCCGGCCGGGTCGAGGGGCGCAGCGGCGTCTGGGTGCCCGAGGACGACCGGGGGCCGGCCCGCAAGGTGGCCGCCATCGGCATCCGGGTGGCCCGGGGCGTCACCCTGCACGGCTTCTCGATCAACTGCGACTGCGACCTGACGTACTTCGACCGGATCGTGCCGTGCGGCATCCGCGACGCGGGCGTCACCTCGCTCACCGCCGAGCTGGGCCGTCCGATCACCGTCGCCGACGTGCTGCCGGTGGTCGAGCGCCGACTCTCCACCCTCATCGAGGTCTGAGCGTCACGTCGGCGGCCCTGGGGTCGCCGACCAGAATTTCCGCACCGAGTGTCCCGTGGGGCGTCCGGCGAATCGTCCCTATGGTGGAGTCGGCGACCAGCGCCGGCTCGACAGCTGAGGCCGGCGACCACCGCCCGGCCCGGACGCGAGGAGCGGACATGCCCACCTACATCGCGCTGACCTACACCGCGGACGTCGACTGGAGCAGCCCCGAGCAGGCTGACGAGATGGCGGAGTACCGGGAGTTCGGTGCGGCCGCCCGTGCGGTGATCCGGGGCGGCAGCGCGCTCTACCCGACGGCCACCGCGACCACGGTGCGGGTCTCCGGCGGCAGGGGCGGTGACGTGCTCACCAGCGACGGCCCGTACGCCGAGACCAAGGAAGCCCTGACCGGCTTCTACCTGCTGGAGTGCGCGGACCTGGACGAGGCCGTGGCGACGGTCGCGACGATGCCCGCGGCCTGGAACGGCGCGGTCGAGATCCGTCCCGTCATCCCACTGTGACCGATGCTGACCGGTGACGCGGAGACCGCCGCCGACGCGGCGCAACAGGTGGTCCGGGCAGAGCGGTCCCGGATCCTCGCCACGCTGATCCGCGTCACCGGCAGCGTCGACCTGGCCGAGGACGCCACCCAGGACGCGGTGCTGCGCGCCCTGCAGACCTGGCCACGTGACGGCGTGCCGGACAACCCGCGCGGCTGGCTGCTGGTCGTGGCGCGACGACGCGCTGTCGACCTGATCCGCCGAGAGGCCCGCCGCGCCGGGAAGGAGGCCGAAGCCGTGGCGCTGCTGGATCCCGCGTCGGACTCACCCGAGGCGGTTCGGGACGACCTGCTCCGGCTGGTCTTCACCTGCTGCCATCCGGCGCTGTCACTGGACGCGCAGGTGGCGCTGGCGCTGCGTACCATCGGCGGGCTGGCCACCGCCGAGGTGGCCCGCGCCCTGGTGGTGCCCGAGGCGACGATGGCCAAGCGACTCACCCGGGCCAAGCAGAAGATCGCCCAGGCGGGCATCCCCTACCGGATACCGCCGGCCGAGGAACTGCCGGGCCGACTGGCCGGGGTCGCCGCCACCGTCTATCTGATCTTCAACGAGGGTTACACGGCCGGCGTCGGCGAGGATCTGATCCGGGTCGGGCTGGCCGACGAGGGCCTTCGGCTCGCCCGGCTGCTGGTCGAGCTGATGCCGGACGAACCGACGGTGCTCGGCCTGCTGGCCCTGCTGCTTTTGCAGGACTCCCGGCGGGCTGCGCGGGTCGGCGTCGACGGTCGGCCGCTGCTCCTGGGCGAACAGGACCGCACGCGCTGGGACCGGGCCGCGATCACCGCCGGGGTCGAGCTGGTCGGTCGGGGGCTGCGTCGCACCCCCGACCACCCCGACGAGTACGTCGTCCAAGCCGCCATCGCCGCCTGCCACGCCCTCGCTCCGTCGTACGAGCAGACTCCGTGGGACTCGGTGATCTCCTGGTACGACGTACTGCTCATCGTCCACGACACCCCGGTGGTACGGCTGAACCGGGCGGCGGCGGTGGCCGAACGCGACGGCCCCGCCGCCGCGCTGGCGCTGGTCGACGCGATCGGCGGGCTGGCCGGCTACCCGTGGTTCCACGCGACCCGGGGCGAGTTGCTGTACCGCCTCGGCAGAGCGGACGAGGCCGCCACGGCGTACCGGGCGGCACTCGCGCTCGACCTCAACGAACCGCAGGCGGCCCGGCTACGCGACCGGCTCGCCGAGTGTGGGCCGGCCTCCCTCAGGGGGTGAGCCGGTGCAGGTCACGTGGGAACGCGGTGACCTCCCGGACGTTGGCCGCGCCGACCAGCCGGGCCACGAACCGTTCCAGGCCGATGGCGAAGCCACCGTGCGGTGGCATGCCGTGCCGGAACGCGTCGAGGTAGCCGACGTACGGCTCGACCGGCTCACCCCGGGCCGCCAACGCCGCCAGGTAGTCGGCGTGCCGGTGCAGCCGCTGCCCACCGGTGACCAGCTCCAGACCGCGAAAGAGCAGGTCAAAACCGTTCGAGTACGCGGGCCGCGCCGGGTCCGGGTGGGTGTAGAAGGGTCGCTTCGCCATCGGGTAGCCGGTGACGAAGAGGAAGTCCGACAGGTGTTCGCGCAGGGCCCACTCGCCCAGAGCCCGTTCGTGGGCGGGCGCGAGGTCCGGCTCGTCGGCGGGCGCGCCGGCGATGGTCAGCGCCTCGGTGAAGTGCACGGCCGGGATCTCCGCCGGCACCTGCGGCGGCGTGACGCCGAGCGTCGCGAGAGCGCTGCCGGCCCGCCCGTTCACCGCGTCCAGCATCCCGGCCACTGTGTCGCGCAGTACGCGCATCACGTCCCGGTGGTCGGCGACGAAGCCCAGCTCCGCGTCGAGCGACGTGTACTGCGCGAGATGCCGGACGGTGTCGTGCGGCTCGGCGCGAAAGACCGGCCCCACCTCGTAGACCCGTTCGAAGACGCCGACCATCAGCTGCTTGTAGAACTGCGGTGACTGGGCCAGGTACGCGGGCCGGCCGAACCAGTCCAGCGCGAACACGTTCGCCCCGCTCTCGGTGCTGGAGCTGACCACCTTCGGCGTGTGGACCTCCACGAAGTCGTGGGCGTCGAGTGCGGCCCGGAACCCGGCCACCGCGGCCGCCGAGATCCGCAGCGCGGCCGACCGGGTGGGATGCCGCAGCGCGGTGGGCGCGTTGTCCAGCTGGGTGGGCAGGCTCGCGGTGAGCGCTGGCCGGTACAGGTCGAACGGTGGCGGCGTGGCGGGCGGCCCGAGTGGACGTACCGTCGGGTCGGTCAGCTCGACCCCGGCGGGCGCCGTGCCGTTGGACGTTGCCGTGCCGACCACCTCGACGACCGTCTCTTCGGTGAGTTTCTCCAGCTCGGCGCGGACGGCCGGGTCGGTGACGACCACCTGGGCCAGGCCGGCGGCGTCCCGGACGATCAGGAACGCCACCGACTTGAGCAGTCGGCGGCGGTGCACCCAGCCGGCGATCCGCACTGTCGTGCCGATCCTGGCGGGCAGTTGGTGGGACAGGGTTCGTTGCATGGCGGGCTGCTCCTCGGTTGATCGCCACGCCGTCGCCGCCCTGGGGGGCGAAGCGTCGCATCAGCCCCAGGGAGGTGTGGGCGAGCGGGAACCTCGCGGTGCCACCACACCTTCGCCCCCGCCGAAACGGGGGCCTCGTTCGTCGCCTGATGACCGGGGCCAGCCGGGCGGGCTCTACTGGGCGCGGGGGGACCCGCGGCCGTTCTTCCCGCAGCTCGGGAGGGTCTTCGCGCCCCGGCGCCAGACCGCCTCTCAGCACCGGCGGCTCTCTGCACTGGCGGGGCGGTGCGCTACTCGGCTCCGTCGTCGCTGTTGCCGGCGACCGTAGCACCCGATTCCCTCGACTGTGACGCCCTTTTCTGACCGAGCGGTGTCCGGCGTCACAACGTTCGGGGCGTGACGCCGGTCGCCTGACGCACATAGACACCTGCCGTCCGGCGTAGGCTCGTTTTCGTGACGATCGAGCACTCCGCGCCGACGACCGGCCAGGCAGCGCGCACCGCAACGGCGGCCCCCGAGGGGCGGCGCCTGCTGCGGATCGAGGCGCGTAACGCCGAGACGCCGATCGAGCGCAAACCGCCATGGATCAAGGTCAAGGCCAAGATGGGCCCGGAGTACACCCAGCTGCGCGGGCTCGTCTCGCGCGAGGGGCTGCACACCGTCTGCCAGGAGGCCGGCTGCCCCAACATCTACGAGTGTTGGGAAGACCGGGAGGCCACCTTCCTCATCGGCGGTGACCAGTGCACCCGGCGCTGCGACTTCTGCCAGATCGACACCGGCAAGCCTGCCGAGTTCGACGCTGACGAGCCGCGCCGCGTCGCCGAGTCGGTGGTCTCGATGGGGCTGCGCTACGCCACCATCACCGGAGTCGCCCGTGACGACCTGCCCGACGGCGGCGCCTGGCTGTACGCCGAGACCGTCCGACAGATCCACGCCCTCCAGCCCGGCTGCGGCGTCGAGCTGCTGATCCCGGACTTCAACGCCGTCCCCGAGCAGTTGGCCGAGGTCTTCGGCTCCCGTCCCGAGGTGCTGGCGCACAACGTGGAGACCGTGCCGCGCATTTTCAAGCGCATCCGGCCGGCGTTCCGCTACGACCGTTCGCTGGACGTGATCCGGCAGGCCCGCGCCGACGGTCTGGTCACCAAGAGCAACCTCATCCTGGGCATGGGCGAGGAGCGGGCCGAGGTCTCGCAGGCGCTGCGCGACCTGCACGACGCCGGCTGCGAGCTGATCACCATCACGCAGTACCTGCGCCCCTCGCCCCGGCACCACCCGGTGACCCGCTGGGTCAAGCCGGAGGAGTTCGTGGAGCTGCGCGAGGAGGCCGAGGAGATCGGCTTCGCCGGGGTGATGAGCGGGCCACTGGTGCGTTCGTCGTACCGGGCCGGTCGGCTCTACCAGCAGGCCATCGACGCCCGCGCCGCCGCCACGGTCGTCACCGCCGGCTGACTCCGCCGGCAGCGCCGCACGGCCGTTCGGCGCCCGGGTGTCATGATCCTGTGATGACCGTCGGCGTACGCGAGCAGCCGCGCGGCGCGGGCTCGCCCCGCCCGCGACCCGGCGCACGTCCCGGCCTGGTCGGTTGGCTCACCGGGTTGGCCGTGCTCGCCGGAGTGGGCTACCGGCTGTGGCTGCTGCTGCACGCCGCGCCGCCGACGAACAGCGACGAGGCCACCATGGGGCTGGCCGCGCTGCACATCGCCCGAGGTGAGGGCTTCCCGGTCTGGTTCTACGGCCAGCAGTACATGGGCACGCTGGAGGCGTACCTGGCCGCGCCGGTGTTCGCTGTGGCCGGTGGGCCGTCGCTGCTCGGTCTGCGGTTGCCCACGCTGGCCCTGTACGCGCTCTTCCTGCTGCTGACCCGGCGGTTGACGCTGCGGCTGACCGGGGACCGGTGGTTCGGGCTGCTGGTGGTGGCGCTACTGGCCCTCGGCTCCGACCGGATCGTCAAGAACCAGCTGATCGCCGGCGGCGGCTACCCCGAGATGAACGCGGCCGCAGCGGCGCTCGCCCTGCTCGCCGTCAACCTGGCCACCGTCCGGCCGGAGCGGCGGTCGGCCCACACCTGGCGGCCCGGCTGGCGGCTGGCGCGGTGGGCGACGTGGGGGTTCCTGGCCGGGCTGATGCTCTGGGTCGACCCGCTCGTGCTGCCGTACGTCGCGGCGATCGGCGCGGTGCTCGTCGGGTTCTGCCGCCGGGAGCTGTGGGGTGCCACCGGGGCGCTGCTCGGGGCGGCGGCCGCGCTGGGGGCGGCCCCGCTGCTGCTGCACAGCCTGCTGACCGGGCGTAACCCGCTGCACGCCGTGCTCGCGGCCGGCGGCGCGAACGCCAGCGCCGGCTGGGCGGAACGGCTGCACGGCGGCCTGGTGCTCGGCCCGTCGCTGGGCATGGGCTTCTGCTCCCCCGGGCGGTGCGCCACCTGGCAGCTGTGGTGGGCGCTCGTCCTGCCGGTGCTGCTGGTCCTCGCCGGCGTCGCCGCCTGGCGGGCCCTGCGCACCCCCGACCCTGGCCCTGTCGTCTCCGGCGCGGTGTCGCCCCGGGTGGGGGCGGCGATCCGGCTGGCGCTCGTGCTGGCCGCGGTGGCCACTCTCGGCGCGTACACAGTGAGCAGTTCAGCCGGGCTCACCCCGGTGGAGAGTTCCCGCTACCTGTCCTGCCTGCTCATCTCCCTGCCGGCGCTGCTCTGGCCGGTGTGGACGGTGGCCTGGCACGGGCTGGGTCGGTCGGGGACCGACCGGCGCGGCCTCGGGTCGGCACTGACCCGGTCGGTCGCGGTGGTGGCGCTCGCCGCCACGCTGGGCACCGCCGCCCACGCCACCTGGCGGGCGGCGGACACCGTTCCGGCGACCCGTGCCGCCGAGGCCCGGCACAGCGAGTTGGTGAGCACCCTGCGTCAACTCGGCGTACGACACGTACGCGCCGGCTACTGGACCTGCAACCGGCTCACCTTCGCCAGCGCGGAGCAGGTGGTCTGCGCGGTCGTCGACGACACCCTGCGCCCCGGCTTCGACCGCTACCCCGCGTACCGGCGGGAGGTGGACAGCGCGGCGGCACCGGCCTGGGTCGCGCCGGCCGGCTCGCCGCTGGCGGAGGTGCTCGACGAGCGGCAGCGGGTCTCGCCGGGCAGCCTCGACCTGGTCATCATCGAGGGCTGGCGCATCTACCTGCCGCGCTGATCTCGGCGGCTCGACAAGCGTCAGCGCGGCACGGCGGCCTCGGTGAGCAGGCCGAGGCGGTGGGCCAGGGCGGCGGCCTCCACCCGGTTGGTCACGCCCAGTTTCGCGATGATCCGGGAGACGTGCACGCTTGCCGTCTTCGGGGAGATGAACAACCGCTCGGCGATCCGGCTGTTGCTGTGCCCCTCGGCGACCAACCGCAGCACCTCGCGTTCGCGGGCGGTCAGCAGGGCCGCGCCGGCCCCGCCCCCGGCCGCGCCGCGCAGGCCGACCCGCCGTGCCAGGGTGGCAGCCGCCTCGACCAGCGGCGCCGCACCCAGCCGTCGACCGATCTCGGTGGCTTCGGTGACCGCCGCCGCCGTCTCGTCGCGTTCCCCGGCGGCGGCCGTCGCCTCGGCCAGCGCCAGCAGGGCCCGGCCCAGCGGGTAGGGCTGCCCGTCGGTCCGCCACGCGTCGACCGCCGTACGCCAGGCCGGCAGCGCCTGGTCGCCGACCGCCAGTAGCGCGGTGACCTGGGCGGCGTGCGCACGGGCCGCTGGGTGAAGCGCCGGCAGGTCGGCGGCGAGCGCCGCCACGGCGGCCGCCAGCTCCCGGTCACCCACCCGGGCTGCGGTACGCGCGGCGGCGCTGAGCACCGGCCAACCCTCCCGGGGCAGCTGCGGCAGGCTCTCGTCGGCCACCGCGACGCGGGCCGCGCGTACCGCCTCGACCTTGTCGTCCGCGGCCAGCGCGGCCTCGATCGCCAGCTCGTGCAGGGGCAGGCGGTGGTTCGGCCACAGGTACGGCCGACCGAGGAAGGTGAGGGCCCGGTCGACCAGCTCGTCGGCGCCCGGATGGGCGCGGGCCAGCCGCAGCCCGGCGCCCAGTTGGAGCCAGTGCAGTCCGGTGACACCGGACAGGTCGATCCGGGCGGCTTCCGCGCAGACCGCCTCGGCCTCGTCCCACCGGCCCAGCGCGATGAGCGCCTCGGCCCGGTTGGAGAGCAGGTACGCCCCGGTGGAGCGGCTGATCCCCACCCGTCGCGCCTCGGCCACGCCCGCCTCGGCGGCCTGCGCGGACTCGGCGTAGCGGCCCAACTCGCAGAGCATGTCCGACTCGAACACCATGGCGAGCACCAGTGTCGGCGCGTCCCCCGCCGCGCGGGCAGCGGCGGCGGCCTGGCCCAACTCGGCAAGCCCTCCGGTCAGGTCCCGCTCGCCGTGGCAGAGCAGCGCGATCCGCGTCGACAGCAGGGCCACGTTCACGCCGAACGCCTCGGCGTCGGTGGCGGCCTCGGCTGCCACCCGGGCCGCCTTCTGCGGGTCGATCTTGACCAGGTGGGTGGCGATGTCGGCGAGCAGCCGGACCCGCTCCGTGCCGGGCGGGCCACCGGCGGCCAGCCGGTACGCCTCGTCCAGCTCGCGGCTGCCGTCGCTCTTGCCGAGCAGGGCCATCAGTCGACCGCGCTGGTCCAGCAGGCGGGAGGCGCGCAGCGGTGCGGCGTCGGCGTCCACCTCGGCCAGGCCGGCCCGGGTCAGGGTGATGGCCCGGCTGAAGTCGCCGGCGGTGACCGCGGCGTCCAGTGTCTGCTCCAGCAACGCCAGGTGGTCCATGCCGAGCAGGTCGGCGGCGTCCGGCACCAACTCCCACAACTCCAGCGCCCGCTCCAGCAGTCGGCGCTGCTCGGCGTACGCGTACCTGTCGGCGGCGGCGCCCGCGGCGGCTCGTGCGGCGACGAGGGCACGCGGGTGGTCGTGCGCGGCGTACCAGTGGTGGGCGATCTCGGCCGGGGCCCGGCCGGCGGCAACCAGGTGCGGCTGGGCCTCGATGGCCGCGGCGAAGCGGGCGTGCAACCGCGCGTGCTCACCGGGCAGCAACTCGTCGTGGACGGCCTCGCGGACCAGCGCGTGCCGGAACTCGTAGTCACCGTCCCGGTCGGCCACCACCAACTGGGCGGCGACGGCGGCGCGCAACGCGTCCTCCAGCTCGGCCTCGGGCAGCCCGGCGACCTCGGCGAGCAGGTCGTGGGCGAAACGGGTGCCACCGGCGGCCGCGATCCGCAACACCCGCTGGGTCGGCTCGGGGAGCCGGTCCACCCGGGCCAGCAGCAGGTCACGCAGCGTCTCGGGGAGCGCCGCGCAGCCGATCGGGTCGCCGGCGACGGCCAACTCCTCGATGAAGAAGGGGTTGCCCTGGGTGCGGTCGTGGACATCGTCGACGGCGCGGGCGAGCGGCTCGGCGCCGAGCAGGTCGGCGAGGATCGCGGCGGTGCCGTCGCGGTCCAGACGGCCCAGCTCGACCCGCTCCACACCACGGGCCCGATCCAGCTCGGCGAGGAACGGGCGCAGCGGGTGCCCGCGCTGCAACTCGTCGGTGCGGTAGGTGCAGACCAGCAGCAGCCGGCCCGGCCTCGCCGCCCGGACGAGGAACCCGATCAGGTCGCGGGTGGAGCGGTCGGCCCAGTGCAGGTCCTCGATGATCAGGACCAGCGGTCGAGCGTCGGCCAGCCGCTGGAACAGCTCGGCGACCAGGTCGAACAGGTAGCCGCGCGGGGCGTCGCTGAGTGCTACGGAACGCGGTGCGGCAAGCGTCGCGGAGGCGCGGCCCAACTCCGGCAGGAGCGGAGCGAACTCCGCCTCGTAGCCGGCGAAGACCTCGGGGCCGTCGGCGCGGAGCACCGCCCGCAACGCGGCGGCGAACGGCGCGAACGGCAGACCCGCCTCGCCCAGCTCCAGGCACTGCCCGACGAGCACCCGCGCCGCGCCGTCGGTGGCCCAGCCGGCGAACTCCTCCAGCAGCCGGGTCTTACCCACGCCCGCCTCGCCGCCGACCAGCACGGTGGTCGGCTCCCCGGCTCGCGCCCGGCCCAGCGCGTCCCGCAGCGCCACGGTCTCGCGGTGGCGCCCGACGAGGACGGAGCTGGCGGCGCGTACGGTCACGTGTTCGAGCATGCCATGACTGCCCGCTCCGCCGGCCCCGCCGATCGGCCGGTGGCCGGGCGGCGGGGCCGGCTCGGGTCGAGCGGCCGGCCCGGCGGGCGCGGCAGCCGCCCTGGACGCGGTGGACGCGGCAGCCGCCCTGGGCGCGGTGGACGCGGCAGCCGCCCTGGGCGCGCTGGACACGGCAGCCGCCCTGGGCGCGGTCACCGGCGGGCGTCGCTGGTGCGACCGGCCTGCCGGCGCCGGCCCAACCACCCACGGCTGACGGGACGCGACAGCGACCGGGCGAGCCGGTCCGCGGCCGCGTCGGCGCGCAACTCGGCGGCGTGGGTACGGTGCAGGGTGAGCAGGAAATCTGCGTCGTTGCCGAACATGTCGGGCTCCTTCGTGGCGTCGTCGTCTTCTGCTGACGACTCTTCGCGCGAAGGCCCCACCCGGGCATGGGCACCGTGCCTCATCTTCCCCGCCCACAGCCTCCTTACCCGGGACGTCCGGGCGCGTACGGCGACGTAAGGTACTCAGCTGCCCCGGCACCCGGACGCGGATCAACCGGGCCGGCGGCGACCACTAGACTCTGCGGCATGGCAAAGCCCCAGGAGAAGGTCTCGTTCGGCCAACGGCTGAAGCAGATCGGGATGGTGTTCCAGTTCACCGCCAAGCAGGACCGGTGGTTCGCGCCGTTGGTCGCCGCGGCGGTGCTGCTCCCGCTCGCGCTCACCGTGGTCGCCGTCATCCTCTGGGGCTGGATCTGGCTGCCGATCGGCATCCTGTTCATCCTGCTCGCGGTGCTGATCGTGCTCAACCTGCGGTCCAACAAGGCGATGATGAACGCCGCCGAGGGGCAACCCGGCGCGGCGGCGCAGATCATGGAGAACATGCGTGGCGACTGGCGGGTGACCCCGGCGGTCAGCTCGACCACCCAGATGGACATGGTCCACCTGGTGATCGGCCGCCCGGGCGTGATCCTGCTGGCCGAGGGCAACCCGCAGCGGGTGCGCGGCCTGCTCGGCCAGGAGAAGCGGCGGCTGTCCAAGGTGATCGGCTCCGCTCCCCTGCACGACTACGTGATCGGGCAGGAGGAGGGCGAGCTGCCGATCCGCAAGCTCCGGACGACGCTGCTGCGCCTGCCCCGCGCCCTCTCCGGCAAGGACGTCAACTCGCTGGACAAGCGACTCAAGGCGCTCACCGCCCGGCCGCAGATGCCCAAGGGCGCGATCCCGAAGAACATGCGGCCGCCAGGCGCGTTCCGCCAGTCGCGGGGCCGCTGACCCCTCAGGGTGTACGCGTAAAAGAGCCGGACCCGTGCGGGTCCGGCTCTTCCGCGTACACCCTCATGTGCCCACCCTCGACGCGCCGCCCGCCTCGGGCGGCCCTCGCCCTGATCGTGCTCGATCCTGGATGTCAACACCGTTGCGTTAGTGCTGTGGTTGGCGGATCAACCCGTGCTGGATAAGGGACTCCTGATAGATCAACGTGTGTCGAGCGAGAAGACCGCGCCGATCTTGCAGTTTCGGTCGTCGATATGGGTGGAATGCATGTTATGTCGCGACAGAAAGTGCAAGATCGCCGAGCAGGGGGAGCCAGATCTCGGCGATCATGGAGTTGTGGTGCCTTTTTTGGCCATTTGCGGGTGTTTTGTTGCCTACCACAGCTCCATGATCGGCGAGGTGGTGCGCTCAGCCGCGGGGGGCGTCGACGATCACCGAGTCGGCGAGTCGGTCGTGCAGGCCACGCCGGTGCTCGTCCATGATCAGCGCGGGGACGACCAGGGCCAGCAGCAGGCCACGGATCAGCCCTCGGAGCACCCCGATCCGGCCGCCGTCGTGCCAGTTCACGCAGCGGATCTTGGTGATGTACATGCCCGGCGTCTGGGCGAACAGACCGAGGAAGATGCCGTAGACCAGCACCAGCACCAGCACCGGGGCCCAGCCGTCGCGTACCGGGTCGGCGAAGAAGTTCGACACCAGCAGGCAGAGCACCCAGTCGATGATCAGCGCACCGAACCGCTTGCCGAGGCTCGGTGGGGCGAAGGTGGGGTCGGTGGCCGGCGCTGCCGGGGCCTGCGGATTGCTCACAGCGATCAAGGGTATCCGCGCCCGGATGAGGGGCTGCCGGGTGTCGCCACCACTGCGTGCCGATTCGGGCCAAAGGCATCAGATGTCATTACACTGGCACAGTCGGTACGGCGTCCTGGCGGGCCGGAGGCGTGGACCGGGGTGTCGCGGACGCTCGGCGAGGGACGTAACACGGCAGAAACAACGGAGACACGGCCGGGCAACCGCTTGGCCCTAGCGTCGCCAGAAGCCTAGCCACCCCGTGGACGTGCCAGGAGGATGTGTGTTCGCCAATCCCGAGGAACTGCTGCGATACCTCAAGAACGAGGACGTGAAGTTCGTCGACGTTCGTTTCTGTGACCTGCCCGGCGTGATGCAGCACTTCAACCTGCCGGTCGAGTCCGTCAACGACGACCTCTTCACCGACGGCCTCGCGTTCGACGGTTCGTCGATCCGCGGTTTCCAGGCGATCCACGAGTCGGACATGCTCCTGCTCCCGGATGTCGCCACCGCGTTCATCGACCCGTTCCGGGCGCAGAAGACGCTCGCGCTCAACTTCTTCATCCACGACCCGTTCACCCGCGAGGCCTACAGCCGCGACCCGCGCAACGTGGCGAAGAAGGCCGAGGCGTACCTGGCGGCGAGCGGTATCGCCGACACCGCCTACTTCGGCGCCGAGGCGGAGTTCTACATCTTCGACTCGATCCGCCACGAGACCTCGGCGCACCAGTCGTTCTACTACATCGACTCGATCGAGGGCGCCTGGAACACCGGCCGCGAAGAGGCGGGCGGCAACCTCGGTTACAAGACCGCGTACAAGGGCGGCTACTTCCCCGTCCCGCCGGTCGACCACTACGCCGACCTGCGTGACTCGATCGTGCGCCGCCTCGTCGACACCGGCTTCAACGTGGAGCGCTCGCACCACGAGGTGGGCACCGCCGGCCAGTCCGAGATCAACTACCGGTTCTCCACCCTGCTGCACGCCGGTGACCAGCTCCAGCTCTTCAAGTACATCGTGAAGAACGAGGCGTGGGCCAACGGCAAGACCGCTACCTTCATGCCCAAGCCGCTCTTCGGCGACAACGGCTCCGGCATGCACACCCACCAGAGCCTCTGGCTCAACGGTGAGCCGCTGTTTTACGACGAGACCGGCTACGCCGGCCTGTCCGACATGGCCCGCTGGTACATCGGTGGCCTGCTGCACCACGCGCCGTCGCTGCTGGCCTTCACCAACCCGACGGTCAACTCGTACCGTCGCCTGGTGCCGGGCTACGAGGCGCCGGTCAACCTGGTCTACTCGCAGCGCAACCGCTCCGCCTGCACCCGCATCCCGGTGACCGGCAGCAACGCCAAGGCCAAGCGCGTCGAGTTCCGCGTCCCGGACCCGTCGGCCAACGTCTACCTGGCCTTCTCGGCCATGATGATGGCCGGCCTGGACGGCATCAAGAGCAAGATGGAGCCGCCGACGCCGATCGACAAGGACCTCTACGACCTCCCGCCGGAGGAGTGGGGCGACGTCAAGCAGGTGCCGGGCTCGCTGCCGGCCGTGCTCGACTCGCTCGAGGCCGACCACGACTACCTGCTCGACGGCGGCGTCTTCACCCCCGACCTGATCTCCACCTGGGTCGACTGGAAGCGCGCCAACGAGGTCGACCCGGTGCGTCTGCGCCCGACCCCGCACGAGTTCGCCATGTACTACGACTGCTGAGGCAGTCTGACTGCTGAGCAGTCGCTGGAACACCGGCCGGGCCGGCTCCGCTCATCGCGGAGTCGGCCCGGCTCGCTGTGCGCCTTCGACACCCTCTTCGGCGACGCCCCACACCCCAATGGCCCACGCCTCACACCAAGATCCGAGCAACTTCGAGGATGTCGCTGCCTCCGACGCCCGGGAGACAGCTCTTTCCCTGCAGTTGTGCGGATCTTGGGTCTGACCTCGACCGAGGTCGTGCTCAATCTTGGATGTTGGGGCCTCGAACGCGCCGTAAGGCCACCACACCCAGGTCAACACCGTTGCGTTAGGCGGAGTGGCTGTTCGTCAACCCCGCGCTGTTCCGTCGATCATGGACTTGTGGTGGGTGGCAAAGTGCCCGGATCGAGCCAAACCAGGCACCGTAACTCCATGATCGACGAGGGTGGGGTGCCCCTCTTCCGCGATCTTGCGTTTACTGTCGCGACACAAGAGGGCATTCGGCGCATATTGGCGACCGAAACTGCAAGATCGGCGCGGGCGGGGCCTTTCTGGAGTGGGGGACCTGTGCTCACCGCGCCCTTGCACCCAGCAACCGCTCGCTAACGCAATGGTGTTGACACCCAGGTTCAAGCGCGATCTTGACCACCCGGCCTCGATGATCATGATGTTAGCTGGGAGGTTTGTCCACTTTGTCCCCGCCAACCCCATGATCAGCAGGGCTGGTCGTCGTCCCCGGGGGCGGCGTGACCCTCAGCGGCGGTGGTCTTGGCCGGGGTGTGCGACGTTCGACGCAGGCTGCGTACGAGGACGGTCATGAGCAGGGCGCTCATCGCCAGGGCGCCGGGGGCCTTCGTGACGCGGGCCAGATTGGTGCCGTCGGGCAGGGCGAGGAAGGCTGCCGCCGCGGCGGGCAGCACGAACCACGTGGTACGGGCGGCGGTGAGCGCGAGCAGCGCCAGGGGCCAGGTCGTGTACCAGGGGTGGAAGACCGGGGACAGGACAACTGTGGCGACCAGCGCCAACGCCGCGCCGCGAAGCGCCACCCGGGGGCCCGCAATCTCGGGACCCGCAACCCGCAGGGTTTGCCAGGCCCGCCACCAGAGCACCACCAGCACTCCGACGAGCAGCAGCAGCGCGACCGCGCGGACTCCCGGCACCGCCTGCGGGTCCCGGCCGACCAGCGCGCCGGCGTAGTCCACCACGAAGCCCACGGCGGTGGGTGGTGACGTCCACTGCTCGGAGTCGCCACTGTGGGTCAGCCCGCCCACCCAGCCGAAGCCGAGGCCGGACGCCGCCGAGGTGACCAGTAGCGCGGCGAGCAGCCCTCCGGCCAGCCAACCGCCGTGGCGCAGCAACGCCCGTACCGTGTAGCGGTCAGGAATCCCGGCCAGCACGGCGAACGGCAGCACCACCACGGCAGTGGCCTTCACCGTGACCGCCAGCCCGAGCAGCGCTCCGGCCAGCAGCAACGCCGCCGGCCGACCCGGTCGACGGACCACGATCAGCAGCCCAGACAGCAGCAGGCCCAGCATCACGGCGTCGTTGTGCGCGCCGGCCACCAGGTGTACGCCGACCAGCGGACCGGCCAGCGCCAACCAGACCGCCCGCCGGGCCGGCGTCCCGGCCGCCCGCGCCAGGCCGGGCAGGCAGAGCGCGGCCAGCAGCAGCCCCGCCACGGCGATCACGCGCAGCGCCACGATGGTGCCGGTGAGCCCACCACCGAGGCCGACGGCGAGCGCCGCGAGCAGCACGAACACCGGCCCGTACGGTGCCGGGGTGTCCCGCCAGATCGGGGCCACCGTGTCCAGCCATGGGCAGCCCGCCGCCGCCACCCCCACTGTGTACGGGTCGACGCCGTGCGCGTACGTCCAGCCCTGGCAGGCGTACGAGTAGACGTCCCGGCTGCCCAGTGGTGGCGCGACAAGCAGCGGTAGTGCCCACAGCCCGGCGGTGACGTACGCCCAACGGGTCGACGGGGCGCCCCCGCGCAGCGACCACCACGCCCCGACCAGCAGTGCGGTGCCGATCAGCCAGCAGGTGAGCGTCGTCGGGCCGTCCGGGGCCGTCCAGATCGACGCGGGCGTCCCGCCCAGCGGGGCGTTGGGCAGCGCCCCGCCGAGGTATCCGGCCACGGCGAGCAGGACCGCGCCGACCAGGCCCGCGTACCGGGCACCCAATGCCACCAACGACACAGGCAGTGGTGGAACAGGCGGGCCGGGAGTGGTCACCGGCGCACCTTCCCTCAGTCGGCGGCGACCGGCTGACGGGCCGCCCGAGCCGACCGTACCAACCGGATGACCAGCACGATCACCAACAGTGTCATCAACGGCGCACCGACCGTCTTGGTGTACCGGGGCAGCCCGGTGCCGTCGGGCAGCACCAGGAACGACGCGACAAGGGCGACCACGATGAACCATCTGGTCCGCTGGGCGGTGGCCGCCAGCACGAACAGCGGCCACATCCAGTACCAGGGGTGCACCACGGGGGCGAGCGCGACGGTGAGGGCGAGCGCCAGCCCGGCGTGGTACAGCGGGTCGCGGGTGCGCGCCCGCCACCAGAGCCAGACGAGCAGCACGGCCAGAAGCACCACGGCGATCCCACGAGTGACCGGCAGCGCGTCGATGTGACCGCCGAACGGCGCCGCGACGTACCCGATCGTCTGCCCGACAGCTGTCGACGGGGAGGTCCAGGCGATGGCGGCGCCACCCCCGGACAGCCCGCCGACCCAACCGAAGTCCAGCCCACCGGCGACTGTCACGCCGACCACGGCGGCGACCGTGCCGCCGACGACCCAGCCGCCGTCGCGGATCAGCGTTCGGATCCGGAACGGCCCGGCGGTGGCCGCCAGCGCGGCGAACGGCACCACCACCACTGCGGTCACCTTGATCGCCACCGCGACCCCGAGGAGCAGGCCGCCGACCAGCAGCATTCCGCGCCGGCCCGGGTGCGCCGCCACCACGGCCAGCCCACCGACCAGCGCGGCGAGCATCAGCACGTCGTTGTGGGGGCCACCGATCAGGTGCGCGGCGACCAGGGGGGAACCCAGCGCCAGCCACACCGCCCGCTTCGCCGGCACACCGGCTCGACGCGCCAGCACCGGCAGGGCCCAGGCGGTGAGGACCACGCCGACCAGCGACAGCGCACGGAAGAGCACGATGCTGGCGGTCAGCGAACCGGTGGCCTTCACCACGGCGCCCGCGATGAGGACGAACAGCGGCCCGTACGGCGCCGGTGTGTCGCGCCAGATGACCGAGACCGTGTCCAGCCAGGGGCAGGGCAGCGCGGAGACACCCTGTTCGTACGGGCTGATGCCGCCGGCGAAGCTGGCGCCCTGGCAGGCGTACGCGTAGACGTCCCGGCTTCCGAAGGGCGGCGCGATCAGCAGTGGCAGCAGCCAGAGCCCGACGGTGATCAGCGCCCACCGCGTCGAGGGTCCCCCGTCACGCAGTGCCCACCAGGCGTACGCCATCAGGCCGGTGCCGACCACCCAGGCGGCGAGGATCAGCGGGCCGTTGGGCCCCTGCCAGATGCTGACCGGGGTGCTGCGCAGGGGGCCGCTGGGGAACGCGCCGCCGAGGAAGGCGGACAACGCGAGCAGCATCGAGCCGGCCAGGCCGGTCCAGCGCGCGAGGTGGGAAGGCACGCCGGACATGCTGCCAGCCCGACGGTGTGCGGCCGACGGCAGGCACGGTCAACAGTGGCGCGTCGGTGCCAGCGCACTGGAGATCGAGTAGTCACCGGCGGCGCGGACCCGCACCTCGGTCCACCCGTCCTCGCCCGGTCGCAGGCAGCCGTCCGGGCCGCTCAACGAGAGCCAGCGCGACCAGCGCACCCGGACCGGCACGTCCCCGGGCGTGGCGGTCAGCCGAACCGCGCCGCGCTCGGCGGCGACGAGTTGACCCGGGGCGCCGACCAGCGGGGTCGGGTCGACCACTGCGTACATCCGCCAGGTCGGGTCGCTCCAGACCTCCCGCAGGTACGGCAGGCCGGCGCGGATCAGTGCGGCCTCGTCGCGGCCCCACCGGTCGGCGGGGGCCTCCGGGGCGAGCACCACGTAGGTCACCGCCTCGTGCCGTAACCACTGCTCGTACGTCTGCGCGGTCAGGCTGCCGTCGTAGAACAGCGCGTTGCGGTCGCTGTCGACCTGGCGTTCCCAGCCCCGGGCCAGTGGCACGGTCGGCGGCAGGTACGCGGACTCCCAGTGGTCGCGCAACGGCACCACCTCGACCCGCCCGGCCGGCTGCCGCCTGTCGAGTTCGGCGACGAGCGGTTGGTAGAAGCTCCTGGCGCTCTCCGGGGCGCCGGCCCGGGTCACGTCGCTCACCATCACCGGGGACTGCCACCAGACGGTCGCTGCGAGCAGCCCGGCCAGCCACGGCCCGGGCAACGCGGCGTACCCGGCCAGCACGGGCAGGGCGAACAGCATCGGCAGTCGCAGGGCGTTGGATCCGATGGGGCTGGGCACGTAGTACGCCGCGACCAGGAGCAGCACGGTGAGCGCCGCGCCGATGCGCAACACCCGGCGGCGACGCGGCAGCACGACTCCCACCAGCACCGCGAGCGCGACGTTTATGCGCATCGACTCGGCCGAGTACGGCTGGGTGCCGCCGTTGCCGAAGACGAACGCGATCGGGGCGAGCGTGACGGCGGGTGCCACGGCCAGGACGAACCCCTCGGTCAGTGGCCGCTCGGCTCGCCAGCCTCCGGCCAGCGGGCGGCCCGGCCCGTCACCGGTACGCAGGGCGGCCAGCAGCAACGCCGCGCCGGCCAACCCGGTGAACAGGCCGGCGACCGGGCTCGCCGCCGTCGCCAGGGCGGCGCAGCCGGCGGCGAGCGTCAACCGGAGCCAGCGCGGTGGACGTTCCGCGCTGACCGCGCAGAGCGCCAGCAGACCGAACGCCAGCCCGACCGCGAAGGTGATCCGACCGCTCGCCAGGTTGCCGACCAGCACCACGGCGCCGAGGACGCCGGCCAGCAGCGGCCGGCGGGGCCGGTTGCGGGTGAACAGCCAACCCAGCGCGGCCGCGCCGACCACGGCGGCGACCGCCCCCAGCGGGCGCACCCCGATCAGCGCGCCCAAGCGGGCCGTGAAGAGGCTGTAGCCGTACTGGTTGACGCCGCCGTACCAGCCGAAGTCGACAGGCGCGGCCCCGTACCGCTCGGTGAACCCGGCACGGGCCACCTGGGCGGCGAGGTCGGTGCCCATCGGCGGCGCGAGGAGGAACGCGACGGCGAGCGCCACCGCGACCCCGGTCACCGTGCCCACGACGCGTAGCCCGGTGGGGCGCGGCGACGCGTCAGGCATCGAGGACCCGTTCGGCCGCGGCGCGGGAGCGGCGGCCGGTGCGCAGGTACTCGTCGAGGAACTCCCCCGGGTCGTCCCGGCCGAGCAGCCGGGCCACCCCGGCCAACTCCACCCCGTGCCGGGGCAGTTGGTCGCCGGCCCGGCCGCGGACCAGCATCAGCGCGTTGCGGACCTGCGCGGCCAGGGACCATCCGGCGGCCATCTCCGCGGCGTCCGTCGGGTCGATCAGGCCGGCCCGCTCGGCCGCCGCGAGTGCGTCGAGGGTACGCGTGCCGCGCAGCGCCGGGTTCGCGCCGGCGTGCCGGAGCTGGACGAGTTGCACAGCCCACTCCACGTCGGCCAGCCCACCGCGACCCAGCTTGGTGTGGGTGGCCGGGTCGGCGCCTCGGGGCAGCCGCTCGGTCTCCACCCGGGCCTTGATCCGCCGGATCTCGACGACCTGCTCACGGGTCAGCCCGTCGGCCGGGTAGCGCACCGGCTGAATCATCGCCTCGAACTCGGCGCCCAGGTCGGCGTCACCGCAGACGAACCGGGCGCGCAGCAGTGCCTGCGCCTCCCACACCCGCGACCAGCGGGCGTAGTACTGCGCGTACGCGGCGAGGCTGCGCACCAGCGGACCCTGGCGGCCCTCCGGCCGCAGGTCGGCGTCGACGCCCAGCGGCGGGTCGGGGGCGGGCACGCCGAGCAGTCGGCGCAACTCCTCGGCGACGGCGTGCGCGGCGGCGCTGGCGGCGCTCTCGCTGCTGCCCGGCGGCGGGTCGTAGACGAAGAGCACGTCGGCGTCGGAGAGGTAGTTCGACTCGTATCCGCCGAGCCGGCCCATGCCGATCACCGCGAAGCGCAGCCCCTCCGGTGCCGGCTGGCTGGCCTGGGCGGCCCGCAACGCGGCGGTCAGGGTGGCGTCGGTGACGTCGGAGAGGGCCGTACCGACCACTGTGATGTCGGACAGCTTGGGGGCCGACCGGTTCGCGCCGTCCGGCCGGGTGGGACTGGGCGCGAGCGCGCCCGCCCGGCAGAGCAGGTCGGCGCAGGCCACCCGGACCAGCTCGCGACGTCGCAGCGCGCGCACCGCGCTGGTGGCCTCGACCGGGTCGGTGTGCCGGGCCGCCGCCGCCAGGAACCCCTCCCGCAGCACCTCGGGCGGGCGTGGCGCCAACTCGTTCTCCTCGGCCAGCAGCCGCAGCGCCTCCGGGTCGCGGGCGAGCAGGTCGGCGACGTACCGGGACAGGGCGAGGACCCGGGCCAGCCGACGGGCGACCGGGCCACCGTCGCGCAGCAGTCGCAGATACCAGGGGGTGCTGCCCAGCTTGTCGGAGACCTTCCGGTAGTTGAGCAGCCCCCGGTCCGGCTCCGGCGCGTCGGCGAACTCGCTGAGCAGCACCGGCAGCAACGTGCGCTGGATGGCCGCCGTGCGGCTCACTCCGCCGGTGAGCGCCTGGAGGTGACGCAGCGCCCCGGCCGGGTCGGCGAAGCCGAGGATCTCCAGGCGGTTCCTGGCCGCCTCCGGGGTGAGCCGCAACCCGTCGGCCGGCACCCGGGCCACCGACTCCAGCAGCGGACGGTAGAGCAGTTTGGCGTGCAGTCGGCGTACCTCGGTGGCGTGGGTGACCCACTCGGCCCGGAAGCTCTCCACGGCGCTGCGCCCCGGCGCGGCCGTGAAACCCAGCGCGGCGGCGAGCCAACGCAGCGCGCCCGGCTCGGCGGGCACTGTGTGCGTACGACGCAGGCCCTGGAGTTGCAGCCGGTGCTCGACGCTGCGCAGGAAGCGGTAGCCGCGCAGCAGGGCCTCGCCGTCGGCCCGACCGACGTAGCCGCCGGCGACGAGCGCGCGCAACGCCGGGATGGTGCCGGGCGGGCGCAGCGACTCGTCGCCGCGACCGTGCACGAGTTGCAGCAACTGGACGGCGAACTCGATGTCGCGCAGCCCGCCCGGACCGCGCTTGATCTCGCGCTCCAACTCCTTCGGCGGGATGTGGTCGATGATCCGGCGGCGCATGGCGCGGACGTCCTCGACCGCCTCGGGCCGCTCGGCCGCCCGCCAGACCAGCGGCGCGAGCTGGTCGATCCACTCCTGGGCCAGCGGCAGGTCACCGGCGGCCGGGCGGGCCTTGAGCAGGGCCTGGAACTCCCAGGTGCGCGCCCACCGCCGGTAGTAGGCCAGGTGGCTGGCGAGGGTCCGCACCAGCGGGCCCCGGTTGCCCTCCGGGCGCAGCGCGGCGTCCACCGGCCAGGCGACCAGCCCGCAGATGTAGATCAGCCTGGTCGCCACCAGGGTCGCGGCAGACAGGTCGGCGTCCTCGGCGGCCACGAAGATGACATCCACGTCGGAGACGTAGTTCAGCTCGCCGCCGCCGCACTTGCCCATCGCCACGACCGCCAGCCGGGGCCGCTCGGTGCCCTCCGCCAACTCGGCGACAGCGATCTCGTACGCCGCGGACAAGGTCGCGTCGGCCAACGCCGAGAGCGCGGCCATCGTCTGCTCCAGGCCTCGACCGCCGGTCAGGTCGGCCGCGGCGATCCGCAACAACGCCAGCCGGTACGCGGTCCGCAGCGCCGCCACCGCGTTGCCGCCGTCGGCCGGCTCCAGCCGCCCCTCGGCGGTCGGGGCGAGCCCGTCCGCGGCGGTCCGCAGCGCCTGGTAGTGCTCGGGGTGGGCCACCAGGTGATCGCCGAGCGCCGCCGACGCACCGAGAACCGCGATCAGCCGCCGCCGCAGCCCTGGGTCGTTGTGCAGGTCCGCGAGCAGCGCGGATCCGGTGCCGCCTTCGGTGGCGCGGCCTCCCGTCGTGCGGCCCTCGGCGCTGCCTTCGATGGTCCGGCTCTCGGCCTCCACGATGCGGTGCAGTTGGCGTAGCGCCAGGTCCGGGTCGGCGGCCCGGGACAACACGGCGAGCAGCTCCGCGGCGGCCTCGTCGACCGGCTCCTGCTCGACCGGCTGCCACAGCCGCAGCCCGTCCGGGCCGAGCAGGTCCGCGGCGCGCGCGCCGCCGTCGCCCTCGGCGGTGCCGAAGCCGTACCGGGCGAGCCGGCCCGGTGCCCTGGTCGGCCGGCTCATCAGTGCCCGAGCAGCGGCAGGCCGCGCCGCATCGTGCTGTCGTCCAACTCGCCGAGGGCCAACGCGGCGAACCTCGCGGCGAACGGCTGCCAGACCTCCTCGACGTCGGCCAGCACCGAGGCGCAGGCCGCGACCACCAGCTCCGGGTCGTAGCCCAGCTCGGCGAGTTGGGTCGAGTCGGTCGCCCAGTCGGCGATCATCGCGGCGTCGCACTCGATGTGGAACTGCAACCCCCACGCCCGGTCACCCAGGCGGAACGCCTGATGCGGGTAGCGGGTGGACGCGGCCAGCAGGGTCGCGCCCCGAGGCAGCTCGGTGATCTCGTCGGAGTGCCACTGGAGCACGTCCGGGATCAACGGCACGTACCGAAACAGCGGGTCGTTCTCGGCGGCGTCGCGCCGGCCGACCACGCCGGGGCCGATCTCCGGCCCGGACGGGCTGCGCTCCACCAACCCGGCGTGCGCGGTGGCGAGCAGCTGCGCGCCCAGGCAGACCGCCAGGGTCGGCACCCGGTACCGGACCGCCTTTCGCAGCAGGCCCTCCACGGCCGGGAACCACTGTGCGCCGGGCGAGCCGTCCGACAGCGGGTACGCCTGTTGGTCGCCGCCGAGCACCACCAGCGCCGCGTACCCCTCCAGGTCGGCGGGGAGCTCGTCGCCGGCGTGCGGGCGAACCACCCACAGCTCCAGCCCAGCCTCGGTCAGCCACTCACCCAGCCGGCGCGCGTCGTCCGTCGGGTCGTTCTCGATCACCAGCGCGGTTGCCACAGGTCGAGGCTAGCCGGTACGCCGTGCGGCACCACGCCCCGGCACGGCCTCGCGCGGCCTGCCGCCGCCCGCGCTGGGCCTCCCACCGCCCGTGCTCGGCCTCCCGCCGCCCGTGCGGGGGTCCCGGCCACGGCGGGTCGTTAGGCTCTGCGGTTGTGATCAGCGAGGACACCGCCGTCGTACGCCCGCCCGTGCTGCGCCCCGGTGACACGGTGCTGTTGGTCTCGCCGTCCGGGCCGACCTCGCCGGAACGGGTGGCCCGGGGCATGGAGCTGCTCACCGGCTGGGGCCTGCGCCCGGTGCCGGCGCCGAACGCCTACGCCCGCCACGGCTACCTCGCCGGCACCGACGACCTTCGCGCCGCCGACCTGAACGCGGCCTTCGCCGACCCGGACGTGCGCGGCGTGATCTGTACTCGTGGCGGCTACGGCGCCCAACGGATCGTGGACGCCATCGACATGGCCGCCGTCCGCCGTGACCCGAAGGTGGTGGCCGGCTTCTCGGACATCACCGCCTTGCAGTTCGCGCTGTGGCGGGGCGCCCGCCTGGCCGGGGTGCACGGCCCCGGGGCGGCCTGGCGCGACGAGCGCACGCCGCTGCGGTCCGCCGAGTCCCTGCACGCGGCGCTGATGACGACCGAACCGGTGTCGATCACCGCGGACCCCACCGAGGAAACCTTCGGCGTACGCGTCCCGGGTCGCGCCACCGGCACCCTGCTCGGCGGCAACCTGTGCATGATCGCCGCGTCGATCGGCACCCCGGACCTACCCGACCTGACCGGTGCGGTGCTGTTGATCGAGGACGTGCAGGAGCCCCCGTACAAGGTCGACCGGATGCTCACCCACCTGCGCCGGGCCGGCGCACTGGACGGACTGGCCGGGGTGGCGGTCGGGCAGTTCACCGACTGCGGCGACGGCTGGGACACCACGATCGTCGACGTACTGAACGAACGCCTCGGCGACCTGGGCGTACCCGTCCTCGGCGGCCTCCCCATCGGCCACGGCCCCAACCAACTAACAGTCCCGGTAGGCACAAAAGCCACAGTGGACACCACAACAGCCACCCTCACAGCACCCCCCGCAGTCCACTAACCCCACCCCCCGCTTTACTCCGTTGATCATGAAGTTGTTGTCACTCGCCACGGCGTGTCGTGGCAATAACTTCATGATCAACGCCGGGTCGGAGGGGGTTGGGGGGATGTTGTTAGGTGGGCTATCGCGCCGAACTCCAGGGCGGCCCAGATGCCGGTCGGGGTGCGGGTGATGCCGTGGGGTTCGGCGTTGGGGGTGGGAAGGGCGTAGCCCTCGATCCGTCCGGTTCGATCGACGTGACCGATCCGGTTGGCACCCCACTCGGTGAACCACGCGCCGCCCTCCTGGTCGGCCACGATCGCGTGCGGACGGGCCGCCCGATCCGGCAGCGGGAACTCGACGATCTCGCCATCCGGGTAGATCCGACCGAGCTGACCGGCCACGATCTCCACGAACCAGATGACACCGTCGTCGCCGAGGGCGATGCCGACCGGGCCCGCGTTCACTGTGGGTAGCGGGTACAACATCACTCTGCCGTCGAGGTCGATCCGGCCGATCGCGTTCGCCTGGTTGAGGGTGAACCAGAGAGCCCGGTCCGCGCCAGCAGTGATCATCGAGGCGAATCCGCCGGTCACCGGCAGCGAAAATGCGGTGTGGGTGCCGTCGGTCTCCACCCGGCCGATCGTGTCGGAGGTCATCCCGGCGTACCAGAGCGCGCCATCGGGTCCGGCCGCGATGCCGCCCGGCCCGGTGCCGGTCGGCAGGGCGATGGTGCGCTGCTCGCCGTCGACGGTGATCCGACCGATCCGGTCGTCTCCGGAGCGGGTGAACCAGAGCGCCCCGTCCGGCCCGGCCGTGATGATCAACGGGCGGGCGCCGGCCGGATCCAGCGGGTAGATCCGGACCGGGCCGTCGGGCGACAACCGGGCGATCCCGCCGGCATGGGCCAACGTCAGCCAGAGCGCGCCGTCCGGGCCAGGCGCGATGCCGTACGGCCCGGCGCCCGGCTCGGCGAGTGGAATCTCCCGAATCTCGACGGTCATTCCGCGGTGTCCTTCCGTCGGTGAATCGTCCACCCTGACCGCTCAGCCAGCGACGGCACAACCGATTTGGCCCACCACCGGCCAGGATTGTCAGCTCGCTGACAGGGTCGCCACGGCTTCCGCCCAGACTGCCCGGTCACTGTCGGTGACGACAGCGCAGGATGACCGAACCTCTGGAGGACAGCATGTCCCGCACCATCCGTAGGAAGCACCTGCTGGCCGGCCTGGCCACCGCCGGCGTCCTCGGCGTCGGGATCGCGGCCCCGACGATCGCGTTCGCCGCCGACACTCCCACGCCGGCACCGAGCGCCAGCACCGCCCCCGACACGGCTCCGGGCACGGCTCCCGGCGCGAAGGCCGACCGGCAGGGCGAGTTCGCCGAGGCGCTCGCCAAGGAACTGGGCGTGCCCACCGACAAGGTGACCGCCGCCCTGGAGAAGATCCGCGGGCAGCACCGGCCGGCCGACCGACCGCAGCGCCCGTCCGCCGAGGACCGGCAGGCCGCGCTCAAGCAGCGCCTGGACCAGGCGGTCAAGGACGGCAAGCTCACCCAGGAGCAGGCCGACGCCATCACCAAGGCCGTCGAGGCCGGCGTCTTCCCCGGCCCCGGCGGCCACCGCGGTCCGGGCAGCCACCACGGCGAAGGTACGCCCGGCAAGTAACCCGGCGGACACAGCCCCGCCAGGCACCAGCTGGCCGGGGCCGGCCGGAATCACGATGACCTGACCAGGCTCCTTGGATCGCTCCCCCGCCCGCGTCGATCTTGCAGTTTCGGTCGCCGAGATGCACGGAATGCCCCCTATGCCGCGACAGTAAGTGCAAGATCCGCAGAAGGGCGCGGCTGAACCTCGTCGATCATGGAGACGTGGTGCCTGATTTGGGGTCATTCGGGCACTTTGTCACCCACCACAACTCCATGATCGACGAGGCAGCGCGGGCTGACCTACTCAGCGCCGAGTGATCAACGGGAGGACCGCTTGCCGAAGACCCGGTGCGCCCCGATATATCCAGATAGCGCTGATTTCTGTGTCCCCTGGAGCAGGCCCGGGCCCTAGCCCTCGACTTGATCGACTCGGCTTTCAGGAAGTCGCGGTATCCGACGCACTCGAACACCCCGACATCATGAAAACCGAGTCGATCACCGCCCCGGGGACGCGCCGTCGGCTGGCTCAAGCCGTTAAACCGGCTCGGGATGTCAGCCCAGAGCCGGGCCAACCCCGGGACCAGACCAGGACGGGACCAGACCAGGGCCAGGTCAACCAGGACCAGCCGCAGCCGGGGCCAGGCACAACCGGGACCAGCCGCAGCCGGGGCCAGGCACAACCGGGGCCAGGCGCAGCCGGGGCCAGGCACAACCGGGGCCAGGCCCGGCCAGGACCAGCCCAGCCGGGGCCGGGCAACCCAGGACCAGCACGACCCAGGGCCTGGCCAGCCGAGGCCAGGCCAGCCAGGACCAGGCCAACCCAGTGCCAGACCCAGTCGGGACCAGGCCAACCCAGTGCCAGACCCAGTCGGGGCCAGGCCAACCCAGTGCCAGGCACAGCCGGGGCCAGGCCAACCCAGTTCGGAAGCGCAGGCCGGGACGGCTATCGGCCCGGCCCTGGTGGGCGTCAGGGCTGCTGGGGTGGGGGCGCGAACACGCCCAGGTGATTGCCGGCCGGGTCGAGTAGGTGGGCCAACGTGAGACCGCTCGGTGCGGTACGCGCTGGCGCCAGCACGCGGCCGCCGGCTGCTTCGGCCCGGCGGCAGGTTTCTGCCACGTCGGCGACTTCGGCGTAGAACATCGCGTAGTTCGGTGACGTCCCGTCGGTCGGCCGGATCGCCCCGCCGATCCCGGTGTCGCCTCCGGCCCCGGTCACCCGGTAGGACCCGCCGTTGGTCGAGCCCTGCTCCTCGAAGGTCCAGCCGAACAGCTCCCCGTAGAACCGCTCGGCATCCTCGGGTCGGTCGGTGCCGATCTCGAACCAGGTGATGGGCGTGGTGGAGCTGGTCATCTACTGCCTCCAGAATTTCCGTGCCGGCCGTTCGGCCGTCTTCTGGAGCAGTCTCGGGGGCGTTGGCGACAGCGTCCTGTCGGTGTTTCCGGATCACCCGGCGGGGTTTCCAGCGACGAGACCCACCCGGGCCCGCCGCGCCGAGCCCGTTTCAGACCAGGCTCAGCGAGCGAACCCGTTCGTGCGGAATGTCGAGATCTGTCAGGCGTAGCTCCCGGGCCACCACTTCGGGCAGCGCCTGGACCGCCCGGATCCTGTCGGTGCGAAAACAGCGCAGCTCGTCGCGCAGCCGGCACCAGGCGAGCAGATACCAGTGCCGTGTGTTGCCGAGGTAGCCCAGCGGTTCGACAACTCGGGTCGAGTCGGCGCCGGCGCGGTCGGCGTACCGGATGCGCAGCACGCGCCGCGCGGCAACCGCGTCGGCGACGGTGGTCGGGACGGGCGTGGCCGGCCCGTCCCCGATCAGGTGCACGCGGCCGGCGAGGTGGTGTGCTTCGGCGGCGTCGGCGGCCGGCAGCACCGCCACCAGTTTGCGCAAGGCGGTGGTGGCCGGCCCGGCGAACGGTGTCCCGGCGAGCCGGTGCAGCGCCACGGCCATCGCGACGGCCTCGGCGGCGGTCAGGTTGACTGGCGGCAGGGTGCGGGCGCGGTCCAGGACGTAGCCGCCGGTGCGCCCGGGCTCGGCCCAGATCGGCACCCCGGCCTCCTGCAACGCGCCGAGGTCCCTTTCGATGGTCCGGCTGCTCACCTCGAAGCGCGCGGCCAGCCAGCGGGCGCTGCGCGGGCGTGGTGACACCGCCCGCAACTCCTCGACCAGCGCGTAGAGACGGTCCGTGCGATTCATGCCCAGCACGCTACGACCGGGGTACGACTCCCTCCAGCAACCGCCCACACAGCTACGCAGGCAGCCGCCCGCAGACAACCAGACCGCACGGCGACGCGGACAGCCGCCTCAGGCGATGCAGGCGCAGACGATCAACGCGGCCCCGAAGTGGGTGGCGGCGCTGACCCGGGCGGCGGGGTGCGGCTCGGGCGAGCAGATGACCTCGCCGAGCTTGCCGGGGGTGAGCAGGTCCAGCACCACGAAGGCCAACGCCATGATCGCCAACCCGACCAGCCCGAAGACCACGGTGGAGGCGAGGCCCCTCCCGAAGTCGCTGTAGCTGGTCAGGATCGCGGTGAAGACGATCCCGGCGATGCCGAGCTGGTTGGCGGCGAGCAGCAGCCCGGCGTTGGCGTTGCGCTCGACCCAGATCAGGTGTCGTAGCCGGCCCGGGGTGAGCAGGTCGACGAGCCCGAAGCCGGCGGCCATGAGCCCGACTCCGACGATCCCGAACACGACGCTCTGCCAGGCACCGCTGAGCAGATCCTCCAGCACCGACTGCCTCCCGACTCTCCGCCCGGAGGGGTACCGGCGCGGTGATCGAGACGATAGCGGCAGCGCGCAATCGCGTCAGCCCCCGCGCCTACAGCGCCAGGTAGCGCTGCCGCTCGTACGGGGTGACCTCGCGGCGGTACTGCTCCCACTCGGCCCGCTTGTTGCGCAGGAAGAAGTCGAAGACGTGCTCGCCGAGCACCTCGGCGACCAGTTCGGAGCCGGCCATCACGTCGATCGCCTCGGCGAGGTTCTCCGGCAGGGCCTCGTAGCCCATGGCGCGCCGCTCCGCGCTGGTCAGCGACCAGACGTCGTCCTCGGCGCCCGGCGGCAGCTCGTACCCCTCTTCGATGCCCTTGAGGCCGGCGCCGAGCAGCACCGCGAAGGCGAGGTACGGGTTGGTCGCCGAGTCCAGCGAGCGGACCTCGACGCGGGCGGAGTTGGGCTTGCCGTAGGCGGGGACGCGGACCAGCGCGGACCGGTTGAGGTGACCCCAGCAGACGTAGGCCGGGCTCTCGGTGATCCGGTCGGGCAGGGCCTGCGGGAAGAGCCGCTTGTACGAGTTGACCCACTGGTTGGTGACGGCCGTGTACTCGCGGGCGTGCACCAGCAGGCCGGCGATGAACGACTTCGCCACCTTGGACAGCTTCATCGGGTCGCCGCTGTCGTGGAACGCGTTGCGTTCGCCCTCGAACAGCGACAGGTGGGTGTGCATGCCGCTGCCCGGCTGGTCGGTGAACGGCTTCGGCATGAAGCTGGCCTGCACGCCTGTGGAGAGCGCGACCTCCTTGACCACGTGCCGGAAGGTCATGATGTTGTCGGCGGTGGTCAGGGCGTCGGCGTAGCGCAGGTCGATCTCCTGCTGGCCGGGCGCGACCTCGTGGTGGCTGAACTCCACCGAGATGCCGATGCGTTCCAGCGCCAGGACGCCCTGCCGGCGGAAGTCCCGGGCCACGGCGTGGGTGGTGTGCTCGAAGTAGCCGCCGGTGTCGACAGGGGTGGGCACCGAGCCGTCCTGTGGGCCGTTCTCGAGCAGGAAGAACTCGATCTCGGGGTGGGTGTAGAAGGTGAAGCCCTTCTCGGCTGCCTTGGACAGCGCGCGGCGCAGCACGTGCCGGGGGTCGGCCCAGGACGGGCCGCCGTCGGGCAGCAGGATGTCGCAGAACATCCGGGCGCTCTCGCCGCTGACCCCGCCTTCGAAGGGGAAGACCTGGAAGGTGGTCGGGTCGGGCATGGCCACCATGTCCGATTCGAAGACCCGGGCGAAGCCTTCGATCGCCGAGCCGTCGAAGCCGATGCCCTCTTCGAAGGCCGATTCCAGCTCGGCGGGTGCCACCGAAACGCTCTTGAGCGTGCCCAGAACGTCGGTGAACCACAGCCGGACGAACCGGATGTCCCGCTCTTCCAGCGTGCGGAGGACGAACTCCTGCTGACGGTCCACTTCCCCAACCCCTCGCGACAACTCTTTTGTCCGCCTTGGTCGGGCTGTACCCGACCTGACCGCCCAGTGTTCCCGGGCCTGGTTACGCAGACGTTACGCGAACTGCCGCCGCCCGTCCCCTCGTGTCCCGCCCGGCGAGCGCCCGCCGCCACGGGTGGCGGCAATCTCGTCCGAGGGTACGGATTGTCGCGCGGAGGCTGGGGCAAGATGAAGGCATGCCCACCCTGCGTCTCGCCCTGTCCCAGGTCAACCCGAGCGTCGGCGACCTCGCCGGAAACGCCGACCTGGTCCGCAGCTGGACTCGCCAGGCCGCCGATGCCGGTGCCCAGTTGGTGCTCTTCCCGGAGATGATGTTGACCGGGTACCCGGTCGAGGACCTGGTCTTCCGGCGTTCCTTCGTGGCCGCGTCCCGGGCCGCCGTGGAGCGGCTGGCCGCCGACCTGGCCGCCGATGGTCTCGGCGAGTTGCCGGTCGTGGTCGGCTACCTGGACGCCGACGGCCCGCCGCAGGTCAGCGGGGACGCCGAGCCGGGCCGGGGTGCCCGCAACGCCGCCGCGCTGCTGCACCGGGGCGTCGTGGCCGCCCGCTACTTCAAGCACCACCTGCCCAACTACGGGGTCTTCGACGAGGACAGGTACTTCGTCTCCGGCGACGCGCTGACAGTGGTGCGGATCGGCGGCGTGGACGTCGCGTTGACCATCTGCGAGGACCTGTGGCAGGCCGGCGGCCCGTTCGCCGCCGCCCGGAGGGCCGGCGTCGGCCTGGTCGTCAACATCAACGGCTCGCCGTACGAGCTGAACAAGGACGACATCCGGCTGCCGCTGGTCCGCCGCCGGGCCGCCGAGGCGGGCGCCACCATCGCGTACGTCAACATGACCGGCGGCCAGGACGAGCTGGTCTTCGAGGGCGACTCGATGATCGTGGGCGCCGACGGTGAGCTGCTCACCCGGGCCCCGCAGTTCGTCGAGCACCTGCTCGTGCACGACGTCGAGTTGCCGGCCGCCGCCACCCCGCCGACCGCCGAGACGGTGGCGGACGGCATGCGGATCGTGCACAGCACGCTGGACGCCATTCCGGCCGCGCCGTCCGGCCCGGCCGCCACCGGCGGGCTGATCGAGCCGGTGGCCGACGAGGCGGAGGTGTGGCAGGCGCTGGTGCTGGGTCTGCGCGACTACGTCAACAAGAACCGGTTCCCGTCGGTGGTGCTCGGTCTCTCCGGCGGCATCGACTCGGCGGTGGTGGCCGCGCTCGCCGTCGACGCGCTCGGGCCGGACCGGGTGGTCGGGGTGTCGCTGCCCAGCCAGCACTCCTCGGAGCACTCCCGAGAGGACGCCGCCGACCTGGCCAAGCGCACCGGCCTGGACTACCGCGTCGAGCCGATCCAGCCGATGGTCGACGGTTTCCTCGCCAACCTGTCGCTGTCCGGCGTGGCCGTGGAGAACCTGCAGGCCCGGGTCCGTGGCGTGATCCTGATGGCGCTGTCGAACCAGGAGGGCCACCTGGTGCTGACCACCGGCAACAAGAGTGAGCTGGCGGTCGGCTACTCCACCCTGTACGGCGACTCGGTGGGCGGCTTCAACCCGGTCAAGGACGTCTGGAAGACGCTGATCTGGCGGCTCGCGAAGTGGCGCAACACGGACGCGGCGCGGCGCGGTGAGACCGCCCCGATCCCGGAGAACTCGATCGGCAAGCCGCCGAGCGCCGAGCTGAGCCCGGGCCAACTCGACAGCGACAGCCTGCCCGACTACGACGTCCTGGACCCGATCCTGATCGGCTACGTCGACGGCGACCTCGGCCGCGACGGGCTTGTCGAGTCGGGTCACGACCCGGCGATCGTGGACAAGGTGCTGCGGCTGGTGGATACCGCCGAGTACAAGCGACGGCAGTCGGCGCCGGGCACGAAGATCTCCATGAAGGCGTTCGGTCGGGACCGCCGTCTGCCGATCACCAACCGGTGGCGCGAGCACGGCTGAGCCGTACCCCTGGGGGTGCCGGGTCGGTGGCGCGGCCCGGCGCCGCCGCGCGGTCCGTTCTCCGAGTGGCGTTGCGCGGCGTTCCCGCGCTGGTGGAGTGACATCTTGCACTGGGCCCTGCCGTCACCCCGTCTCACGGTGCGACGATCGCGACGGAACCCGGGGACCGCGCAGGCGGCCTCGAGGAAGGGAGACAGAGATGGTGGAGTCCACTCCGCACGAGGTGACCGCGTTGTACGGCGGCCCGGCCACCCGACGGGTCCGCACCCGCGACCTGATGGCCGCCAAGGAGCGCGGCGAGCGGTGGCCGATGCTGACCTCGTACGACCAGTACACGGCGTCGATCTTCGACCAGGCCGGTGTCCCGGTGCTGCTGGTCGGCGACTCGGCCGCGAACAACGTGTTCGGCTACGAGACGACCCTGCCGATCACCGCCGACGAGCTGCTTCCGCTGGTCCGGGCAGTGGTGCGGGCGACCCGGCAGGCGCTGGTCGTCGGTGACCTGCCGTTCGGCTCGTACGAGGAGGGTCCGGCCCAGGCGCTGCGGACCGCCGTCCGGTTCATGAAGGAGGGTGGCTGTCACGCGGTCAAGCTGGAGGGTGGCCGCCGCAACGCCGCGCAGATCGCCGCGATCGTCGGCGCGGGCATTCCGGTGATGGCGCACATCGGTTTCACGCCGCAGAGCGAGCACACCCTGGGTGGGTACCGCGTGCAGGGTCGCGGCGACACCGCCGACGAGGTGCTGGCCGACGCACGGGCGGTGGCGGAGGCGGGCGCGTTCGCTGTGGTGCTGGAGATGGTGCCCGGCGAGGTGGCCAAGCGGATCACCCACGAGCTGCCGATCCCCACGGTGGGCATCGGCGCGGGCCCGGACACCGACGCGCAGGTGCTGGTCTGGCAGGACATGGCAGGGCTGCGGACCGGCAAGGCGCCACGCTTCGTCAAGCGGTACGCGGACCTGGCCGGCGCCCTCACCGACGCCACCCGCCGTTTCGCCGACGAGGTCCGCGGCGGCGAGTTCCCCGCCGCCGAACACACCTTCTAGCCAGCGACTCGGTCCTGCCGATGTCGGGGTGTCCTGGCGGCACTGGGACACCCCGACATCGAGGGTCAGAGGTCGGTGACGCGGATGCCGGCGTGCGCCTTGTAGCGCTTGTTGATGGCGATCAGGTTGGCGGTGAACGCCTCGATCTGGTGGGCGTTGCGCAACCGGCCGGCGTAGATGCCCCGCATGCCGGGGATCCGGGCGGCGAGCGCGCCGACGATGTCGACCAGTTCGCGGTCCTCGGTGCAGATCAGCACGTCCAGATCGATCCGGTCGACCTCGGGGTCGGCGAGCAGCGGAGCGCTGACGTGGTTGAACGCGGCGCAGACCCGGGAGTCGGGCAGCAGCGCGGCGGCCTGCTGCACGGCGCTGCCCTCGGCGACGGTCAGCGCGTACGGGCCCTGCTTGTCGAAGCCGAGCGGGTTGACGCAGTCGACGACGATGCGGCCGGCGAGCGGCTCGGCGAGGGCGGCGACGGTGGCGGCGTGCCCGTCCCACGGCACCGCGATGATCACCACGTCGCTCCGTCGGGCCACCTCGTCGTTGGCCGCACCGGTGACGCTGCCGCCGGCCGGCACCCCGGGCAGGGCGGCGATCTCGGCCGCGGACTCGGCGGCCCGCTCAGCCGACCGGGACCCGATCAGCACCGTCTGGCCGGCCCGCGCGAACCGGTAGGCGAGGCCCCGCCCCTGGTCGCCGGTGCCGCCGATGATGCCGACCGTCAGCCCGGACACGTCGGGCAGCGTGCTCGCGTCGTATGCCATGGCCTCATCCTCGCAAACCGCTCCGCGGGTCAGCAGCGCCGAGCACTGTGAGAATCCCCGCTGCCGCCGACATCAGCCCATCACCTGCGGACCGACCCCACCAGCCTCACAGTCAGGCCAGCTCGAACAGGACGGTGCGGGCCGCCGGGTCGGCGGTGACCAGGCGGACTCGGACCCGTTCGCCGAGCGGCAGTTGGCCGAGGCAGCGTGCGCGTACCGGTGGGGCGTCCAGCGCGACGGTGCCACCGGGTGGCCGGGGCCGGGACTTGCCGTTGGGCGGGGCGTCGACGTCGAGGACGGCCGCCTCGAAGGTCTCGCCCACCCGGTGCTCCAGCACCGCCGCCTCGGCCAACTCGACGGCGCCACGAGCGGCCGCCGAGGCGACCCGGTCGGTGCTCGCCATCACCTCGGGCAGCCGCGGCAGCGCGGCGCGGGCCCAGTCGGGCACCGGCCGGCCCGCGTGCAGGGCCAGGCAGACCTCGGTGGCGTACCGGTCGGCCAGCCGCCGCAACGGCGCCGTCACGTGGGCGTACGCGGCCGCCACGCCGCCGTGTTCAGGGTGCTCGGGCAGCTCCCCGTCGAAGGCGGTGTACGCGGCCCCGCGCATCAGTTCGGCCGCCTGGTCGATGAACGCGGCGGCGCGCGGCTGGGCGGCGTCCAGACCGGCGATGACCTGACCCGGGCCCACGTCGTCCGGCCAGTGCACGCCCAGCGGCGCGGCGGCGGCCCGGAGCCGCTGCACCGCCTCCGGTTTGGGTGCCGGCATCGTCCGCAGCAGGCCGACCCGGCCGGCCAGCATGATGTCGGCGGCGGCCATCCCGGTCAGCAGGGAGATCTGCGCGTTGTGCTCCTCCATGGGGATCGGCGCGCGCAGCACCAGCTGCCAGCCCTCACCGTCGGGCTCCAGATCCTGCTCGGGCAGCGGCAGGTTGATGGCCCCGCGCCGCAACCCACGCGCTGTCAGTCGGTCACCGATCTCCGGCAGCAGCGCGATCGGGTCGGGTAGCCGCCCGGCCTCGGCTGCCGCCTGCACCCCTGTGTAGTCGAGTTTGGCGCGACTGCGGACGAGGGCGCGTTCCAGCTCGACGGCCACGGTGCCGCCGTCGGCGTCCAGGTCGATGGTCCAGACCACCGCGGCCCGGTCGTCGTCGGGCAGCAGACTGGCGGCACCCTCGCTGAGGGTGCGCGGGTGCAGCGGCACGTTTCCGTCGGGCAGGTAGATGGTCTGCCCCCGCCGCCAGGTCTCCGCCTCCAACGCGCCACCCGGGGTGACGTGCGCGGCGACGTCGGCGATCGCGTACCGCACCCGGTAGCCCCCACCGGGGCGGCGGGCGAGGTGCATCGCCTGGTCCAGGTCCCGCGAGGTGGCGGGGTCGACAGTGACGAACGGTATGTCGGTGCGGTCGACGGGCGGCCGCGGCGGTGCCGCAGCCGCCTCGTCGGCTTCACGCTGTGCGTCGGCCGGGAACTCTTCTAGCAGGCCGAGCTCGCGGCGCAGCGCGCCGAAGTCGATGCGGGGCGCGAGTACGCGTCGGATGACCACGGGTCAATCCTGACAGCGCCATCGGTGATCCGCTTCCGGTGACCGGCCGAGAAATCCGCCCGGCGAGGGGTGGCCCGCTCTCAGCTGGTCGCCTTCCGGGCGGCGCTGCGCGTACCCCTCGGGGCGGTGGCTCGGGCGGCGACCGGGCGGGCCGGCGACTTGCGGGCGGTCACCTTGCGGGCCGGCGCCTTGGCCGCGACGGTCTTCTTCGCCGGGGCCTTCTTCGCCGCCGCCTTGCGGGCGGTGGTCGACGAGGTGCCTGTCGACTTCGCGGCCGGGGCCTTCTTGGCCGGGGCCTTGCGGGCGCCGCCGCTGGGGCGGGTGGACGCGGTCTTCTTCGCCGCGGCCGTCTTCTTCGCCGCCGTCTTCTTGGCGGCGGACGCCGTGGTCGCGACCTTCCGCGCCGGGGCCTTCGCCGCGGTGGTGGTCTTGCGCGCCGGAGCCTTGGTCGCAGCGGTGGTCTTGCGCGCGGGAGCCTTCGCCGCGGTCGTGGTCTTCCGCGCCGGAGCCTTGGTCGCGGCGGTGGTCTTCCGCGCCGCCGAGGCGGTGGTCTTCTTGGCCGCGCTCACCGTCTTCTTCGCCGTACCTGTGGTCTTCCTCGCGGCGGTGGTGGTCTTGCGCGCCGTGGACGCCGGGGCCCGCTTGGCGGCGGCGGTCGTCTTGCGGGTGGTTGTCGACGTCCTCGCGGGGGCCTTCTTCGCCGCGGCGGTGGTCTTCGTCGTGGCCTTCTTCGCGGGGGCCCTCTTCGCCGCCGTGGTGGTCTTCTTGGCCGGGGCGCGGCCCGCCGCGCCGGCGGCCTTGCGCGCCGGTGCCTTCGCGGCAGCCGTGGTGGACTTGCGCACGGGGGTGGTCCGGCTCGCCGCCGTGTTCCGCTCCGCCGCGGCGGTCTTCTTCGCGGTGGTGCGTCGGGCGGCCGGGCGCTTGGTGGCCTGCTGTGCTTCGGCCATCGTGGTTCCCTCCTCGGGGGACGTGCTCTCGCGTGCGTCCTCGCGGAGCACGAAATACCTCGGCGCGAGCCGTCCCGCGCCGCCTATCTGTCCTCCCCGGCCCAACGAGCGTCCTCGGCATCCCACGCCTCGTTCCGCTCCTGCACTCGTTGCAGGGCGTTCTCCGCGTCGGCCGCCGAGTCGTACGGGCCGAGTACATGCTTCGCCGGACACACGTTGCCGTCCGTCTCGACCCGGTGATGCCGGGTGCACCAGTAGAACTGCCCACCACGTCCGCTGTCGCTCATGGGAATCACTGTGCACCGCGATCCGGCCGGCCGCCACCGGATCGCACAAGTCGCCGACGATCTCCACAGTAGATATGCATTGCGTCCGTCGGGCCGAAATGGCGAAACGCGTGGGACTGGAACTCCAGAAGATGCGCAGGTGAGCCCCGCTGTGGTCGCATCTATGATCGCCGGATGGCGATACCGGACTACATCGTGGGGATGCGCAAGCACGTCGGCCACGACCTGCTCTGGCTGCCGAGCGTCAGCGCGGTGGTCCGCAACGACGCCGGCGACCTGTTGCTCGGCCAACGCGCCGACGACGGGCGCTGGTCGGTGATCAGCGGTTTCGTCGAGCCGGGCGAGCAGCCGGCCACCGCGCTGGTCCGTGAGGTGCGCGAGGAGACGGGCCTGGACGTCGCCCCGGTGCGGATGTCCAGCGCCGTGTCGCATCCGCACACGTACCCGAACGGGGACCGGTGCGAATACCTGAACCTGGGGTTCCTGTGCCGGCTGGTGGCCGGCACCGCCCGGGTCAACGACGACGAGTCGCTGGCCGTGGGGTGGTTCCCGTTGGACCGGCTGCCCGAGCTGGACAAGCACGCCCTGCTGGTCATCGCGTACGCGCTGCGCGAGAACCAGCTGACCGGTTACCTGGAGCCGGGTACGACCTGGGACGACGTACCCGACTGAGGTTCACACGGGGTCGCGGCGAGGACGACCGGTGCGGCCGGGGCCGACCGGGCCGCCCGGATGGCGTACGTCAGCGCGTAGGGCGAGCAGGCCAGATAGAACAGCGGTTCCACCAGCACCTCGTCGGTGATCAGGAAGATCTCCCAACGGGTGGGCCGGGGCAGGCCGAAGTTCCAGTCGGTCCAGCAGGCGAAGAGCCACAGCGGCGCCGAGATCCGGTCGACGGCGTCTCCCGCCGTTCCCTCGATGACGGGACTGGAGCCGGGGATGTTCCCGACCACGAAGAGGATCACGGCGAGGTCGGCGACGACGAGCGCGCCGAGGATGCCCAGCCACCAGGCTGCCCGGACCCGCCCCCGCGCGCTGAGGGTCGCCGCGGCCCAGAGGACAAGTGTCAGGCCGGCCAGCCAGAGCAGCAGACCGGGTGCCGCGGCGATGATGCCGGCGGTATTGAGGCTGTACGCGGCCAGGGCCACGACCGCGCCGATGGGGAGCACCACTCCGAGCGCGATGCGCAGCGGGCCGCCGAGCGAAGTGTGCCGGGCCCAGCGTGTGGCGCACACCGCCAGGATCACCGCCAGCCCGGCGGTCGACAACGACCAGAGCGGTAGCTGGAACTGCGGCGGCAGCAGCAGCCAGTTCAGGACCACGTTCATCAGCACCGCGCTGGCGAACACGATCGCGGCGCAGGCAATCGGGGACAGCAGTAGTGCGGCGACGGTGCGGCCGGCCCGACCACGCATCAGTGTGCGGTCGACGAGTGGGGCGCCGGCGCGGCTGACGGCCAGGCTCACTGCGAAGCCCACCATCTTCGTCCAACGACCGCTCTCGGCGAGCACGTGCAGCTCGGCTGCCCACTCGCGGCGCAGGTCGTCACGGACCTCGACCGGCCAGCGGCGCGCGGCCAACTCCAGCAACAGTTCGGCGGCCCGGCGGGTCACCACGCCGGCGCCCCGGTGGGCTCGGTGCCGCCCCACGAGCGGCGACCGTCGGGGAGCGCGGCACGCAGGTCGGCGAGCGCCCGGCGGGCCTGCGTCACGCCTTCGGCGGTGAGGCGGTAGTAGCGGCGGGCCGGCCGGCCGGCGGCGACGGGATCGATCGCTTCCCAGTCGGCGGCCAGCCAGCCGGCCCCCTGCAACCGGTGCAGCACCGGGTAGAGGGTGCCGCTGGGCAGGCCGGTCAAGCGCATCAGGTCCAGCCCGTAGCGCTGCTCGTCGGGCTCGGCGAGCAGCGCCGCGAGCACCTTCGCGACCGGAATCGTCATCCGCATCCAGCCACTGTATCGGAACTCTATATAGGGGTGGGGACCCGTTCGACAGGGATCCACAGCTCGGCGTCCGCCTGGGTGCCGTCCGCGGACACCCGCACCCGGGAGATCTCCGGTCCCGGTCGGCTGCGGTACGGGTTGGACGGGAACCACTGGGTGAACACGTCACGCCACAGGAACTGCACCGCCTGCGGAAACGCGCCGGACGTGGTGAACACCGCCCACGACCCCGCCTGCACCGGCAGCGCGTCCAGGTCCTCCGGCGGCACGGCGCTCGTCACCACGCCGTGCCAGTAGTCCAACTCGGTGCCCTCCTGCCGGCTGTCGGCGAGGTTGTCGCTGACGTTGACGATCCCCTTCGGCTCCTGATCGGAGAGCGCCTCGATCCGCCCGGTCGTCTCCCTGTCGATGCTCCTGATGAACGCGACGATCGCCGGGTTCATCCCCTCGTGCACCAGCGGGACCCGGGCCTTGCGCCCCACCAGCGCGAACGCGTCCTTGTCGACGATTCGGTACTCCATGCTGCCGCTCCCTTCGACTGTGAGTCGGAAGGACATCCGGGGCTGGGCGCGCAACGCTGCCCCCGTACGCCGAGCTTCTCCGGGGCCCACGCCGTGCACGGCGTGGAACGCCCGGGCGAACGCCTCCGCCGAGCCGTAGCCGTAGTGCACCGCGACGTCGAGCAACGTCCGCTCCCCCGCCAGCACGTCCGCACCGGCGACGGTGAACCGACGCCGACGGATGTACTCCGACAGCGGCATCCCGGCCAGCGCGGAGAACAGCCGCCGGAAGTGGTACTCCGACGTCAGCGCGATCCGCGCCAGCTCGGCCACCTCGATCTTCTGGTCGAGGTGCCGCTCGATGTACGCCATGGCCTCGTTGAGCCGATCCAGCACCCGGGCCTCCTTCCCTTTCGACCACTGACGCTAGGTCGCGGGGTCGGTGCCCCACCCGACATCCGATGCCCGCATCGGTCGGGTGGGCCGCACCGGTCGTCGTGTCGTAGCCTGGCGGACTTTGCTTCCCGAGGAGGTTGACGTGGCCGAGTATCCGCAGGACGTCGTGCAACGTTTCCACGGCACCCCCGAGCAGGTCGACGCCGGCCTGGTGGGCGAGCCGCCACGGACGTGGGAGTCAGTCGTCATCGAGGAGTACGACCCGTCCTGGGCGCAGCGGTTCATCGTCGTTCGGTCGTCGCTCACCGAGACGCTGGGTGCTCTGATCATCGAGGTGGAACACGTCGGGTCGACGGCGGTGCCGGGGCTCGCCGCCAAGCCCGTCATCGATGTCGACCTCACCATCGACGACACCGCGGAGGAGGCCGGCTATCTCCCCGCCCTGGAACGGCTCGGGTACCGGCTCGTCCTGCGGGAGCCCTGGTGGCACGGGCATCGGATGCTCATCAGCCCTGCCGAGGACGTCAACCTGCATGTCTGGCCGAGGGGTGCGCCGGAACCCGTCCGGCACCGGCTCTTCCGCGACTGGCTGCGCTCGCATCCCCACGACCGGGAGTTGTACGCCGCGACCAAGCGGCGCCTCGCGCGGGACACCGCGCACCGACCCCGTGACTACAGCCTGGCGAAGAACGACGTCATCGACGAGATCTACGCGCGCATCTTCGCCGCCTGATGACCCCACGTCGGCGACGGTCACGCCTAGGGCGTGTGTCCGTACCGGCTGGCGGAACCGTCGACGAGTACGGGCACGAAGAGGTCGATGGCGATAGTCATTCGCTGGCCGAACTCTGCCCGAGTGGCCACCTCGTGCTTGATGCCGGCGGCGGTGCTGTGCAGGGTGCGGGCCATGTCCTCGGCCATGCCCGTGCGCGGGGCCGGCAGCGCGTCGGCGAGAGCATTCGTGATCATGGCGACGAAGCGCTGGGGATATGCCCGGACGATGGGCCCCAGCAGGTCGGGATTGCTGTCGATCAAGACAGCGAACTCGGTGGCCATTGCGCCGATGTAGCGGCCGGTCCACAGGTCGAAGGCCTCGACCAGCCGATCCCGTAGGGGACGCTCAGTGTCCTCCAGCACCCGCGCTGCCGCCGCAAGATCGCGGTCGAGCGCGTCGATGACGGCGTCGCGGAACAGGTTTTCCTTGGACGAGAACAGGAAGTACAGACCGGGACGGGAGATGTCTGCTGCGCGGGCGACGTCGTCCATCGACGTCTTCCGGTACCCGTAGCGCGCGAAGGTGTGCAGAGCGGCCTTCAGCACGTGCTTCCGACGGCCGCCCTCACCCTGCCCGCCGGCGACCTCGGTCGCCCGCGAAACGCTCATGACACCACCCTAGCAAGCGCCGCGCCAACTAGACAATATATGTAGAGCTTGTATAGTCGCCATAGTGCCGATGGCGATGGACCTCGGTGCCACCCGTTCGACTCCAGGAGACGAATTGACGACCCCTCATCCACTGATCACGACCCGCTTCGACGCCAACAGCACCGCCGACGACGTCGTGAGCGGCGTCGACCTCACGGGTGTCCGCGCGATCGTCACCGGCGCCTCCTCGGGAATCGGCGTGGAGACGGCACGCTCGCTCGCACGGGCGGGCGCCGAGGTCACGCTGGCGGTTCGCGACATCACCGCCGGCACGACGACCGCCCAGGACATCACCGACACCACCGGCAACCACAGCGTCCACGTGGCGGCGATCGACCTCCTCGACAGGTCCTCCATCGCCGAGTTCGTCGACCGCTGGACGGGGCCGCTGCACCTGCTGATCAACAATGCCGGCGTCTTCCTCAGCAACCTGCACCGAACCCCCGAAGGCTGGGAACAGCAGTTCGTGGTCAACCACCTCGGTCACTTCGCCCTGAGCGTCGGCCTGCACGACGCCCTCGCCGCAGGCGCGCGCGAGCGCGGTGCGGCCCGCATCGTCGTGGTCAGTTCGACGGCACACATGAACTCGCCGGTCGTCTTCGACGACATCCACTTCGAGCGACGCGCCTACGAGCCGCAGGCCGCGTACGCGCAGTCCAAGACCGCCAGTTCACTCTTCGCGGTGGAAGCCACGCGCCGATGGGCCGCCGACGGCATCGTCGCCAACATCGCCAACCCCGGTGGCGTCTCCACCGGGCTGCAACGCGATTTCACGCCAGAGCAGCGGGAATACCTGGCGGCGGCTGAGGCTGCGGGCGTCTTCACCTACAAGACGCTCCAGCAGGGTGCCGCCACCACACTCGTCGCGGCTGTCTGCCCTGAGTTCGCCCACACTGGCGGTCACTATCTCGACGACGGACGCGAGGCGTACACCGTCACCGACGACGCCGACCTCTTCACCAACAGCCACGGCGTCAAGCAGTGGGCACTCGACCCGGCCGCCGCGATGACGTTGTGGGCGCGATCGCTGGAGTTGATCCGCCAACCGTGATTTCTCGTGGACTACATCCTCGACAGCGACCAGTACCGATTTCCGCTGCCCCTGGCCGCCGAGCGTCCGGCCGTGGACGAGATCGCGGCATTGCTGCTCTCCGCCGACGACGGCGACGAGGCCGCAGAGAAGGATCGCGCCAACCGGTATGCGACCGACAGCCGTCTGCGTCCGGCGCTCAGGTACTCAACTTTTCACCGGTCTTCAACACGGAGAGCGCGATCGATCCGCGCGTCAGCCGAAGGTGAAGGCGTACGCCTGGACGCCGGGCTCGCCGAACGTGATCTCCAGGGTCCGTTCACGGACCGGGCCGTCCTGGCGGACGAGCTGGTAGAGCCGGCCGTCCTGGAGTACGCCGTTGCCGTTCCCGTCGACGTCGACGCCGTGTGACGGGCCGGGGGCGTCACCGTCGAGCAGCACCCGGAACGGGATCGACTGTCCCGCTCCGGGGGCCAGCACGAGATGCACGTCGCGGGCGTGGAACCGGAAGGCTATGCCGCCGCCGGCTCGGTCGAGCACGACGTTCTCCGACCCGATCGTCCACTCCCCCGCCAGGGCCCACTGGTTGAGGCCGAGGCTCTCCGGCACCTGGTAGGCGCGGCGTTCGTCGAGGGCGGGGCCGTCCGGCGACGCGAAGTGTTCGCCGCGACCGAAACCGAGGTACGTCTCGGGCGTCCGCAGGTTGTTCCAGTCGGCCTCCGCCTCCGGGCCGGCCCCCTTGACGGGTACGGGGTCCCGCTCGATGCCGAGCAGTTGCTGGAGCACCCGTTCGGACTGCTCGTAGCGTCCCTCGCCGAAGTGGTCGTCGCGGATGACGCCGTCGGTGTCGACGAAGTAGAGCGCCGGCCAGTAGTGGTTGTCGAAGGCGCTCCAGATCGCGTAGTCGTTGTCGACAGCCACCGGGTAGTCGATCGATCGGGCCGCGACCGCCCGCCGCAACCAGTCGACGTCGTGCTCGAACGCGAACTCCGGGGTGTGCACCCCGACGACGACCAGCCCGTCGTCGCGGTAGGCCTGCGACCAGGCACGCACGTACGGCTCCTGACGCAGCCAGTTGATGCAGGTCAGCGTCCAGAAGTTGACCAGGACGACGCGCCCACCCAGGTCGGCGGGGCCGAGTGGCTCGGAGTTGAGCCACTCGGCCGCCCCGTTCAGCGGGGGCAGGTGCACGGCCATCTAGCGAAGTGACCGGAAGGCGGTACGAAGCTCCTCGGAGAAGATCTTCGGCTGTTCCCAGGCCGCGAAGTGCCCACCCACGTCGAGCTTGTTGTAGTAGATGAGGTTGGAGTACGCCTGCTCGGCCCAGCTCTGCGGCGCCTCGTACAGCTCGTCGGGGAAGACGCTCACGGCGACCGGGACTTTGACGCCCTTGGCGGCGAAGAACGACAGCTTGTTCTCCGCGTACAGACGGGACGCGGAGACGGCGGTGTTCGTCAACCAGTAGAGCGAGATGTTGTCCAGGATGTCGTCGCGGGTGAGGCCCGCTTCGGCCCCGTCGAAGACCTGTGCGATCAGGGCCAGACTCTTCGCGTCGTGGTCGAGCAGGAAGGACGCCAGGCCGACCGGAGAGTCCGCCAGCCCGGTCAGTGTCTGCGGGCGGGTCGCCATCATGAGGGCGTAGGCGACGTGTTTCCAGACGTAGTTGACTTCCTCGGCGGCGCGCATCTCGTCGTCGGAGAGCCCTGATGGCAGCGAGCCCATGGCGTTGTTCGCGCCGGTGGTGTCGCCCTGGAACAACAGGTCGATCTCGGGTGGGACCGCACCGGGCATGTTGGTGTGGATGCCGAGCAGTTCCGGAGGCGCCTGGATGCCCATCTGGTCCACGATGACCGCGCCCCAGTCGCCGCCCTGCGCGACGAACCGGTTGTAGCCGAGACGCTTCATCAGCTCCGTCCAGGCGGTCGCGATCTTCTGCGGGTTCCACCCCGCCTCGGTCGGCTTGCCGGAGAAACCGTGACCGGGCAGCGACGGGATCACCAGGTGGAAGGCGTCCGACGCGCTGCCGCCGTGCGCCGTGGGGTCGGTGAGCGGCTCGATGATCTTCATCTGTTCGATGATCGACCCCGGCCAGCCGTGGGTGACGATGAGTGGCAGCGCGTCCTCGTGCTTCGAGCGCACGTGGATGAAGTGGATGTCCACCCCGTCGATGGCTGTCATGAACTGCGGAACGGAGTTCATCCGCGCCTCGACCTTGCGCCAGTCGTACTCATTCTCCCAATAGCGGGCGACGGCCTGAATCGTCGCGAGTGGCACGCCCTGCGACTGGTCGTCCACCGTTTCCTTGTCCGGCCAGCGGGTGGCCTTGATGCGCCTCTTCAGGTCATCGAGGTCGGCCTGAGGAATGTCGACCGAGAACTGCCGAATCTCCGTGGTGCCCGGACGAGTCTTGGTTTTGACAGCCATGCGTGTTTCCTCTCCGTCTAGGTTTGCGCCTCGCGAGGAGAAATCATGGGGTGAAGGCTCTGCCCGGACTTGTGTGCCAACGAGATAGGCACGCCGCCGCCATATCTCGGAGCCTAGATCGCCGCACCGGTTGCTCGTGGCGATACGAGCAGCCCTCTCATTGGCCAGATCCGGGGGCCGCGACGCCGTGTTCGGCAGCTCGGCTGACCTGCTCCCAGCTCGCCCAGGTGTCCATCCGCCGACGGGCGATGTCGAACGCCAGGTCGTACACCATGCTCCCGAGCAGGAGCCGCAGCGGCGGCTCGTCGCTGTCGACCAGTTGCAGCAACGCCTCGGCGGCCAGCCGGGGTTCGCTGTCGATGGAGCTTTCCGCCCACTGCCGCTCCAACTCGGCGCGCAGTGGCGCGTAGGCGTCCATCGGGGTGGTGACGCGCACGCTGGTGTAGAGGTCGGTCCAGTAGCCGCCCGGCTGCACGATGCTGACCGTGATGTCGAAGGCCGCCGCCTCCATCGCCAGGGCCTCACTCATGCCCTCCAGGGCGAACTTGCTCGCGCTGTACAGGCCGGTGCTCGGAAAGCCACCGAGCGCGGCGATGCTGGAGACCTGCACGATGTGGCCGGACCGTTGGGCGCGCAGGTGCGGCAGCACGGCCTGGCTGACCCAGAGCGCGCCGAAGAGGTTGACCTCGAACTGGGCCCGCGCCTCGGCCTCGGTGAACTCTTCGATCATGCCCATGGACAGGGTGCCGGCGTTGTTGACGACGATGTCGAGCTGGCCGAACTGCTCGACGGCGGTGTTCACGGCGTCGATGACCGCCGCCCGGTCGGTCACGTCGAGGGTCAGGGCCAGCAGCCGGTCGGCGTACTTCTCGTCGAAGTCGGCGGTGGCGATGGTCCGGGCGGCGGCGACCACCCGGTCACCTCGGTCGAGTGCGGCGTCGGCGAAGGCGCGGCCCAGGCCGCGGCTGGCGCCGGTGATGAACCAGGTACGCATGCGGGTCTCCCAGCATTTTCGAGACGAGACGGTTCGTATCGTGATGACAGAAGACTAGGGCGTGTAGCCGCCACCCGTCAAGACGAGACGGATCGTCTCGTACGCTGGTATCGTTCTGCTCCATGACCCCCAACACGGCCCGCCGGCGCGAGACCTCCCGGCGCGCCATCCTCACCGCGGCCTTCGACCTGCTCCAGGAACTGGGGTACGCGAAGCTCAGCATCGAGGGCATCGCCGCGCGCGCCGGCGTCGGCAAACAGACCATCTACCGCTGGTGGCCGTCGAAGGGCGCTGTCATCTTCGACGCCTTCCTCATGCTCAGCGAGGCCACCGAGGGTGGGCCGCCGACGCTGCCGGACACCGGCGACCTGGCGGCGGACCTGACAGTGGTGCTGCGCGCGACGGTCGAGGAGATGAACGATCCCCGGTACGAGCAACCGATGCGCGCGCTGGCCACCGAGATCGCGCTCGACCCCGAGCTGGCGGCGGCGTACGCCGAACGGTTGGACGGGCCGTTGAAGGAGGCCAAGCGGCAGCGCCTGCGCAGCGCCCAGCGGGCGGGTCAGATCGCCGAGGGCGTCGACCTCGCCGTGGCGGTGGACATGATCTGGGGGCCGATTCTCAACCGCTGGTTGCAACGCAGTGGGCCGCTCACCGCCGAGTACGCCGACCTCGTCGTCACCACCGCCCTCACCGGATTGCGCCCCCGGTAGCGCCCGGCGGGGTACGACCCTTCAGGGGCTGCGGCCGTCCGACAGAAACCCTGCCAGCCCGTCGAGCAGGCGCGACAGCCCGAACTCATAGAGCCTGTCCAGATCGAAGTCGACGTCGTTCCGCATCGCCATCCGCAGCAGCGGCGAACCCCCAGCCGCCAGTTCGGCCAGCCGCGACTCCTGGAACGTCATCCACTCGTCGTTGGTGAGGCCGGTGTCGCGCTGCGCCTCGATCTCCGGCTCGATCGCCACCGCCAGCCCTCGCCCGAAACTGAAGAGCGTGAGGTGCACGTAGAGCTCGGTCTCCGAATCGAGGCCGAGGCCGTCCAGCGCGTTCAGCACCCCGTCAGTGATCGCCACGGTGTTCGGGGTGAGCTGGGGTCGGGTGATCGACATGGCCGGGGCCAGCCACGGATGGCGGCGAAAGAAGCGCCACTCCAGCCGAGCGATCTCCGCCAGATCGACCCGCCAGCCTTCCGTGCTCCGCGGCGGCACCTCCTCCTCGCCCAGGACCGTGTCGATCATGTGCAGCAGCAGCTCGTCCTTGCTCGCCACGTATCTGTACAGCGACATCGTGGCGACGCCGAGTTCGGTGGCGACGCGGCGCATGGAGAGCTCGGCCATGCCGTCCGCGTCGGCGACGGCGATCGCGACGGCGACGATGCGCTCCCGACTCAGCTCGCCCTCGCCTCCCGGCCGCGCCACGGCGCGAGGCCGTCGGGCGCGTTCGGCCGCCGGGACACGCGCGGGCTCCGGGGCGCTGGCCACGACGGTGCCGACGCCGGAACGGGCCTCGGTCAGTCCCTGCTGCCGCAGCGCGGCATGCACCTTCGTGGCGGTGGCGATGGCGACGCCCCACTCCTGACTGATCCGGCGGGCGGAGGGCACCTGGTCGCCTGGGCGCAGCTCGGCGGCGGCGATGCGGCGCCGGATCTCCTCGACGATGCGCAGGTACGGCGCCTCCGGTCGGCTCACCCCTGCACCCGCTGTACTAGTACGCCAGTGTCGGGTACTTCACTGCGACGGTGCGGCAGCCGCCCCACGCACAGGTGGGCTGTCCTAGCAGTAGTACTAGTACAGCGCTGGTCCTCAACGGCCCGACCAGGGCAGGTATTGCCTCGCGCCGAACGACCCGCATAGCCTGCACACGACATGACGTACACCGTACACGAACGGGGGGAACGACCCATGGCCAACGAAACTGTCCTCATCTCCGGTGCCAGCATCGCCGGGCCGGCGCTGGCGTACTGGCTACGCCAGCACGGCTTCACTCCGACTGTCGTGGAGGTCGCCCCGGGCCTGCGCCCCGGCGGTCAGGCCGTCGACCTGCGCGGCGCCGGCCGCGAGGTGGTCGAGCGGATGGGTCTCATCCCCCGGGTACGCGAGGACCGCGTCGACGAGCGCGGTGTCGCCAACGTCGACGCGAACGGCCGCTGGGTGGCCCGGATGCCCGCCGACCTCTTCGGCGGCGAGGGCATCGTGGCCGAGATCGAGATCATGCGGGGCGACCTGACCCGGATCCTCCACGACGCCACCGCGGGCGAGGTCGAGTACCTCTTCGCCGACCGGATCACCGAACTCGACCAGGGCGACACGGGGGTACGGGTCCGCTTCGCCAGCGGCACGGTGCGGACGTTCGACCTGGTCGTCGGCGCGGACGGGGTGCACTCGGGCGTACGCCGGCTCGCCTTCGGATCAGAGGACGAGTACGTGCGGCCGCTCGGCGGGTACACCGCGTACTTCACCGTCCCGGATCCGGGCGACCTCGACGACTGGTTCCTCATGTACAACGCGCCCGGCGGGCGGGTTGCGGGGATCCGCCCCGAGCGGGGCGGCACCGCGAAGGCCATGCTGAGCTTCACCTCCCCGCCGATGGAGTACGACAGGCGCGACGTACGCCAGCAGCAGCGCCTGCTCACCGACGCCTTCGCCGGGGTGGGTTGGCGGGTGCCGGCGCTGCTGGATGCGCTGGCGGACGCGCCGGACTTCTTCTTCGACAGCATCTGCCAGGTGCACGTGCCGAACTGGTCGCGGGGGCGGGTGACGCTGCTCGGCGACGCCGGGTACTGCGGCTCGCCGCTGACCGGCATGGGCACCAGCATGGCGCTGGTCGGAGCGTACGTGCTCGCCGGCGAGCTGGCCTCGGCCCGCGACGACCACGGGCTGGCGTTCGCGCACTACCAGGAGACCATGCGCGACTACGTCCGCCAGTGCCAGGAGTTGCCGCCCGGCGGAATCGGCGGCTTCGCGCCCCAGAGCCGGCTCATGATCTGGGCGCGGAACCAGTCGATGCGGATGATGGGGCACTGGCCGATGCGCGGCATCCTCGCTCGGCAGTTCCAGAAGGCGGACGCCATCACGCTGCCCGACTACAACGACCTCGTCGCCACCGCCCTCGACGGATTGCGTCCCCGCCGATCCGGCGAGTGACGATCGCTGGGACGGCTTTGCGCTGCCGCAGCATCGTGCGGCAACATCAGGCGCCGTGACGGCACCAGGCACGGCCCCCGACAACGACACCCCGGCCGGCAACAACGGCACGCTCCGGTCGAGTCGGCGGGTCAGACACTGGTTGGCCGGTGCCGGGGTCACCGCCCTGGCCGCCGTACTCGGGATCGTCCTCGCCGTCCGCGGTGGCGCCACCCCCGCCTGCGCCGCGCCACCCACCGGTAACGCCGTCCACAAGGGAAAAGCAAGCTTCTACGACGCGGGCCGCTCCGGCGGGAACTGCTCCTTCCCGGGCCCTCCGGCAGACCTGCTCTACGTGGCCCTCGGCTCCTCCCAGTACTCCGGATCGGCGGCCTGCGGCAGCTACCTTGAGGTGAGCGGCCCGAAGGGCAAGGTCCGGGTCATGGTGATGGACCAGTGCGGCGGCTGCGGAACCAGCAAGATCGACCTCTCCACCGAGGCGTTCACCAGGATCGCCGACCGGTCGCAGGGCATCGCATCCGTGACGTACCGGGCGGTGGTGAACCCGCCGCTCGACGGAGGGCTGACCTTCCGGATGAAGGGCGGCGCCTCGAAATACTGGTTCGCGGTGCAGGTCGGCAACCACGGCAACCCACTGCGCTCGGTCGAGGCGAAGGGCCCGGCTGGCGGTTTCCGCAAGGCCGCCCGGCAGAGCGACAACCACTGGACCATCGCTGACGGGATCGGCCCGGGGCCCTACAGCATCAGGGTCACCGACGTGTACGGACGCCAGGCGACCGCCACCGGCATTCGCATGGTCACCAAGCAGGTGCAACGCAGCACGGCCGTCCTCGCCAGCGCCTCCCCCACGCCCAGCAGTTCACCAGCGGCCCCGCCGAGCCCCAGCGCCGCCCCGCCCTCGCCGACCCCGACCGAGTCGGTCGCACCGACGGCGACTGTCGAAGCGCTCGCCGGTGCTGCCGCTCCCCTCGACCGCCCCCGCTGCTGACTCATCACGTTCCGCTCCGCGGAGCATCGCGTGGCTATTCTTCGTTGCCCCGCTGGGCTGCCAGGGCAACTGCCAACGTGGCGTCCACGACGGTGAGTGACGCCATGGCAATCGCTCCCGCTCGGGCGCGACGGTTGCCGTCCGGGCGGCTGGCCTCCGCTGCGTAGCAGCCGGTCAGCACGAGATTCAAGGCCGCCCGCGCCGCCATCCACGGCCAACGGGGACGCCCGACCAGGACGCCAGAACCGACGACGAGATCAGTCATCCCGACCGCTCGGGCCAGCGCGGGCCGGTCACCCAGACCGAGGGCTACCGCGCTACGTCGCGGCATCACCGTCAACACCACGCCGAAGCCGAGCGTTACGAGACCGACCGCGTCCGCCAGCTTGTCCGTCCGCCGCCGAGTCATGCAGCAGATCATCGCAGGCGGATCGACACAGGAGCATGGCGTGCAGAGTGAATCTGGGTTGCGGCAGGACAGGTAGCGGCCGAACATCCTCGTGTGGATGCTGTGGTGCAGTGGGTTCGCACGTCGTGGACCAAGTGTTCGCGCGGTGGCGCCGAGGCAACCCGGCGTAACGCCGTACCGGTGTCGTTCGCCCTGCCGGCAGGGGCCGCGCCGCTCACCCACGAGGTGGACATGGCGGAGGCCGATGGCTTCGAGCCTCGCGAGGGCCTGGCACGCGCGTCGTACCGGAGCGAGGTGCGTCTCCGGCCGGTGGACGGTCAACTCCGGGTTGAACTGATCGCCTCGGCCTGGGGTAGGCCACGCCGTCACCGCCGGCCGCCCGCGGTGCGACTCGCCCATGGCCAATGGCTGCGCTGGCAGATCAACTACCGTTTCACCAGGATGACTGATGGTGCCTGGCTGTACCGCTTGGACACCCTCAACCTGGCGCACGGTGCGGTTCCGGCGGACACCTTCCTCGGCGAACCGCCTCGATTCATCGACGAGCGCGCCCTCATCTGGTAGCTGCCACCGCCGCGCCTCGGCCCTGTACCCGCCGTACCATCCGACGATGATCTCGGAGACCTTCGATGCGCGCGGCGGGCTCACCTACGTTGACCGCCTCGACTTCACCCGAGGCGACACACTCAGGGCTGCCCGACGGCTGGCCTGGCCGACGGTGAAGCTGCACGCCGACGACAGCACGTTGACCTTCACGTCGCGTACCGGATCGGACACGCTGGAACACTTCTCCGTGGCCGCGCTGGCGCACCATCCGTTTCACCGACGGTTCCCGCTGCCGGCGACCGCCGTCGCCTTCGAGGTCGAGGGACGCGACCAGGTCCTGCTCTTCTGGACTCCCCGCGCGGGCGCGGTCCTGCGTGCACTCGACAAGCTGGGCTGGGACGCCGAACAGCCCGAGCCCTGGAGCCCGTACGTCTGAGCTGGCAGTTCGCGCGCGACCACCCGACGTGTCGGTTGACCCAAGGTCAACATCCCCGGAACGAGTACTAGGCTCGGGGGGTGTCCGAGCACCGCAGCCTTCCGCTGTGGGCGGGACGCACTGCCGCGCTGCTGGGCATCGTGCTCGTCGCATTCACCCTGCGCCAGGCGGTTGCGACGATATCGCCGATCCTCGGCGACATCCGAGTGGACATTCCGATTTCGAACATCGGCGTCGGGCTGCTCGGCACGTTGCCACCGATCCTGTTGGCGGCATCCGGGTTCATCGCGCCGCGCGTCGCTCGTGGCTTCGGCCTCGACGGCGGCATCGTGCTCGCGCTGCTGCTCATGACCCTCGGCCATCTCGTGCGCGCGTTTGCCCCGGGCTTCGCGGTGCTGCTCGTCGGCAGTGTCGTCGCGCTCGCCGGTACGGGCATCGGCAACGTGCTGCTGCCGCCGATCGTGCGGCGCTACTTTCCCGACCGGGTGGCGCTGCTGACCGCCGTCTACGTCTGCGTCGTGGGCGTGGGCACGGCCGTGCCCGCCGCGGTCGCCGCTCCGGTCGCCGAGCAGGTCGGCTGGCGGTTCCTGCTCGGCACCTGGTCGGTGACCTCGGTAGTCGCGCTCGTTCCGTGGCTCGTCATCATCGCGCGGGAGCGCCGCCAGCGACGCTCGGATGCCGTCGCCGTCGAGTCCCCGCCTTCCGCCCTCGTCACGCGACTGTGGCGGTCACGCGTGGCCCTGTCGATCACCGTCGTGTTCTCGACCAGCACGATCCTTACCTACGCGGCTTTCGCGTGGCTGCCCGAGATCCTCGGCGACATCGCCGGCTCGACGCCGACCGAGGCCGGTGTGCTGCTCGCCGTCACCGGCATCATCAGCGTGCCCGGCGCATTCATCGCGCCCCTACTCGTCGAGCGGCTGCGCAATGTCGGCTGGCTGATCGCCGCCGGTGTCGCAAGCTTCCTGTTCGGTTACCTCGGCCTGCTGCTCGCGCCCGCCACACTCACACTGCTCTGGGTGCTGCTCATCGGCTCGGGGTCGGTCCTGTTCCCGGTCTGCCTCGTGCTCATCAACGTTCGCACCCGAACCCACGGCGGCACCGTCGCGCTGAGCGGCTTCGCCCAGGGGGTCGCGTACGCGCTCGGCGCGCTCGGTCCGCTGCTCGTCGGGCTGCTGCACGACGTGAGCAGCGGGTGGACCCTGCCGCTGCTGTTCCTGCTCGCTGTCACCCTCGTGGCGACCATCCCGGCGATCACGCTCGCCAGGCCCGCGTTCGTCGAGGACGAACTCGCCCGCTAACGCACTGCTGGATCACAGTGGCGATCCCCGCCCACGCCCTCCTCGCCGCTGACGAGTGAGAGAAGGGACACCCTCCAAGATCCGTTGACATCCGTTTCGAGCGAGTGACAGCGTTGTCATCGACTCATTTCCTCCATATGAGACGAGGAGCGCATCTTGCTCTATCGGAACTCACAGCGCCGCCGCGCGACAGCGGCCGCCGCGACCGGCATTCTCATCACGGGGCTGGCACTCGCCCCGTCCGCGCCGGCCCAGGCCAGCCACCACCGGGCGCAAGACGGAGCCGTACGGTCGGGCCAGGCACGTTTCGAGGTGCTGTCCCCGACCCTGATCCGCACCGAGTACCAGAAGGACGGCAGGTTCACCGACGCCGCCACGTTCAACGCCATCGGGCGTGACGATTTCCCGCGTACCCGTTTCACCAAGCGTGTCGAGCACGGCTGGCTCACCATCGACACCGGCGAGATGACACTGCGTTACCGGGTCGGCTCGGGCGCGTTCACCGCCGACAACCTCACCGTGCAGCTCAAGGCCGGCAAGCAGACCGTGCAGGGCCAACCCTGGGCCGGCCACACCGCCCCGGCCTGCACGTTCGGCGCGCTCTGCGAGGCCGAATCGCTGCAGCTGAACGGTCCCGGCGTGGCCACCGACCACCAGGGATTCACCGGGCGCGGCTTCGCGGCCGGTTTCGCCTCGTCCGGCGACTCGGTCACGTTCGCGCTCGACGCGTCCGAAGGCGGCACGAAGCAGCTCAGCGTCCGCTACGCGAACAGCACCGGCGGCGACGGCCAGAACGTGGGCCGCACCCTGACGGTTCAGGTCGACGGCGACGCCGGCCACACGCTGACGCTGCCGCCCACCGCCAACTGGGACACCTGGGGCCTGGCCAGCGTGCCGGTCGACCTCACCGCCGGCCGGCACGAGATCAGCGTCGTACGGGGGCCCAACGACTCCGGCAACGTGAACGTCGACAGCCTCGCGGTGGTCAACCCGGCTGATGCGTTCCCGGCACCGGCCACGCCCCAGCCGCAGCCGCTACGGTTCGGCACGCTGGGAGAGGCCGAGACCGGCGCGCTGACCGGCGGCGCGAGGCCCGCGAACGACCACAACGGCGCTTCGGGTACGGGATTCCTGGCCGGCCTGGAAAGCATCACCTCGGCCGTCGCGCTCACCGTGACTGATGTTCCGTTGGCAGGTGACTACCGGGTGCAGATCCGCTATGCCAACGGTCAGGCCGGCGCCCAGCCGAGCCAGACGCGCACCATGTCGGTCACGGCCGGAACGGCGGCGCCGGTCACGGCGACCCTTCCACCGACCAGCGGGTGGGACTACTGGAACACCGTCTCCGTCCCGGTCCACCTCGACCGTGGCACCAACACCGTGACGCTGGGCTGCCCCACCGACGCCAGCTGCAACGTCAACGTCGACACGGTCGCCGTCACCAGCAAGGGCTCCCCGCTGCTCGCCCCGCACGCGCCGCTCGGCGGCTACCGCCGGGGCCTGGACGGCGTGACCGGTTCCGCGCTCACCGCTCCGGGCCTGCTCTACCAGGACGGCTGGTACCTCCTCGACGACTCGGCCTCAGCCCTGAGCACCACCAAGCCCCGGCCCGCCGCCGAGCAGGACGGCTACGTCTTCGCGTACGGGCAGGACTTCACAGGTGCTCTGAAGGACCTGTCGACCCTGACCGGGCCCACGAAGCTGCTGCCGAAGTGGGCGTACGGGGTGTGGTACTCCGAGTACTACGACCGCACCGCCACCGAGTTCCAGAACCTGGTGACCCGGGCCAAGGCCGAGGGCGTGCCGCTGGACGTGCTCGTCCTCGACACCGACGTCAAGGCGCCGGACAAGTGGAACGGCTGGAGCATCGACCCCACCCGGATCCCCGACCCGAAGGCGTTCTTCGACTGGGCCAAGAAGCAGGGCCTGCACACCGGCATCAACATCCACCCGAGCATCCTCGGTTCGGACCCGAAGTTCGCGCAGGCGCAGGCCACCGCGAAGGGCAAGCTCCAGCGCGTCGGCTGCAACGGTGGTGCCGACTGCTACGCGTTCGACTTCGGCGACCCGGACCAGCTCACCGCGTACATGCAGCTCCACGACGGGATGATCCCCAAGGGCAGCAAGGGCCCGGACCTGTGGTGGCTGGACTGGTGCTGCGACAACACGAAGTCCTCCCTCGCCGGGGTGACCGCTGACGCGTGGATCAACCAGCAGTACGCCGACAAGACCGGCTTCGCCTTCTCCCGGGCGTACGGCTCGTTGCAGGCCGGCGGCTACAGCAGCCCGACCCCGGTGTCGACCGGCCCGTGGGCCGACAAGCGCACCACGCTGCACTTCACCGGCGACACCACCTCCGACTGGTCGACCCTCCAGATGGAGGTCGGCTACACGCCGGGCGAGTCGGCCGCGACCGGGCTGGCCGCGGTCAGCCACGACATCGGGGGGCACACCGGCGGCCTCCAGGAGCCGGGCACCGAACCGGGCAGCACCAAGCTGCCCGACGACCTCTACGCCCGGTGGGTCCAGTTCGGCACGTTCCAGCCCATCGACCGGCTGCACTCCAACCACAGCGACCGGCTGCCCTGGCAGTACGGCCCGGCGGCCAACGCGTCGGCCAAGAAGTTCCTGAACCTGCGGGAAAAGCTGCTGCCGTACACCTACGCCGCCGCAAAGGAGGCAACCCGCACGGGTACGCCCATCGTCCGCTCGATGTACCTCGCGTACCCGAATGAGCAGGCCGCCTACGCCACCGCCGGTTCCCAGTACCTCTACGGCCCGGACTACCTGGTGGCACCCGTGACGACGCCCGGCACCACCGCCACCACGTCGGTGTGGTTCCCGCCGGGCAACAGCTGGACCGACATCTTCACCGGGAAGACGTACCGGGGCGGCACCACGCAGAACATCACCACCACGCTGGACACCATGCCGGTGTTCAAGAAGCACTGATACGCCGTTTCCGACACCGGCCGGGTGGGGCAACCCCACCCGGCCGGTTCGTTTGTTGGCTGGGCTCAGCGTTGGTGGGGCCGGCGGGCCAGCGACAACCAGCCGAGGAACCGGGCGTGCATCGCGGACGGGTCCGGGCGCAGCCCCAGGCCGTACACGTCATCGATCGCCTCCTGCATCGACGCGGCCAGGTAGAACGCCAACGCGATCGAATGACCGTAGAACTCGGTGATGAGGGCGAGCTGAGCCGGGCCGCACGGCCAGGGCGCGGCGCAGTTACGGCACAGCCATGCCGGGCGCATCGGCAGGTGCGGGCGAGGGCGGACGGTCATCCGACCCGCACCGGACGCCGCCGGCGTTTGGCGGGCCTGGCCGGTATAGCGGGCAGAGCTTGCAACCGCACGCCAGCACGCATCACGTACAGCTCGCGCCGCGCGACCGCGTCGCCGCCCGCGTTCAGCTGGTAACCCTCAATCCAGACCCATCCGTCGTACGTGTGCCGCTCGGGCAGCTCGCGGATGACGCGAACGAAGATCGGGTGCAGGAACTGCACGCTCGCCGCGGTGGTCAGGTGGACCACGTCGCCAGCCTTCATCTTCCCGATCTCCTCGGGTTTGTCGTCGGGCACGGTCTCCCCCTGGTGCCGTTGGGAGGGGCCGCTCCCGTGAGTGCTCGCCCGTCGGGAGCGGCCCCGCTACGAACGCGACCGCCGGATCTCGTGGGCCTGCCAGCCGCGCCGCCTGGTGACACTCTGCTGTGGAGACCGTTACGCTCGGAAGGTGCTTCCGGTGTCCGGGGTGACCTGGCCTAACAGGGCCTCGACGTGTGGCACCTCGGGTAGTCGATCTTTGAGTTGAGGGGCGTTGCATGGCTGACGTACCAGGGCCGTTATCGGCGTTCATCGTTGGCGAGATCCGCCGCGCCCGCGGGGCTTCCGGCATGACGCAAGAGTCGTTCGGCCGCGCTGCGGGCTTCAGTGCCTCACACGTCAGCGCCGTGGAGAGCGGCACGCGAGCGCTGACGATCGACTTCATCAAGGGCGCCGATCGAGGGCTTAACAACGGCGGGCTCTTCGAACGCCTGGCGACGAAGTTCGGCGCACCGTCGTGGTTCCTGCCCTGGCTGGACGCTGAGCGCGAAGCGACACAGCTCCGCTACTTCGAGCCCAACCTGATCCCCGGCCTACTACAGGTGGAGCACTACGCGCGCACCGTCCTGCGAACAGTCGAGAGCCTTACCGATGACGAGGTTGAGCAGCGGGTGCAGGGGCGTATGAGCCGGCAGGCGATCCTGACTGGGGAGCGTCGGCCACAGTTCGTCGCGGTGCTGGACGAAGCCGCGATCCGCCGCACGGGTGATGGTCTGGGCGGGATCATGGCCCAGCAGGTCGCTCATCTGGTCGCGATGGCCGAACTCCCCCACGTTCACGTCCACGTCATCCCGATCGGCAGCGGCCTGCACATCGGGCTGTCCGGACCGTTCGCCCTGGCTCGGTCCAGCGAGGGAGTGTGGGTTGGCCACCTCGAAAACCAGCTTGGCGGGGACGTCATCGACAAGGACGATAATGTAGCTACGCTTCAGGCAAGGTGGGAGAGCGTCCGAAACGAGGCTCTACCGCGCCGGCAGTCCATCGACCTGCTGAAGGAAGTTGAGAGCCATCATGGACCTCAGTAACGCCCGGTGGCGCAAGTCCACCCGCAGCGGCGCGAGCGGCGGGAACTGCGTCGAGGTGGCAAGCAACCTGCCCGGTGTTGTGGCTGTGCGCGACTCGAAGGACGCCGCCGGACCGGCTCTGACCTTCGCTCCAGCGGCCTGGGCCATGTTCGTCGCCCAGGTGGCCGAGCGGCCGTAACCGACGCGACACGCGTGCTCTCTTCAGGCGTCCAACCTGCATGGAGTTGCCCTCCGCTGCGCCCAGACAGAATGCTGGCGGCTGGCTCGGAGTTGGAAGGCGGTGGGTCGCCGCAACGCGACAAGGCGTTGACCCAGTGGTGACGACAGCCGGCGGTAGCCATCCTGCCGGCTGCCGCTCTGGGCGAGCGAGCACGTCGACCGCTGACTGTGTTAGCAGGCTCAGTGCTTGCGGCGGTGGCGAAGCCGTTTTACAACCTATAGCGCTCTGCCGAGATAGCCTGCCACGGACGACAAGAAATCGATGAGCAATGGGGGAGACTGGCGGTAATTATTGTTTTCAAGAACCTGCGTTAGCCAATTTTGTTTATTGACGTTCAACGGGATCCAGCGCTCAAGCTCACCCACTGGGACGACGAAGATGCCGATCGCTTGCAGCTGAGTGAAAAGCCGCGGCGCTGATTCAGCCGCAGCTTCAGGGAGAATGCTCATCCCGCCTTTCTTCAAGAGATGCCAGGGCGACTTCGGCGCGAGAGCATCCTTGATTGCCTCTGTTACTTTATCGGGTACCCCTTCTTTTCCGGGCAACCCCTTAAACAGCTCAGCAATTTTGCTCCGAGTGGCTTCAGCCGTCGGGACGGTAAGACCTAAGCTCTCCACCGCAAGCTTGACCACCTCGAAGTCCTCTTCGAAATCAGCCCAATCACCTCCGGCATCCTTGATAATCGATTGAAGCAGTTGCTGACTATTCAGCAGGTCAATATCAACAATTGCCGCGCACTCGACGTGGAACTCTCGAAGTTGCCGAATACCCTTACCAAGGCGAGCTTTACCGTTTACGTGCGTGAAGAGAAGATCTCTTGCTTCAGGCAGACTGGAGAGGTGCTCGTCCAGTACGGCTTGATAGAACCGGCAATCGCTATCCCCTTCACAGAGCACGACCCCGGCATGAAAAAGGCCATCCAGCAGGTCTGAGTAACGCATTAACGGATCGGACCATGTTTCCCGGATACGTTCTGGGGCGACGGTGCTAGGCGCAAAACCAGAGCTTTTCTTTTTACTCATCCGCACGATCTGCACGGGCCGATCACGGGAGTCAAGGATTCCCTGCAAGAAGTCTTCGCTGTGAGTAGCAACAATAAGCTGGGAAGAGCTCGGCAATTCGTCCAGCAGCAACTTGCCTAGCCGGCGGGCCTGCGGAGGATGCAAGAACGCTTCGGGCTCATCGACGATTACGACTGGACGCGGCGACAGCATCGTTTGCAGCAGGAGTCCTACGAATGCACGGATACCGTCTCCTTGCGAACCAACCGGCTGCAATGCCGCGTAATGCTTCAGGACCTCCATCGAAGGCGGTGGCGGCGGCAAATCTGCAGGATCTTCACCGATTAGTATCCTCAGTGCCGTGCCGTACCGATTGATGCACACCTTAAACCCAAAGGTATCTTGAGTCCAGTTCGATAGGCGATGCAATGTGTCTGGGTTGGCATAAAGAGCCTGGATCGGATCCCCGGGTATATCCGTTAGCATGTCATAAAGCGAGCTATCGGGTATTAACCCGAGGCGACTGTCGGCAAACTGTGTGGCGACGAAGAAGTTGCCTAGTTCATGCAGACGCGGCCATTCCTGGAAAGATTCCACTAGGCGGCGAGGCGCTTCTCCGAAAGAATTTTTGAACCAGGTTTCATTATATGCGTGAGGCCTGCGCCTCTCTTCCGATATATTATGGCGAAACCAATTGAGCGTATCCTCTGAACTACCTTCCTTGATTATTTCAATGTCGTCCAGGAGTGCCCGATCGTCGGGCGATGGCTCATTAACCAGTCGGTTAGCAATGCTCCGCAGCAGGAGAGATTTTCCACTGTTGTTCGCGCCGACGACGACGAGTGCACCACCGGCGGGTACAACCACGGAACTGCCGTCCGTAAAGCGAACTTCTCGTACTTGCACCTTAAATACCACACTGCCACCAAGGAGAAGAGTCGTGGTCGAGGTAGGCACGTAAGGTACCGCATCGTGGCGTGATATGCGCGCCTTTCTGGTGCGGTACGCGTGTCAGCAGGCGGTTGCCCCGTCGTCCAAACCAGGGATTGGCTTGACACTTTGTCCCTGGGTTCGGCACCAGTCCATCGCCAGGGCGTGCTCGGCCAAGACGGAGCGACCTTCGACACCATAAATAGGCTCCGACTGCCTCACCGCTGCGGCTCCAAGATCGGGGCAGATAGGCTCCGATGATCCGCAGCTCAGGGCGTCTCCCTGGCACAACGCCGCCCAATATTGACCATGAACGACCATCGAACCCCGGGTTTAGAGCCGGCTCAAACCCATGATCAGGTCTCTGAGCTGGTGGGCGACGGACGAGTCGACCTGTACGCCGGATTCTGTGCGCGGCGCGTACCCCGAAGGGTTTGCGCCGGCGGCGGCCATCCATCTGGGCCTGCCGTTGCCGACAGGCTCTAGCGGCCTACCCGCAGACATCGGGCGGGCAGCCCTCAAGCGTCTGCGCCGGGTCGTCATCTTGCGGTGACGGCCCTTGCTTGGCCTTGCTCCGGGTGGGGTTTACCGAGCCACCCCGGTCACCCGGGGTGCTGGTGGGCTCTTACCCCACCGTTTCACCCTTACCGTCCCCGTTGGGGTCGGCGGTCTGTTTTCTGTGGCACTTTCCCGCGGGTCGCCCCGGGTTGCCGTTAACAACCACCCTGCCCTGTGGAGTCCGGACGTTCCTCGGCGGCGGGCCGAAGCCCGCCGACGCGGCCGCCCGGTCGACTCGTCCGTCGCGCTCTCATCCTAACGACGCCGGCGGCACGCCTATTGCCGCCCCACAGGCGGGTGCCCGCACAGACCTGCCCCGCAGGCGGGCCTTCGACAGACCCGGCCCGCACGGCAGCGCGCGTGGAGACCGGTCAGTTCACGCTGATCGTCACGACACCGGTCCCGGCGTACGCCTTCGGCAGCTCGGTGAGGACCGGACGCCCGGTGGGCCACTCGGCGTCGGGACGTCCCAGCGCGGCGGCATGGGCTAGCTGCCAGTCCACACCTTGACGTAGCAGACGCCCCACCAGCAGAGCGGTCGCGTAGCCCAGCTCGACGACCTCCAGCGCTGGTAGGGCACCGATGTGCTCTCCCAGGGCCGGGCGGGCGGAGGTGGCTGCGGCAAGGCAGAGCGCCGGCACCTGGACGTGCCGCCCCGCGTCCCTGTGTGCGGTGACCACGAGCCCGGAGAGCGCCGGGTTGCCGGCACCGAGCGCGAGCAGCGCCGTGTGGTCGAGGATGACCGCGGCCTCGGTCACGCCGCCCGCCGGCCATCTTCGGCTAGAGATTCCGGGACATTGCCAGCCTCGACGGCCGCCCAGACGTCCTCGCCCCGGGTGAGGTCCTCGGCGCTGAGGTCGGCAGCGATCTTGAGTCGGACGTACTGCTCCGCGCGCGCAGCGCGGTCGCGCAGTTCGTCGGCGGTGAGTGCCGCCTGGGTGAGTTGGGCGACGAGGTCCCGCATCGTCGTTCCACGTTCGTTCGCCAGGAGCGCCAGGCGGTCGCGTACCTCGGTGTCGACTTTGATCGTGGTATCCACGACCGGAGTATACGACCGGTATACCGCTGCCCTGTTCCGCCTCGCCGGCCAGCTCACGACGGGTTCGCCGCGCGTACTAGCCTCGTGGGGCTATGGATCTCTCCCACGCCGCGCTGCTGCTCGCCGCCGGTCTCGCCGCTGGCACTGTCAACGCGGTGGCCGGTGGCGGTTCGTTGATCACCTTTCCGGCGATGATCGCGATCGGGTTGCCCCCGGTGCCGGCGAATGTCAGCAACTCCGTCGCCGTCTTCCCCGGGTATCTGGCCAGCGTGGCGGGCAGCCGACAGGACCTGCCGCGTCCCCGCGCGCTGGCCACGCTCGTGCCTACCACCATCGTCGGCACGATTCTCGGGGCGTTGCTGCTGCTGGCCACTCCGGCCCGCGCGTTCGAGCTGGTCGTACCCTTTCTGGTTCTCGGCGCGACAGCGGTCCTGGCCTTCCAGGACCCGCTGCGCCGGCTGGTCGGCCACCCCCGGGACCTGTCGCCGCGCCAGCGGACGGTCGCGGTCCAGACGATGGTCGCGCTCGGTGCGGTGTACGGCGGTTACTTCGGTGCGGCGCTCGGCGTGATGCTGGTGGCCGGGCTGGCCCTGGTGCTGGACGCGACCCTGGTACGGGTGAGCGCGATCAAGAATCTGCTCTCCGCGGTGGTGGGGTGCACGACGCTCGTGGTGTTCGCCCTGTTCGGCCCCTTGAACTGGGCGGCGGTCGCGGTGGTCGCGCCGGCCACCCTGATTGGGGGGTACGCGGGCGCCCGGCTCGTCCGCCGGCTGCCGCCGGTGGTGCTCAAGACGGTGATCGTGGTGTTCGGTACGACGATCGGCCTCTACCTGCTCTGGCGCGCCCTGAACTGAGCGGCGTCAAAGGCCAAGATCCGCGCAAGGCCAAGATCCGCGCAACATCGGGGAAACTGCTGCCTCAGCGAGCCCGGAGGCAGCAGTTTCCCCGCAAGTGCGCGGATCTTGGGGACTAGCCCACGCGGGTCAGTAGGTTTCGCCAACGGGCTCGTGTTCGGTGTCGGCGGCGGCGCGGTTCCAGCGGGACCAGAGGACCCGTTCGCCGTAGCCGGCGGCCATCAGGTGCGCGAAGGCCAGGTAGACGAGCACGCCGACGGCGAGCACGCCGAACCCGACCCAGAACGGCAGCGACAGGGACTGCTCGGCGAGCTTGCCGGAGATGATCGGTGCCGGCGCGGCGGCGCCCCAGCGGACCAGGTTGAACGCGCCGGTGGCGACGCGCCGGTCGCTGGAGCCGAGGCCGAGTGCCAGGTCGGTGAGGTTGGCGTTGGCCAGTCCCATGCAGAGTCCGGCGAGCACCAGGACCACGAGCGCCTCGGCGGTGCTGGTGGAGGTGGCGAAGAGGACCATGCAGATCAGCAGCCCGGCGATGGCCACGCCGACGGTCTGTACCGCGCCGATGCGGTGGGCCAGCCGGTGACCGATCACCATGATGCCGGCGGCCAGGCCGAGCCCCCAGCCGGTGAAGGCGAGCCCCAGCGGGATGACGTCCAGGCCGAGGAAGAGCGGCGTGTAGCCGAGCACCACGAAGAACACGAAGTTGTACGCGGCGGTGACCACGCAGAGGGCGATGAACGCCGGCCGGCGGTAGGTGGCGAAGATCTGGCCGACGCGTACCGGTGCTTGGCGGTTGGTGGGCTCGCGGAGTTTGCGGGACGCCACGCCCAGAGCGAGGACCATGAAGACGCCGCAGACGAAGAACGGCAGCCGCCAGCTGACCTCGCCGAGCAGGCCACCGATCAGCGGTCCGACGGCGAAGCCGAGACCGAGGGCGGTCTCGAAGAGGCCCACCACCCATTCTCGGTCGACGGCCAGGTTGACAAGCACCACCATGGCGGTGGCGAAGAACATCGCGTTGCCCAGCCCCCAGACGCCGCGCAGCACTGACAGCTGCACGATGTTGTCGCTGAACGAGGCGAGGATCGCGGCGAGGCCGACCACTGAGACGCCGGTGATGAGCACCGGCTTGAAGCCGAACCGGCCGCTGGCCAGCGTCGCCGGGATCATCCCAAGGGCCATGACCGCGATGTACGCGGTGAACAGCAGCTCGACCTGCCAGGCGGTGACGCCGATCGCCTCGCCGATGGCCGGCAGGATCGGGTCGACGACGGCGATGCCGGCGATGGCGAGGAAGGCCACCAGCGTGGTGGCGTAGATGGCACTGCGGTTCGGTTCGGAACGCCGATCCACTCCGACTCCTCAGATAGCTGTATCGTACAGGTACTTATTCTGTATCATACAGCTATGAGCGACGACCATGACGAGAGCACCCTCGGCCGGATCGAGACCGAGGTGGCCCTGCTGATGCGCTTCGGCGAGGCCACCCGGCGGGCCACCGGCACCGCCGAGCACCGGGTGCTGGACCGCGCGGCGTACGTCATCCTGCGCCACCTGGCCGACGCCGGCCCGCAGAACGTCTCAGCGCTCGCCGCCCGACTCAACCTGGACGGCTCGACAGTCACCCGGCAGGTGTCCGCGCTTCAGCGGGACGGCCTGATCACCCGTACCCCGGACCCGTCCGACGGCCGCGGCACCGTCATCTCCCCCACCACGGCCGGTCTCCAACGGATGACCGCCGTGCAGGCCGCCCGCACCCGGCTCTACGGCGACATGCTGGCCGACTGGAGCACCGAGGACCGCTCCACCCTGGCAGCCCTGTTGGGCCGCCTCAACCAGGCCCTGATCAACCGCAACCGCCCCCGCTAACCCGCCCAGCCCACCCCCAGCTCGTCGATCTTGCACTTTCGGTGGGAATAAACAGGGGCGAATCGGCACCGAACGGGCACCATAACTGCAAGATCGACGCGCGGCACGCGACGACGCGCGGGCACGCAAGGACCCGCGGCACGCAAGGACCCGGATACAGGTACGCCCGAGCACCGACCGACGTCGGCGCCCAGGCGTACCTCAGGTCACGCGACCGGTTCGCGGGCCGAGTCGGCGTCGCGGTCGGTGCCCGGGGTGACTCGGGGGTCACCCTCGTCGGCGAAGTAGTCGTCCGGCACGGTGCCGTCGACTCCCTCGTCGACCTTCGCGGCCCGCAGCGCCAGCGTCACCAGCGCCGCGACGGCCAGGTTGACCGCCACCGCCACGATGCCGACGTAGATCGTCTTGGTGGTGTCGAACCCGAACTCCGACAGCGGGAACGCCGAGCCGCCGAAGTGCTTCCGGGTCGGGCTGGCCACCTGGTAGAGCATCCACATGCCCAACCCCATGCCGGCGACCCAGCCGACGATGAGGCCGGTGCGGTGGAACCAACGGGTGTAGAGGCCCAGCGCCACCGCCGGCAGCGTCTGCAGGATGATCACGCCACCGATCAGCTGGAGGTCGATGGAGAACTGCGGGTCGAGGAACACGATGCAGGCCACCGCGCCGACCTTCACCACCAGTGAGGTGATCTTCGAGACGGTCGCCTCCTGTGCGGGGGAGGCGTCCCGCTTCAGGTACTCCTTGTAGATGTTGCGGGTGAACAGGTTCGCCGCCGCGATCGACATGATCGCCGCGGGCACCAGCGCGCCGATGCCGATCGCCGCGTACGCGACACCGGCGAACCAGTCCGGGAACTGCTGGTCGAACAGCAGCGGGACGATCGTGTTGTTGTCCACCGAGCCGGCCGAGTTGCCGGGCAGCGGCTTCACGCCGGCGGCGATGGCCATGTAGCCGAGCAGCGCGATCAACCCGAGCAGCAGGCTGTACGCGGGCAGCGCCGACATGTTCCGCTTGATCACGTCGCGGTTCTTGCTGGCCAGCACACCTGTGATGCTGTGCGGGTAGAGGAAGAGCGCCAACGCCGAGCCGAGCGCCAGTGTCACGTACTGAAGCTGGTTGTTGCCGTTGAGCAGGATGCCGTCGTTCGGGTTGGGCGAGGCGTCGAACTTCGCGTCCGCAGCGGCGAAGATGTCACCCCAGCCGCCCAGCTTGTACGGCAGGTAGATGACCGCCACCAGGATCACGATGTAGATCAGGCTGTCCTTGACGAACGCGATGAGCGCGGGCGCGCGCAGCCCCGACTGGTACGTGTAGGCGGCCAGGATGGCGAACGCGATGATGATCGGCAGGTGCCGGGCCAGCGCGTTGTCGCCGGTGACGCCCATCGTCTTGAGCACCGCCTCGATGCCGATCAACTGCAACGCGATGTACGGCATGGTGGCGACGATGCCGGTGATGGCGATCAGCAGCGCCAGCACCGGCGAGTCGAACCGGTTGCGGACGAAGTCGGCAGGCGTGACGAACCCGTGCCGGTGTGACACCGACCAGAGCCGCACCAGCACCAGGAAGACCAGCGGGTAGATGACGATGGTGTAGGGGACGGCGAAGAACCCGGCCGCGCCGGCACCGAACATCAACGCCGGCACCGCCACGAAGGTGTACGCGGTGTAGAGGTCACCGCCGATCAGGAACCAGGTGATCCAGCCGCCGAAGCTGCGCCCGCCCAGCCCCCACTCGTCCAGGTGCGCCATGTCCTTCGGTGCCCGCCAGCGGGCAGCCACGAAGCCCATCGCGCTGACCAGGAGGAACAGCAGGGAGAAGACGATGATCTCGGTGAGATGGTCGCGCCACATCAGGAATCACCTCGCTTCTTCGTCATCTGGTAGACCAAGGTGGTGGTGCCGACGCCGAGCAGGATGAAGGCCAGTTGCAGCCAGTAGAAGCGCGGGAAGCCGAAGACCCGGGGCGAGTCGCCATTGAAGAAGACCGGGATCAGCGGCACCACGATGGGGATGAAGAGCAACCAGTTCCAGGGGCTGTGGTCCTTCGCCCTGGTCGGCGCCGTGGTGGGCGCCTCCGGTTCGGGTGCAGCCATCTGACACACCTCCGGGGAGTCGTGGCTCTCGATGTAACGGCCGGAGGCTACGACTCTGTGATGGCGGTCACCTGACCCGCTCAGAGGGCGCTGCGCCGAACGGCCGGCCGGATGCGCCGAACGGCGCGCCCGACCGGCCCTGGCAACGGAGGGTGCGGCGGTTCAGTCGAGGGTGGAGAGGTGGGCGGTGTCGTTGACAGTGCGCACGGCCACGCCGCCGTCGGGCCACATGTCCAGCACCGAGATACCGGCCGCGTCCAGGAAGAGCCGGTGCAGGAAGCCGTCGCCGGCCGCGAGAGCGTCGCGCAGCATCAGCTTGATCGGCGAGACGTGCGAGACGACCACAACGGTCTCACCGGGGTACGCGGTGAGCAGCCCACTGATGACGCGGTGCGCACGTTCGGCGACCTGGGTGAACGACTCCCCGTCCGGCGGCGCGATCCGGGGTGAGGCGAGCCAGGCGTCCATCTCCCCCGGCCACTGCTGGCGCACCTCGGCGAAGGTGCGCCCCTCCCACTGGCCGAAGTCGCACTCGATCAGGTCGTCCTCGGTGCGGACCGGCACGTCACCGAGCGCCCCGGCGATCGACGCCGCGGTGGCCGTACACCGGGACAGCGGTGAGCTGAGCACGGCCGCGACGGACGGGGCCAGCTCGGCCACCCGGGCGCCGGTGGCGCGGGCCTGGGCCCGGCCACGTTCGGAGAGCGGCACGTCGCCGCGCCCGGAGTAGCGTCGCTGCTCGGTGTACGGGGTCTCGCCGTGGCGGACCAGGATCAGTCGGGTGGCGGTGAAGGTCGGCCGTGGCTCCCAGGAGGCCGGCGCGGTCGCCGGATCGCTGCCGATGATCGGGGCGGCGGGCGTAGTCGCGGGCTGGCCGGTAGGCGCAGCCGTCGCAGGACGGCCGGGGGCCGCAGCCGTCGCAGGACGGCCGGGGGCCGCAGCCGTCGCAGGACGGCCTGCGGCGGCGTCCATGGCGGCGTTGGCGAGAGCGTCGGCGTGCCGGTTCTGCTCGCGCGGGATCCAGCTGAACCGGACCGCACTGAACCTGCCGACCAGCGCGGCGGCCTGGGCGGCGAGGGGGCGCAGGCCGGGGTGCTTGATCTGCCACCGGCCGCACATCTGCTCGACCACCAGCTTCGAGTCCATCCGGACGTCCACCTCGGCGGCGCCCAGCTCGGCGGCGGCGGTCAACCCCGCGATGAGGCCCTGGTACTCGGCGACGTTGTTGGTGGCCGTGCCGAGCGACTCGGAGCGCTCGGCGAGCACCTCGCCGGTGTCCGGGTCACGGACCACCGCGCCGTAGCCGGCGGGGCCGGGGTTGCCCCGGGACCCGCCGTCGGCCTCCATCGAGACCACGCGCGGCGCCACGACCTACAGGCCCGACTCGTTGGTGCGGACCATGATCCGTCGGCAGTCCTCGCAGCGGACCACGTCGTCGGGTGCGGCCTTGCGGATCCGGGCCAGGTCGGCACCGGACAGGTCCAGGCGGCACCCGCCGCAGCGGCCGGCGGTGAGCAGCGCGGCGCCCAGACCGGTGTCCGCGCGGATCTTGTCGTAGAGGGTGACCAGTTCGCTCGGGAGGTCGGCGGCGAGCGGTTGACGGGCGCCCCGCTTGAACTCCTCCTCCTTGGCGATCTCGGCCATCGCGTCGTCGCGGCGCTGCTCGGTCGCGGCCCGCTTGTCCCGGGTCTCGGCCAGCCGCTGCTCCACGCCGTCCAGTACGCCCTGCGCGGTCTCCCGCTGCTCCATCAGCTCCAGTTCGGCGTCCTCCAGGTCACCCTGGCGGCGCTTCAGCGAGACCAGCTCGTGCTGGAGCGCCTCCAGCTCGCGGGCGGGACCGGTGCCGGCGGCCAGCCGGTTCTCGTCCTTCTCCTTGCGGGCCCGGACCTGCTCGACGTCCTTCTCCAACCGGGCGATGTCCCGGTCCAGGTCGTCGACGGCCACCTGGGCGCGCACCCGCTCGTCCTCCATCGACGACAGTTCCCGGGCCAGCGACTCCAGCTCGGCCCGCTCGGCAAGCGTTCGCCGACGGTGGGCGAGCTGGGCGAGGTTGGTGTCGATCGCCTGGAGGTCGAGCAGGCGGCGCTGCACCTGAGGGTCAGCCTTCACGGTCGGGCTCCTTGTCGTCCACAACGGGTGCGGCGGCGTGCACGGTCCACGGGTCGGTGTCCAGGTCGGACACCAGCGTCTCGACGTCCAGCGCCTCCCGGAGGAAGGCGGCCAGGTCGTCCAGCCACGGTCGTTCGGTCGCCCAGTGGGCGGCGTCGATCAGGGCGGGACCATCGGCGGCGAGGTGCTCGCCGGCCGGGTGGTGCCGCAGGTCGGCGGTGAGGAACGCGTCCACCCCGGCGGCGGTCGCGGCGCCGAGGAAGCTGTCCCCCGACCCGCCGCTGACGGCGAGGGTACGAACCATACGCCCGGGATCCCCCGCCGCGCGAACTCCCCAGGACGTGACGGGGAGCACCGCGGCGGCGTGTCGGGTCAGTTCGGCGAGGGTCATCGGCTGGGGCAGCTCGCCGATCCGGCCGAAACCCCTGTCGTCGTCGTGGGCGGGCGACCCGGGTGCGGGCCGCTGGAGTGGGCGTAGTCCGGTGAGCCCGAAGCGGGCGGCGAGGGCGTCCGAGACGCCCGGGGAGGCCACGTCGGCGTTGGTGTGCGCCGCGTAGAGCGCCACCCCGGCCCGGATCAACCGGTGGATGATCCGCCCCTTGAAGGTCGTCGCGGCGACCGACGACACCCCGCGCAGCAGCAACGGGTGATGCGAGACGATCATGTCCGCGTCGGCGGCGAGGGCTTCGTCGACCGTCTCGGGCACCACGTCGACCACGCAGAGCACCCGGCGGACCGGGGTGGCCGGCTCGCCGAGCACCAGGCCCACCCGGTCCCACTCCTCCGCCCAGGCCGGCGGAAAACGCCGTTCCAACGCGGCCACCACGTCGCTGACTGTGGGGGCGGATCCGCTTGTGCTCACGGCGGGCCAGCTTACCGGCGTGGAGGCCACCGGGCGGTGACACCCGGCCCGGCCGCGTCGGGTGGAAGATCTGCCGGACGCCCTACGCGGCGCTCCAGGAAACGGTCTGCAACGCGGCCAACGGCATCGCCCAGGGGAAGGCGTGGGTGTGCTGTTCCCCCGTTCCGGGCGGATGCAGAGCGATCACGTCGTCGCCGAAGAGCACAGTGACGCCCCACTCGGCCAATCGGGCCACCCCGGCACGAAACGCCGGGTGGCAGGCCATCGCCGCGTTGGTGTACGGCACCGCCACGATGGGGACGCCCTTGCCCTGGGCCTCGACCAGCAGCCCGAGCGCCAGGGTGTCGGTGATCCCGGCCGCCCACTTGTTGACAGTGTTGACGGTGGCCGGGCAGACGATCATGGCGTCGGCGGGCGGCAGGACGTCCGGGTCACCGGGATTCTTGTAGTGCGTCCGCACCGGGTGGCCGGTCTGCCGGATCAGGGCCGACTGGTCGACGAACTTCGCCCCGTCCGGCGTGGTGATCACGCAGACGTCCCAACCGTCCTGCTGGGCGAGGTCGACCAGACGACCGACGTGCCGTGCCAGCGGCGAACCGCAGGCGATGACGTAGAGCACCTCGCGGTGCTCGCTGTTGCGCGCTGCACCGGCCATCAGACCGGCTCCGCGCTCATACCCCTACTCCCATGTGCTCAGCCAACTCCGCTACCGGAGAAGGCGGCGCACCACGTGTGCGACGAAGGATGTCGGACATCACCTCGTGCGCGATCGGCCGGCAACGGATCTCGGACGGGGCGAGCCGATCACCGAGCAGCAGCATCTCGCCGGCGTTCGCGACGTCACCTATCTGGGCGTAGCCGCGGGCGATGTCGAGCAGGTGGTGGGCGCGGCGCTCGGGCAGCAGCGCGTTGAAGGCGGGCTCCGCGATGCGCAGCTGGTGCACCTCCACGGCCCGTCCCCCGTCGCCCAGCTCCACCGCCGCGGCGGCCCGGTGCAGTTCGACGTTCGTCGGGCCGAACGACGTCCAGTAGTGGTTGTGGTCGCCGCCGAGCAGGGTGGCTGCCTCCTGCGCGCAGTTGATCAGATCGTCCACGCTGGCCGAGTCCCCGATGCGGGACGCGGCCATCGCGCCCTGGAGCAGCAGCATCCCGTAGACGGAGAGGCGGGCCGGGGAGACCTCGTTGCTCCCACCCGGTGCCAGCCGGTTGGCGATCTGGACGTTCAGTTCCAGCGCGGGACGGGCCCGCCCCATCGCGACCAGGGCGTTGCACACCCGGGTGGTGGCGATCCCGGCCAGCAGCGGGTCGTCGGCCCGCTGGGCCACCGCCATCGACCGGTCGGCGGCCAGCCAGGCGAGCTCGCACTCGCCGAGCTTGCGCAGCACCGAGGAGGCGATCTGGTAGACCTGGCCGAGCAGGTGGGCCGCCTCGGCGGCCCGCTCACCGCCGTAGGCGGCGTCGGCCGCCTGGGCGTCGCGCAGCAGCTTCGGCAGCGCCCGGGTGAGCATCCCGTAGCGGCCGTACTGGTAGGTGAGCCAGGCGTGGTTGACAGCCTTGCGCATGTCGTCCATCGGCGGCGGGTACGGCACCGCGTCGAAGTAGGCGCTCATCGAGTCGTAGCGCTCCAGCGCCGCCCGGATCTCCTGCACCTCGATCTGGTCGATGCAGTTGAGGGCGTCGGCGCGCCGCTCCGGGTCCTTGCCCATCAGCAGCTGCACGTCCATCTGGAGGATGTCGGCGATCTCGTAGAGGACGGAGAACTTGTCCAACCGGCGGACGCCGCGTTCGACCTTGTCCACCCAACTCTTGGACTTGCCCAGCCGGTCGGCGAAGACCTGCTGCGACATCTTGCGGCGCCCCCGCCAGTAGGCAACTCGCCGTCCTATGGGTAGCTCGTCCATCTCCCCATCCTCCCCTGCCACCGACGACCAATCGAGTCGGGGCGATGTCTGCGGGCGCGGCGACTGCCGTTCATTTTCAGGTTTTGGCTGGTCGCACAGGATGTACGTCAGCCGTACAGCTAGTCCTCGTACTTTTCGTGCAAGTTGCACGGGCCGTTCGTCAACCTCAACGATCGTGGGTTACGGCAGTGACGGTGCTCGACATACGACCTGGCGAACGCCGGGCCAGACGAGAGGAGTTGGCACATATGTGGGGGAATGTCGGACCGCGCGTTGCCGAACTGTCGCCGCTGGAACGGGTACGGCTGCGCCGGGTCGCCATCCGGTACGCCATCCACGGCTGGGAGGTCACGCCAGGCGCCTGCCTGGCCCGCAGCCGCTTCGTGTGCGGCCGGGCCGGCTGCCCCACAGTGGGCTGCCACCCCGCCCTGGAGAACTGGGAACTGGCCGCCAGCGCCGACCCGGCCCGGGTCGCGACCTGGTGGCGGAGCCGACCGCACGGGGTGCTGCTGCCCACCGGCCGGGCCTTCGACGTGCTGGAGGTGCCCGCCCACCTCGGCCGGCACGTGCTCGACGCGGTCCAGATCCACCCGGCCGGCACCGGCGTACGCGGGCCGGTGCTGGTCACGCCCACCGGGAGGTGGATGTTCCTGGTCCGCCCCGGCGACCCGCTCCGACCGGAGTTGGAGCACTGCTTCCACGTGGTCCGGCACGGGCCGGGCTCGTGGATCCCCGCGCCGCCCACCCGGCTGCCGGAGGGCACCGTCCGGTGGGCGGTCGCCCCCGAGCAGGCGCGCTGGCAGCTGCCGGATTCCTACCTCGTGCAGAACACGTTGATCGGGGCGCTACGCGCCAGCGGGGTGACGCTCGCCCCCGACCTGCTCCCCGGTCACCTGCCGCTGCCCCGGCGAGGCATGTGAGACCGGCCCGGTCGACGATTCGATCCGGTGCCCGACAGCGTCGCCAGGGCGCCGGTCCTCGTTGACAGGGGAAGAGCGCGAACGCGCGCCACGAACGGGGGAACGATGTCCACAAACGACAGAGCGCCTCACCCCGGCGGCACCGAGCCACCCCGGCGCAGGCACCCAGGGCGACGCTGGGCCGGCACCCGACCGTCCGGCTCCCGCCCCGGCCGCCCCCGCCCCACCGGCTCCCGCCCGGCCGGCACCCACCGCCCGCTGCGCTAGTCGCTCGCCGCACTCCCACCCAACTCCCGGCGATCTTGCACTTTCTGTCCCGATACTCTCCGCACAACGGGACAAGTGCGCAACAGAAACTGCAAGATCGCGGGCGCGGGGGGCGGGGGGCGGGGG
>NZ_JAGPXW010000035.1:0-74983 GCF_018070365.1 Micromonospora sp. D93 | reverse complement strand
GGGGGGGGGTGAGCGGGCTGAGACACCCCCCCCGCCGCGACGCGATGGTGTCCCGGCTCACGAGCCGGGTACGCGTTGGTGGAACGTCAGGTCACTTGAGGGTGACCTTGGCGCCTTCACCCTCGAGCTTGGCCTTCGCCTTCTCGGCGGTCTCCTTGTTGACCTTCTCCAGGATGGCCTTCGGCGCGGACTCGACCGCGTCCTTGGCCTCCTTGAGGCCCAGGCCGGTCAGCTCGCGCACGACCTTGATGACCTGGATCTTCTTGCCACCGTCAGCCTCGAGGATGACGTCGAACTCGTCCTGCTCCGGCTCGGCCTCGGCCGCAGCCGCGCCACCGCCGGCAGCGGCAACCGCGACCGGAGCAGCAGCGGTGACCTCGAAGGTCGTCTCGAACTGCTTCACGAACTCAGAGAGCTCGATCAGCGTCATCTCCTTGAACGCGTCGAGCAGCTCGTCGGTGCTGAGCTTCGCCATATCTGGCGTCCTTTCCTGATTCTGTTAAGTAAGAACTGGTGCGCCGTGGGGGCCTCAGGCCGCCTCGGCGCCCTCCTTCTCGCGCTTGTCCTGCAGTGCAGCCGCCAGACGGGCGGTCTTCGACAGCGGGGCCTGGAACAGGGCCGCGGCCTTGCTCAGGTTGCCCTTCATCGCGCCGGCCAGCTTGGCCAGCAGCACCTCGCGGGACTCCAGGTCGGCGAGCTTCGAGACCTCGGCCGCGGTGATGGCCCTGCCCTCGAAGACACCGCCCTTGATGACGAGCTTCGGGTTGGCCTTCGCGAAGTCGCGAAGCCCCTTCGCCGCCTCGACGACGTCGCCCGAAACGAAAGTCAGCGCGGTAGGACCGGTGAACAGCTCGTCGAGGCCGGTGATGCCCGCGTCCGTCGCAGCACGCTTGGCCAGCGTGTTCTTCGCGACCGTGTAGCTGGTCTCGGCGCCGAGCGAGCGCCGAAGCTGGGTGAGCTGGGAAACCGTCAGACCGCGGTACTCGGTCAGCACGGTGGCGCCCGAACTGCGGAAGCTCTCGGTCAGCTCAGCGACGGCCGTGGCCTTGTCGGCCCGGATCGGCTTGTCCGCCATGTCCCTCCTCTCTCGTTACTCGAGGCTGGTCCCCGTCTCGGCCGAAGCCGGAACGGGGGCGGAGGCAGCACGACAACGAAAAAGCCCCGGCGCAGGGCGCACGGGGCGAGGGCCGGCAGATCGTCATGGTCGGCGGACCACGTTCACTGCCGAGTTACGCTTGCCGCCCTACGCGGGTCGCCCGTTGTCGCGGGACCTTCGACCGTGCCGGAGCACGGTGACCAGCGGTCTTTGGGTGGTTCCTCATCCATGAGAACACGGATGACTGTTGAAGACTACGCGCCCCGGCCACCAGCGCCAAATCGCGCCCTGTGAGCCCCGCCACCGGCGCCGGTGCTGGTCAGCCCTGGGCCCGCCGCCGCCACAGGTAGCCGCCGACGACCGCGGCGCTCCAGGTCAGCGCCCACACGGTCAGGCCCAGCAGGGTCAGCGCGGCGGCGTCGCCGCCGGTGGTGCGAGCCGCGGCCATGATCGGCGGTGCCAGCCAGGGGGCCACCGAGCCGGTCAGGCCGAGCACCACTGCGCCGACCACGCCGAGGGCCAGCACCGCGACGCCGTACCCCGCGCCGCCAACCGACGCCCGACTGGCCAACGCCCCAAGAGCAACCGCAGCGGGTACGACAAGCACGTGCGCCCACACGCCCAGCGCGAGCCCGACCGGAATCGACCGGTCCCCCGGGTCGACCGGGCCGGACACCCCACCGACCAGCCACGGAAAGAGCAGCGCGATGACCACCGTCACCAGCGCCGCCATCCCGGCGGCGAGTAGCCCGGCCAACCGCTCCCGCGCCACCCCGACCGTCACCTGCGCCAGCCGACGCTGCACGTCCGGCTCGACGTCCAACAGAATCTTGGTCTGCCAGGCGAGCACCGGGAAGAGCACCACCGCGGAGACGCCGTACGCCTCCGCCGGCTGCGCACGCCCACCGCCGTAGAGCGTGCCGAGCGTGATCAGGCCGGCGAGCAACGGTGCCACCGCCCGCCCGGTTCGCAGGAAACCGGCCAGCCGCATCCGGACCAGGGCGCTCACCGGGCCTCCCCCGCTGCCGGCTCGACCATTGGGTCGGCGGCCTCCGGCTGCTCGGCTGTCAGCTCCCCGGCCACCGGGAGCGACGGCTCGGCGGCTCGGGCAGCGCCGGCCGGCCGAAGCGGCTCGGCGGGTCGAGCCTGGGGTGCGGCGGTGGAGGCGTCGGAGCGTACCCGCAACACCTGGTGGCCCTCGGCGCGCAACCGGGCGACGGTGCCGGCGACCCGCGCGGCCGGCACGGCAACCTCGACCACCGCGAGCGTCTCGTCCGACGACGGCGTCTCCTCGGAGAGTGCGCCGTCGGCCACCAGCCAGCGACGCGCGGCCGGCAGCCGGACCGTCTCGCCGCGGTGGTCGCTGACCAGAACGGCGCCCTCGGCGGCCAGCACCTCGGCGATCAACTCGGGCACCAGCTCGCGGGTGGTGGCGTCCAGCCCCTCCCACGGCTCGTCGAGGACCAGGAGGCCGGGTGGGCGCAGCATCGCCTGGGCGAGGCCCACCTTCTGCGCGGTGCCCTTGGACAGCTCCGGCAGCCGGACCGAGCGAAACGCGGACAGCCCGAGCCGGTCGGTCCAGGAGGTCACCGCCTCGTCGGCCGCCGCCCTGCCCAGCCCCGCGACGCGGGCCATCCCGGTCAGATAGCGGGTCACTGTGAACGGCTGGTCAGCGGGGAAACGCTCCGGCACCCAGGCCACCCGCGTCGGGCGGCCGGTGACCCGGCCCCGGCCCGGCCGGAGGACCCCCGCGGCCACCTGGAGCAGTGTCGACTTGCCCACCCCGTTGCGGCCCAGCACGACCGCCACCTCGCCCGGACCGATCCGTACGTCGATGCCCCGCAGCACCCACGGCCCTCGCCGGTGATACCGCAACCAGATGTCTTCCAGCCGCATGGGCCGAGCCTGCCACATCTCAAACGCGCCGGGGCGCCGCCACAGTCGTGGCGGCGCCCCGGCGGAGCGATCTGTCGACTCAGGCGTCGGCCTGGTCCTCCCGAAGGTTCTTCACCAGGTTGGGGTCGACCGGAACGCCCGGGCCCATCGTGGTGGTCAGGATGATCTTGCGGAGGAACTTGCCCTTGGCCGCGGACGGCTTGGCGCGCAGCACCTCGTCGAGCACCGCGGCGTAGTTGTCCACCAGCTGGGTCTCCGTGAAGGATGCCTTGCCGATGATCAGGTGCAGGTTGGAGTGCTTGTCCACCCGGAAGGTGATCTTGCCGCCCTTGATGTCCGACACCGCCTTGGTGACGTCCATGGTCACCGTGCCGGTCTTCGGGTTCGGCATGAGACCGCGCGGGCCCAGGATCCGCGCGATCCGACCGATCTTGGCCATCTGGTCCGGCGTGGCGATAGCCGCGTCGAAGTCCAGCCAACCACCCTGGATCCGGGCGACCAGCTCGTCGGTGCCCACCTCGTCCGCACCCGCGGCGGCGGCCTCTTCGGCCTTCGCGCCACTGGCGAACACGATCACGCGGGCGGTCTTACCGGTGCCGTGCGGCAGGTTGACCACGCCGCGGACCATCTGGTCCGCCTTGCGGGGGTCGACGCCGAGGCGCATGGCGACCTCGACCGTGGCGTCGAACTTGACGTTGGTGGTCTCCTTGGCCAGCTTCACGGCCTCGGTGGGGGTGTAGAGCTTCGACCGGTCGATGACATCGGCGGCCTTGCGGTAGCTCTTGCTGCGCTGCATTGCTGATTACTCCTGTGGTCTCTGGCGGACTCGCTCGGCGCGAGCCCTCCCACGGTCGGGTCGAAGGCCGGGGCCGACGTCAGTCGTTGACGGTGATGCCCATCGACCGGGCGGTGCCGGCGATGATCTTCTCGGCCTGGGCGATGTCGTTGGCGTTGAGGTCGGCCATCTTCTTCTCGGCGATCTCACGCAGCTGGGCGCGGCTGACCGAGCCGACCTTCTCGGACTGCGGAACACCCGAACCCTTCTGCACACCGGCAGCCTTGATCAGCAGCCGGGCAGCGGGCGGGGTCTTCAGCACGAACGTGAAGGACCGGTCCTCGTACACGCTGATCTCGGCCGGGACGATGTCGCCCCGCTGAGACTCGGTCTGCGCGTTGTAGGACTTGCAGAACTCCATGATGTTCACGCCGTGCTGGCCGAGCGCGGGGCCGACCGGCGGCGCCGGCGTGGCCTGGCCCGCCGGCAACTGAAGCGTGAACGTCTTGACGAGCTTCTTCTTCGGAGGCATGTCACTTCCTGGGGCTTGGAGCTGGGAAAATGCGGCTGTCGCCGCCCTCGGGCGCGCACGGTCAGCGCGGTGCGACAGCGGCGACATTCAAGAGTAGCGCAGGCCGCAGCCCACTCGTCCGCCGAGGTCGAGCGAGAGCGCGTACGCCGACGTCGACGGCGGGCCGGGCCCGCCGCCGACGACCAATCAGATCTTGGCGACCTGGTTGAAGTTGAGCTCCACCGGAGTCTCACGACCGAAGATCGACACCAGCACCTTGAGCTTCTGCTGGTCGGCGTTGATCTCGCTGATCGTGGCCGGCAGCGACGCGAACGCACCGTCGGTGACGGTGACGGAGTCGCCCACCTCGAAGTCGAGGACCTTGATCTCCGGCTTCGACTTCTTCTGCTCGGTCTCGATGGCCGGCGCCAGCCACTTCAGCACCTCGTCGAGCGAGAGCGGAGCGGGCCGGTCAGCCCGGTCGGTCGCACCGACGAAGCCGGTCACACCAGGGGTGTTCCGGACACAGGAGTACGACTCGGCCGTCAGCTCCATCCGAACCAGGATGTAACCGGGGAAGACCTTGGCCTGGATCTGCGAACGCTTACCGTTCTTGACCTCGACCTCTTCCCGGGTCGGCACCTCGACCTGGAAGATGAAGTCCTCCATGTCGAGGCTCGTGATCCGGGTCTCGAGGTTGGTCTTGACCTTGTTCTCGTAGCCGGCGTACGAGTGCACCACGTACCAGTCACCCGGCGCGTAGCGCAGCTTCTGCCTCAGCTCCGCGACGGGGTCGTAGTCCTCGTCCGGTGCGGGCTCGGTCGTTGGGAACTCCGGCTCGCTGGCGGCCTCAACCGACTCGTCAACAGCCGCCGTCGCGACCGTGGACTGCTCGTCCACCGGTCCGGCGGTCTCGTCGTTCTCAGGCACGCTCGCTCACTTCCGTCACTATGGCTGGAGGCAGCCGGTCAGTCAGAGTTGCCAAAGACAAACAACACGACCTTGGCGAAGCCGAAGTCCAGCACACCCACGATCGTCAGCATCACCGCGACGAACGCCACCACCACGGCGGTGTAGGTCAGCAACTCCTTGCGGGTCGGCCAGATGACCTTACGCAGTTCGGCTACGACCTCGCGGAAGAACCGGGCGATGCGGCCGAAGACGCCCACCCGACCCGTTTCCGACCGAGTGGTCGGCCGGCTGTCCGCCGACTCCGCCCGGGCACGGGACCGCGTGGCGGTGCCTCCCCGGGAAACCGGCTCGTCCGCACCGGAGGCGTCGTCGTCGGCCACGTCGTCGACGATCTCGTCGTCAAGACGATCGTCGCCGTCGTCGTCGCGCCGCTTGTTGTCGGCCACTTCGCCCTCCGTCGCGGAATCTGGGGTCGCACGCCGAGCGGCGTACGCGGCGCTGGTCACGCCGGCCGGACCCAACCGTCCCGCGACGGGCCGCGGCCGGTGGATCACCCGGAGGGCCCGATTGCCTCGGACCACCCCGCCGATGCCACCACCACGGGCCGGACGCCGCCAAGCTGGCGGCGCGACCCACGGGAACGGTCAGGCCTGAGGCGCAGGGGTGACAGGACTTGAACCTGCAGCCTGCGGTTTTGGAGACCGCTGCTCTGCCAATTGAGCTACACCCCTATGTGGCAACACTCGCCCCACGCGGCCACAGACGACCGAGCAGGGGTCACTTGCCCCACGGCGGACCAGTGTACGGGTACCCGCCCGACTTTCCCAACCGGTCTCTCCGCCACGCGTGGCGGGCTCGGTTCAGGGCGCTGTCCGGATGGTCGCCCGCGCCTGCGACAGCACCTTGTCACCCAGGCAGGTGGCGGTCACCTCGATCCGGGTGAGACCGTCCTCGGGCACCCCACGAACCCGCGCGGTCACCTCGATCTCGGTCCCCTGGTCGTCGTCCGGGACCACCACCGGCCGGGTGAAGCGCACGCCGTACTCGACCACCGCGTCCGGCGACCCGGCCCACTCGGTGACCGCCCGGCCGACCAGCGCCATGGTGAACATGCCGTGGGCGATGACCCCGGGCAGGCCCACAGTGGTGGCGACCCGGTCACTCCAGTGGATCGGGTTGAAGTCACCCGAGGCGCCGGCGTAGCGGACCAGGTCCGCGCGGGTCACCTGAAACGTCTGTGCTGGAAACTCCATCTCACGCCTCCCCGCGTATGACATACCTGGCCCAGACGGCGACGACGGGTTCCCCGCCGGCGGTGCTCACGTCGGTGCGCGTGGTCAGGAAGCCGTGCCCACCCCGGGTGCTGACTTCCTCGATGGTGTTGATGCAGACCAGCTCGTCACCGGCGACAACCGGCCGGGTGTACGCGAACCGCTGGTCGCCGTGCACCAGGCGGCTGTAGTCGACACCCAGGGCCGGGTCCTCGATGATCTGGCGGCTCGCGGCCATCGTGACGACCACCGGGAAGGTCGGCGGGGCCACCACGTCGGGGTGGCCCAGCGCCTTCGCGGCCTCCGGGTCATGGTGGGCCGCATCGGTGGCGCCGATGGCGCTGGCGAACTCACGGATCTTTTCTCGGCCCACCTGGTAGGGGGCGGTCGGCGGATAGGTCCGGCCGACGAAGGAAGGGTCCAGAGGCATGCCGCGAACCTACACGGAAAGCCCAATCGCCGACCTGATCGGTAGGCGGCGGAGCCGCGCCAAACCGGTCAGATCGGCGATCGAAAAGCTTCGACAGCGGCCGGCCCTGAGGCCGGCCAGCAGTCAGCGGGTCTCGCGGTGGACCGTGTGCCGACCGTCGCGCGGGCAGAACTTCTTCAGCTCGATGCGGTCGGGGTCGTTGCGCCGGTTCTTGCGCGTGATGTAGTTGCGCTCCTTGCACTCCACACACGCCAAAGTGATCTTCGGCCGGACATCGGTAGCCTTCGCCACGGCGGAGTGCCTTCCTCGCTAACGGAAACAACTACGACGCGCCAGCCTAGACGCTGACAGCGCGGACATGCAAAGTGGGCGCCAGAAGCGCCCATTCTTACGACCACCGGCAACGAGCCCGGAAGACGAGAGTAGCGGTGGCCGGACTTGAACCGGCGACACAGCGATTATGAGCCGCTTGCTCTACCATCTGAGCTACACCGCTGCGATGGGTCCAGCTGAACCCTCGAGCCCCCTTACGGAATCGAACCGTAGACCTTCTCCTTACCATGGAGACGCTCTGCCGACTGAGCTAAGGGGGCCTGCGCGATCTCCCCGTGGGGCGCGCAGGAGTAAGAGTACACGGCCCGGCTCGACAGGTGAAATCGGATCCCCGATGATCGTCTGCACCCTGCTCAGGGCACGACACGGAGGCGCGGCAGTTCCCCACTGGAGATCGACTCCGGCTCGACCTGGGCGCCGAACCAGGCAGCCAACCGCTCGTACGGCAGCGGCCTGCTGAACAGGAAGCCCTGCCCGATCTCACAGCCGATGTCCTGAAGAAGCTCCAGGGTCAGCTCGCTCTCCACACCCTCGGCCACCACGGCCAGACCGAACTGCTGGGAGAGAGTCACCACCGCGTTGACGATCGCCAGGTCCCCCGGATCGGTCGCCATACCCTGCACGAAGGAGCGGTCCACCTTCACCTCGTGCACCGGCAACCGCCGCAGATGCGCCAGGGACGAGTCACCGGTGCCGAAGTCGTCCACCGACAGCCGTACGCCCAGATCCCGCAGCCGCTGCAGGGTGGGGATGGGCCGGTCCGTGCCGTCCAGCACCCCCGACTCGGTGATCTCCAGGGTGAGGCGCTGCGCCGGCACCTTGTACTCGGTCAGCAACTCCTGGACCCGGTCCGGGAAGTGCCGGTCGATGAGCGTACGGGCCGAGAGGTTGACCGCGATGGGCAGCGGCTGGTCGGCCAGCGCCCAGTCCCGGCTGCGCCGAAGGCCCTCCCGGAGCACGACCTCGGTGAGCCGGCTCAACTGGCCGGTGTGCTCGGCCACCGCCACGAAGTCCTCGGGCGCGACGGTGCCGTGCGCCGGGTGCTCCCAGCGGGCCAGACACTCCACACCCACCAGGCGCCGGTCCCGCAGAGTCACCTTGGGCTGGAAGTAGACCTCCAGCTCGTCCTGGTCCAGAGCGCGGCGCAGATCGCCGGCCAAACCCAGCCGGCGCAGTGATCGGGACTCCAGCGCGGGATTGAACAGCTGCACGCTGCCCGGCACCGACTTGGCCGCGGTGGCGGCGAGGTCGACCCGAAGCAGCAGGGTCGCCGCGTCGCTGCCATGATCCGGGTGTACGGCCACCCCGACGGCCGTGTCCACGTCGAGGGTGAGCGCGTCGAAGACCATCTCGTCGCGGATCTGGTCGCGCAGTTGGGCGGCCAACTCGAGCGCTGCCTCAGCGCTCTCCAACCGCAGCGTCACCAGGAACTCGTCCCCGCCGGCACGGCCAACCAGAGCCGACGACGGCGCGCTGGCCCGCAACCGATTGGCGACCTCGGTGAGGACCTTGTCCCCGGCCGCGTGCCCCAGGGACTCGTTGACCTGGCGCAGCCCGTCGACGTCGAAGAGAAGCAGCGCCACCACCTCACGCGGTGCGCGGATCTTGACCGACTCGTCCAGCGCCCCGGTGATCCGCCGCCGGTTGGGCAGTCGGGTCAACGTGTCGTGGTGGGCGTCGTGCCGCAGCCGATCGACCAACCGCGAGTTCTCGAGCGCAACAGCGACATGGGCGGCCACGGTCTCGAAGACCGGGATGTCAGCGGCCGTGAAATGGCCGACGTCGCTGAGCCGATTGACTACTTCGAGGGTGCCGACAACCGCCTGGCCAGACCGCAGTGGAACCGCGATGACGTCCTTGACCGGGTGCTTGCTGAGCGCCCTACGGACATCCTCGTCATCGTCGAAGGCCCGTCCGATGGCCAACGTGCGGCCGGACTGCTGGGAGCGCTCGCGCACAATCGAGGGGGTCAGCGCGACATCGAGGAGGCCGCGGTCATCGAGCCTGGCGCTCAGCAGCACCTCAGGATGGCGACCCTGAGCCGGCAGCCAGAGCGTGGCGTACTCGGCCTGCATGAGCGCTCGGACCCGGTCCAGCAACGCGTCGACGAGGCCGCCCTCTTGGCCGCTCTCGCTGATCGCCCGGGTCAGCTCATACATGTTCCCGAGGGTGCGGTGCTGCCGCAGGAACTGGGCGTACGAGCGATAGACCAGGACGACGGCGATCGCCAACACCGCGATCAGCAGGACCGACCACAGGTTGGACTCGATCGCCATCAGGATCACCAGCCCGATGACAGCGTTGATCGCGCAGATCACCTGCGGCGCCGGAGCGTTGCGTATCAACTCCCACCCTGCCTGCCACCCGTGCAGGAGTGTGATGACGGCGCTGATTGCTGCCAACGAGATCAAACTGTTGACATTGACCACGGCGAAGAGGATGGCCCAGGTCTTCGGGCCCGCCCCCTCAATGCGCGGAAGCGCCACCAGGACAGCCCCAGCGGCCGAGGCGGCTCCCGCGGTTCTGGCGAGATTGAACCAGACCTTCGGAGCGCTGAGGCGCCGGCGGAGTTGGCCGACCAACGCGGCCATGACGGCGATCAACACGACCGTCAGGGGTGGCAGGTAGTAGAAGGCAAGGACCAGCGGGATCTCGGTGACGATGACTTCGAGCGCCTGCCGACGTACGACGACCTGCAGCACCTGGGTGCTGGTCGCCACCATGACGGCGAAGATGGCCACTGCCCCGAAGAGGTTACCCGGAGGTGGTGGCCCCGCCAACGCGAGGACGAACGAGCAGACGATGGCCAGCACAGCCAGAGGTCCAGTTATCAGCCATGCCTGCTCATTGGACCTACGGACGGAGGGCGAGCCAGCCTTCATTCCGCTCCCTCAGTGGGTGTTGCGGAACCGGGCCTATCGGACGAGGGTGACACTCTTGTCGAAGACCGGCGCACCCCACGTGTAGTCCATAAGCTGAAGGTCGGAGGTTTGACTGGAGAAGGCGCCCGCGAACGCGAACGCGGCCACGGCCGCGAACGCGAGGGCGACGCGAAGGCGGCGAGGCGTCCGTCCATACATGAGCGTGCTCCTGTCGGGGGTCAGAACTAGAATCAGTGCCCCTGATCGTGCCACAGTCGAAACCGCCCGCAAAGCCCACGTACGGCCGATCGGCATGGCCGTCCGGGCGAGCCGGACCGCCAGGTGACCACCGCGTAATAAGAGGCAGACAGAGCGTCTACGCAACGCGATCTTCGACTGCCCATCGGCACATAGTGCGGCTTCCAGCTAAGGCGGCGATTCGGAACTTTGCCCTTGCTAACCCAGAGGCGACAAATCGTTCGACGCCTGACCCTTCGGACCTTTGGGGAGGAGTTTTCGGCGTTCGCCTGCGTTTCGAGGACGGTCAGGTGCTGCCCACCCTCCACTCATCATCGATGATTGAGAGTAACTGGACTCTCACCGACTGCGGGGGCGAACACGCGGAGGATCCGTTCGATGCGACGATCCGGGACCTCGCCGAGGGGACCGGCCACGGCCCTCTGCGCGTGGACTCACGGGTCATCCGCACGGCTGAACTCAGCATCCCCCGTGGACCTGAACACCAGAACGTCAGCATCTTCTACCTGGCCAGCACCACCGGCGGCCGACTCCGCGCCGAGCCCGCCGAGCCGACTTGGGCCCATCCCCGACGTCGCGCGCCTGCGCCGGACGATATCGGCCTCGCCTTGGCGCGCTCCTATTCCGGTCGGCGGCCAGATCCAGCGCTGAGGCACATCGACATGACCGTCTGCGGATCCAGCCGGTGCAGTTTTCCGCAGCAGCGCCTCGGCCAGTTCCGCTGGTCAGGGTGTTTTCATTTCCGCAGCGGCCGGAATGCGGCCCGCATCTCGGCCGAGATGAGCTCCGGCTCCTCCCAGGCCACGAAGCGGCCGCCACTGTCGGCCTCGTTGAAGTACGCGACGCCGGGATAGACCGCCTCGACCCAGCTGCGTGGGGAAGCTCAGATCTCGCCCGGGAACGTGGCGAAGCCGACCGGGACCCTGACCGGCGGGGGAGCCTGGGCTGCGGCTGGAACCGACCGAACTCCCAGTACCACCGGGCAGACGAGGCACCGGTACCCGTCAACCATTACAACGTGATGTTGTCGACGATGGCGCCCCGGGTGAGCCCGCCGGCGGGCTCGCCGCCGACGAACGCGCGAGAGATCTTGTAGTAGCTCGCAATCCGGCTCCGCAGGTCGACGATCACGTCCTCCGGTGTGTCGAGCCGGAAGGGACAGATCTCATTGTCGTTGGACATCTTCCCCTCCTGCCGGGTCGAGTCGGCGGCGCCAACGCGCCGACGGTGCTGGCACTCGCCAATCTCGCAGTGGCCCAGCGATCGCCGGACGGAAACCCGAGTCGTCGATCACCATGGACACCCGGCACTGCCGACAAGCCGGGCGATCCTCGATCCTCGATCGCGCAGGCGCTCGGCAGGACACCCTCCGCAAGGCCGACGCGTAGCCGAAAGGGACCTCGATCACCGCTGAGCCCTCGCCGCGCCAAGCGTCGTAGGCCATCACGAGAGTGATCGCCTGGAACGGCTGCGAGTGGATCTCCGCACCGCGTGCCGCCAGAAACAAAATCGAGCCGCCCGCCAGCTGTTGACCCAGTCGTCAACGGCTGGACTCAGCCGGACTCGGCTATTTCAACGACAACGGCCCCCGATCAGCATCTCTGCTGGTCAGGGGCCGTGTCTGCACCTGGTGGCGGGTAGAGGATTCGAACCTCTGAAGCTTTCGCGACGGATTTACAGGGCGTCCGTGATCTTGCCTCGGTCAGCACCTCTGAGCTGCTGCTTCTCGCCGCCTCACCGACACCGACCGATCAGCCGCCCACCATGTGCCCACGCCCCACGGCACGGTGCGAGACGCCTGATGTTCAGGCCGCTCTCCATTCATCGGTTGCGCAACCGACCTCAAAGCTCGACCAGCCGTCCGCCTCACAGCGTTACGCGCCAAGAAGCCGTGGAAACTCTGCGAGGAAGACTGAGCGAAGTCGTTTAAGCAACATTCCCAGCAATAGCACGAAGTGTGCGAGTGACGCCGTCACGACTACAGACCAGGGCCGCTGCGCATCCTCTATTCCAGCCAGCGAGCATACTCCCAATATGATCGCAACTAAGAGGCCGACACCAAGTGTGTAGGTAATGTTTGCTTGCAGTTCATGGAGTAGTCGGTATTTGTGTGCATTGTCGGCGCTGACTTTACCGGTCGGTCGACCTTTAAAGCGGGCGGCAGTATCAAACAGCAGAACGAGCAGGTTGAACAATAGCCCGGTAAGGATGGACAGGGCGGCAAGTAGATTGTCGATTCCCTTGACATGCCAAGAGAGAAGGTAGGCGGCCGTCCCGACCAGGACTGGCAGTCCGTAGAAGAAGATCAGGTCTGAAATTTTGACGCGACCAGTCCTGGCATCGCGCATAGTATCAAGGTGATCCCGGATGATCGGAAGTACACTAGCTTTCATCATTCGCTATCACTAGCTTTCTGGCGAGGATTTCGGCCGTCCAGAAAAACTCCGTGCCGACATAGTCGGACTCACGAATAGACAGGTCCTTCGCTAGTTCCGCGACCACCTCAGCGGCGACCTCATGCACGGCGCCGTCGGTGGGGCGACCGCTCGGTATGTTCTTGTTCTCCGGAAGCGGGAATGTTACGCGAGGGGGGCGTTCCTGAGTGACGGTGAGCGTTCGCATGGACTTGCCGACCTTCACCTCTAGTTTTATGTCGTGGTAGTCCAGGCCACGAATCTCTAGCAGTGCCGGGAGGCTGTTGTCGTTTAGTGCGTCGCGCACCTTCTGCTTGGGGAATGCCAATGCGCGGTCCGGCTTAAGGACCAGCTCCATGATTCCCAGCTCTTCTTCGTGAGCACCTAGATTGTACTGATCCGCAACATCGCTCGGAATCCCATAGCGCACTAGGCGGATCTTCTTCAGTTCGCCTTCTTCGATGGATGCCTTGACTGCCGCCTCAGGGGCTAGCGGACTGAGTTCGACGGAGAAACCAGGAAATCTTGCTGAGAATGTACGTGTCAGGATGTGGTCTAGTGAGGACTTGAGCCCTCGGACGCCGACGCGTTCCGTCAGGAAGATCCCCGCCAACGAGTTATGCGGGATTACGAATAGATTTCGTAGGGGGATTAGCTCAGCCTCGTTTGCTTGGCGCTCGTATGTATCCTGGTGCGTTTCAACATCGCGCAGAGTCGACTGATGTCCGTGGCTCCCTGAGCGGACTGTTGTGTAAATTGATCGATCCTCGGCCCGCACCGTTTCGGCGATTAGGTACTTTCCCTCATCTTTGTGCTGGTATGGGGTATTGATCAGGCCATTAAAGAATGCGTAGAGAAAGGGTGCAAGGTCGGAGGCCGACCCATCAAAGTTGTCAAGGGGTAGGTAGTTGTCGGAAGACTTTGATGACATTCGTGGGCGGACTCTGATGGTGTAGGCGGCGAGGCTGTATTCCGGCATAAGTTCCTCCGGTGGGTGATGGGGATGTCTCGTCACCCTAGTTTCGAGCACAGATCTGACCGTGCGTCTGTAAGGAACCGGTCAGCAGTCGTTGGCGGAGGCGGGGAGCGAGCGTAGCGGATGTCGTACATGTGTTCGAAGTTACAACCTGCGTGCGACATGCAGTGGAACGGCTCACGAGTTGGTGCGCCTCGATGACGCCCACGAGCTCGCCCAGTTCATCGGCAGCAACATGACGGCGTTGAACGCAGAGGTGGTTGCGGAAGCCCGCCGGCTGGTCGAATGCGACCCCGGACCGGTCAGAGAAGCTACTGCCTGACTGGCAGGGGTTCATCTGAGGGCGTCGCCGATCTTGTCGTTCATGGTGTCGTCTCCCCCGTCGATGCAGTTGGCGTAGACGCGAAGCAGGACGGCGACACCGTGGCCCAGGCGCCGGGCGACCTCGGTCGGCGGGACGCCGGCATTCAGCCAGAGCGAGGCCGCCGCGTGCCGCAGGTCGTAGGGCCGGCGGACGAGCGGCGAGGCGACCTGCGATTCGGTCAGCGCCTTCTCGCGGGCGAGCTTCCACCACCGGTCGTAGACCGACTCCGACAGCGGCCCACCATGCAGGCCCCGAAAGAACCGACCGTCCGGGCCGACCCCGTGATTCTCGACGTGGGCGCACAGCAGTTCGACGAGCCGAGGCGGGATCGGGACCGTCCGAGTCTCAGCCCTCCCCCGGTGCTTGAGTCCGCGCCGCTCGTGCGATCCGCCGTCATCGGTCCAGTGCGACCCCGCGCGCGGCGAGGTGCCGGCGAGCACCAGGCGGCCCCAGCGATATTCGATCTTTTCGTGTTCGCAGGTCCGGGAAGGTTTGACCGCCGCCAGGTCGTCGAAGTCGGCCCCGCAGTCGGCGCACCGGCCGGCAAGGTCGCAGTCCTCCCGCCGGAGGTCAGCGGCTTCCGAGGGCCGCATCCCCGCGTAGTAGAGACAGCCGAAGAACGCCGTGACCTTGTCGGCACGTTTGCCGAGAGACTTCACCGCCTCCAGCAGCGTGGCGACCTGGGCCGGGTTCGCCACCACCCGCCGGTCGATGGACTGTGCGACCTCGGGGGCAGTCCATTGGACCCGGTCGACCGGGTTGGAGGCGATCAGTTCCAGCTCGACGGCGTACCCGAGGACGTTGTAGAAGGTGGCTCGCTTGCGCTGAACGGTGGAGGCAGCCGCGGGCTTGCCGTCGAGGCGTACGCACAGGCTGTCGAGGACGCGGCGGACCATCGCGGGTGAGTCGAGTTCGACTACCGGGAGGGACGCGGTTTCCAGCCAGGCGAGGGCCGCCGCGTCTTCGGCGGGGATCTCGTCGGACCAGCGGCGTGGGTTGAGGCCGTAGAGGTACAGCGCCTCACGGAGCAACGCGTCAGTCGGTCGGCCCCGCTTGGTCGGCCGGGTCAGGGTCACCGTGATGGAGGTCAGCGCTTCGACGATCGAGCGCCGGGTCTTGGCAGCCGCCCGGGGCCACTTCATCTCGACGTACGCCCGGCTGTGCGCGTACCAGGTGGTGGGGTTCTTGGTTCTGGCCTCGGAGACCGGGCGGCCGGTGGCCGGGTCGAAGGGCTCCCCCGCGTTGGCCGCCTGGACCAGCTCGGCGCGGAACGAGTGCGCCAACGCCTTCGTACGGAACATGTCCTCGAAGCGCTGGCCACTCACCGCCCAGCGAACCCGCCACGGCCGAGCCTTCCGGTCAGCGCGCTTACCGATCTCCCAGATCTGGACCTCATAGCTCTTCATGCGGCGTCCTGCTCCAGGTCGCCGAGCCACCGACCGAGCGCCGACCGGCGGACCCGAAGCTGCCCGTTCGGGAGCTTGATGACTCGTGGTCCCTTGCCGGTCTGCCGCCAGTAGAACCAGGTCGAGCGCGGTACGCGCAGCTCGGCGAGCACTTCCGGCACGGTCAACAACTCCTCGTTCACTGCGTCTCCTCCCCGTCGTGCTGTGCGCTGTGCTGAGTTGCCGAAAGATCTGTGGATCCCTGCGCGGCCCGGTCCTTGGCGGCGAGCAGTTCGGATCGCCAGCGGGCGCGTTCGCTGATCGACCGCATTAGCCGGTGGGTCATCGGGCCGACGTCGGGGTCATCGGGTCGGGCGAGTTCCCAGGCGTGCCGGACCCGTTCGGTGGTGTCGCCCTGGTCGTCGACGAGCTGCGTGCCGTCGGTGGTGACGCCGAGCAGCGCTCGGACCCAGGCCCGCGCGTCGTGCTTGTGGTCGGCGAGGGTCTTGCCGGACCAGTCGCGGGAGATGAGGATGCGCCGGCCGCCGATGCCGAGGGTGTCGCGCTGGTGGACTTTGCCCTTGCAGCGGCCGGGCTTGAGCTTGGCGTGTGCCTTCTTCGGCTGGACGCCGTAGAGCAGCCAGTTGGGGCAACGGTCGGTGCACGGGGTCAGCTGGAGTTGCTGCCAAAGCCGGTCTAGGTGCTTGCGTTGCGGGTCGGTGGCCGCCTTGTGGCAGTCGCCGGTGTGCTTGGTGATGTATTTCGTGACGTATCGGATGGTCCGCTCGGCGTCCTCGGTGCCGGGCATGACGCCGCGGGCGTCGACCTGGGCGCCGAAGCGGACGACGTGCACCGGATCCGCGTCCGGGTCGTCGTCGATGGCGTCGAGGGCTTCCGTCCAGGTGGTCAGTGGCTCGCGGGTGTCCGGGTCGACCCATGCCGCTGCCTGCTCGTCCCAGATCGGGAGCCGGTCAAGGGTGTAGCGCTGGACGTCGACCGAGGGCCACCACACCTGGTGGTAGGTAGCCGCCGCCACGGTGCGGAGGACGTCGCGAGGGATGGTGCCCCGGATGGCGAAGTGGGCGTGCGGGGCGAGACGGCGTTGCGGTTCGACGCAGCCGGCGTACTGGACGTTCCAGCCCTCGCACCGTCGGAGGTTCTGCCAGAACCGGTCGAGCAGCCGGGGAAAGTGAACGGCGTCCCAGGCTGCCCGGCGGTAGTCGTACCTGGCCGGGTTGACCGGGGTGCCGTCGGGGCGGACCGGGCCGTACGAGTCCAGGGTGAGCGTGAGCCACATCGACGGTTGGTAGGTGGAGCCGTCCGGGGCGGTGTAGGTCTTGCCGACGGTGCGGCGCTCGACCTTGCGCCGAGGCAGTTCGGGGGCGTCCTGGCGCCGTTTGGTGGAGCGCTTGCGCCGCGGGCCGGGCTCGTCGTCCTGGTCCTCGTCGCCGCTGGCGTGCGGTGGCCCAACGCGCCCGCGCAGGCCCTCAGCGGCGATGGCTTCCTCTACCTCGCGGATAGCCTCGTCGAGGTCGGCCACCTGGTCCCACTGGGCCGCCCTCACCGCCTCATCCCGGGAGAACTCCAGGTGTGCGCGGAACAGGATCAGGGACTTCTGCGCTTCGGTGGCGGGTTCCGGGCCGGGTAGTGGCTCGTCGTCGCGGTGCCAGCCCTCGCGAATCTGGGCCTGCCGTAGCCGGCGGTTCTTCTTGGCGCACGGCGGGCACTTGTCCTCGCGGGTCGCGCCGCAGGGCAGGTCGATGACTTCGGTCAGGCCGGTGTCCAGGTCGGTCCGGCGCATGGCGAGCGGGCGGACGCAGACGCCGTACTCGATGGCGATGTCCTTGAGGACATCGATTGAACGGGGTAGTGCCATGCGGGCCGCCCGCGACCCCGGCCGAGGAGCAACCGGGGTCGGGGCGGGTTCGAAGCCGGGCAGGGTTGGAGCCGTCATCGGATGATCCCGACGACCTGGGGCCGGTTCGGCTGGGCGGCCTTGATCGGAGGCAGCACCGCGGCTGATGCCGGCGGCATCACCGGAGCCGGCGGCGCGGGTTCGAACGGCTGCGGCTCGTCGTACCAATCGCCCTGCGGCTGATCGGGCTGCGATGCCGGCGGGGTGGCGGGTTCGCTGGACAGGACGACCTTCACCAGGGCGAGGAAGGCCAGCGACGGCACCGCCGCGACGATCCAGCCCCAGACGGAGGGTTCGGCTTCGGCGACCTGGGCGGCGAGGGAGAGCAGCGCGAACGCGATCAGGAGCACGCCGACCAGGCCGACGGGTCGACCATCGCGGCGGCGGGCGCGGATCTCCAGGCCGAGGTAGATCGCCATCAGCTCGACCGCCACGGCGTTGGCCCAGCCGATCCAGTCGGGCTGCCCGTGGGCAACGGTCAGGTCGTGGACGTGGGTGAAGGCGGCGGCGCCGGCCATGGTGCCGACGACGAGCAGAATCAGCACCCGGACGCCGGACTCGGCGCGTTCGCGGATCATCGGCCGCTGCCGTTGTCGCGGATGGTCAGGGTGATGCAGATCTGTTGGCCGTTGAGGTCGCGGCGGCGGTTGACCATGTGCGCCAGGCCGTGCAGGGCGCCGGCGAGCCGGTCCGGGGAGCCGTTGAGTTCGATGTGCAGGGGCTTGAGGCGGTGGGTGCCGAGGAAGAAGCTCTTGAGGGACATCGGTTACCTCCGGGCCGGGGCGACGCGGGTACGGATGTGGTCGGGTGGCTCGCCGAGGGAGGCCACCGCTTCGGAGAGGCAGCGCCACAGCGCCCACGCCTCGTCGGGGGTCAGGTACATGCGGCGCCGGCCGCCACCGACCGCGAGATAGACCGGGTACGGGTCCGGCCGGGCGGGGTCGACGCGCACGGACACGGCCGTGCTGATGGCGCCGTCGGTGCCGGGTGCCCGGAGCCGGTAGAAGGTTCGGCCGTCGGTCGGAGCGGTCACCGCGGCTCACCCCCGTCGGTGTCCCGGTCGAGGATGTTCAGCAGCGAGTCGGGCAACAGTGGTCCGCGACGCTGCCGGGGCAGAGGCGGCCGGGCCGGTTCGGTGGCGGTTTCCCGGCCGACCTGGGCGAGGATGTCCGCCGCGTCGGCCGGGGCCGGATATTCGGCGGCCAGCTCCCGGATGTGGTCATCGGAGATGTAGGAGAAGCGGACCCGGGCCGGTTCCGGAGTGCCGTCGAGGATCACGTAGCCGACGCCCTTGGCCCAGCGCGGCATCTGGTCGGCGAGGGCACCCCGGTTGCGGGCACCGTCACCCAACACGAGGTCGACCTGAGCGGCCTCGGTCAGACCGAGAGCGATCCGGGTCGGGAACAGGTCCCGGAACGGCAGCACCTCCTTGCGGGGGTCCTGCAACGCGGCCACCACCAGCACGCCGACCCCGGCACCCTGCGACAGCAGCAACCCGAGCGACCCGGCGATGCGCTTGCGCAGGTCAACATCTTGGAGGTACGCGGTCAGTGCCGCCATCTCGTCGATGACGACCACGACCAGGGGGTCAGCCAGGGTCGGCGTGTGCACCCGCACCGCGCCGGCAAGGCGGGTCTGCCGCTCCCGCATCACCGTCACGGCCTCGTCGAGCAGGTCAGCCATGGCCTCGAACGACTTGCAGGCGAACCGGGCGAACAGCGGCCGACCCATCGCGAACTCCATGCCGCCCTTGGGATCAATCACCCAGAGCCGGACCAGCCCGGACGAGATCCCCCCGGCAAGGACCCGGACCAGGGACCACAGCACCGAGCCCTTACCCGAGCGGGTGGCGCCGCCGATGAGGACGTGCGTGGCGAGCAGGTGCAGGCACCAGTGCCGCAGATCTTCCCGCCGCGCCAGAGGCAGAGCGCTGAAGTCGGGTACCGACGGGACGTCGAACGGGTCGACCAGGGTGCGCAGCGCATCCGTGCGGACCACCACCAGGTAGACCACCGACGGTCGGTCCCGGAACCGCAGCCGGTCCATCGCGCCGAGGACCAGCGCCCAGTAGCCGGACCGGATCGGCGGGTCATCGGGACGCTCGGAGTAGACCCGGGCGTGCCGCCGGCCGAAGGCGTACGCCAGGTTTGCCGTTGCCTTCTGGATTTCCTCCGGTGTCTGGCCGCGGACCATGCGGATGGTCAGCACGTCGAGCGCCTGATCCGATCGGACCCGCAGCAGCTCCGGCAGGACCGTGCGGTGGTCGTACACCTTGGCCAGGCCGCAGAGGGTCATCGCCTCGCGCCAGGCCCGCCGGTAGACGAACAGCTGACGGAACCGGCCGAGGATCGGGCCTGCGCACCAGGTCCACCAGGACGACTCGTGCCGCCACCGCCACAACGCCGAAACGGCAGCGGCCAGGACCACGGGCACGATCACGCCGGTCCGGCCGAACTCGTGGTAGAGGCTCACCCCGGCCACGACCAGACCGACGGCGACCGGGTGGCGAAGGCACCACCACAGGCCCCGCCACAGCCACCGCAGCACCAGGCCGAGCGCGATCAGCCAGACCGGCAGCTCCAGCCGGCGCGGGCGGATCACCATCAGGTCCCCGGCGGTGGTCATCACGACCTCGCCACGCGGCCGGCGCATCATCGCGCACCCGCCACTGTGGGCCGCCGCAGGACGGCAGGCATACCCTTGGACATGTCACTACCTCTCTCGACAGAGCAGGGGAAAGAGACAGAGGGCGGGGCTGCCGTCCGCCAAGACCTGACAGCCCCGCCCCCACCAGATGCGGCTACTGCGCCGCCTTCGACGCCACGCCCGCCGGGGCACGCATCCCGGTCGCCCGCAGCGAATACGCCATCCGACCGTTGTTGCCCACGTACGGCGTGACGGTCATGCCGTCGAACTCCACCGCCTCGAACAGGCCACCCGTCGGCGGCACAGGCTGGTAGTCCGCCGAGATCTTCACCGTCGTCTCCCGCGACCGCTTCCCCAGCTCCGGATCCAGGTCCATAACCCGGACCTGCCACACCCGCTGGCCGGTCAGCTTGTCCTTCGCCGGACTACGCCGGCCGGTCTTCTCGTCGTAGTCCTCGACCTCGCCCAGAGACTCGGGCACCAACGCGCACCCCGCCGGGAACACGTCCTCACACCGCACCGCGAACCTCGTGCCGCCTCGCAGAGCCATCGCTCAACCTCCAGCTTGTTAACTTGTCTGCCAAGTTGCGTCCAAGGTAGACGGCACTTGGCAGACAAGTCAACAAGTCTGCCGTGGCAAGCCGAGAGCCCTGCTGTCGCCGGAGCCGCAGCCGTCTGCGCAAGCCGTCAAGTCGGGCGTGATAGGGAAGCGAAGCCCCTATGGCAAGTCTGCAAAGATGTTTGCGAACCAGCACTGCAGCTGATCCACCCGTGCGGCGTTCGTATCGGTGGTCCGCTACTGCAGATGCCGAAGCGAAGTAGCTACAACACGGATGACGTTGTAAGGTGTAGCAGCACTTCTAAATTACTTAGATTGAAAGTTGAGAAGCGTTGAACGTTCAACGCGTTAGGCACTCAACTGCAGACGTGTTGGTCAAGATTCGACGATCCTGCACCAACACGGGAAACGGACCGCCACCCGTGCCCCGGTCAGAGCGAAGGGTGACGGCCCGTGAGGAGGGTCGGCTCGCCTAATTGGCGGGCCGACCAACCTCCCCGCCTCTGAGCCAGTCCATGATCAACCAGGTCAAGGTAGGTGCGATGAGCTTGAAGTACCAGCTCAGGCGCTCCATCTCAGGCCGAGGATGCTAGGCACGGCTCTTCGGGGCCCCACCTCTCAGCTTGCGAGGCTTTGAGCCCTTTTTGGCGTTGGCCATACTTCACCTTCCTTATGCGGGCATGAGTTCGCCGCCCTCAACGCTGATAGTTGAAGGCGGGTCCCCGGTTCGTGCGCGCACGGTCGGTTGAGTTTGACCTCGCCGAGATCATAGGCATACCTCTAGGGCCAATTGCAAGCGAAGTTTGACAGATCCCGTGAACCAAAAATAATTGCAGGGATTCGCGCAATAAGGACCGCGTCCTTGCTTGACCTTGATTGCCATTCGATGTAGCGCCTCGACGGTCGAGCAGTTACTGATGCGGGAAGCGTCAAAGCTGACCAGCTGGGTATGAGCGCGCCATGACGCACAAGCAGGCGGGTCAGGCTGTCGATCAAGAGCACTCGCGCCCCGCGGGTGTGGACGACAAGACGGTCGAGGCTCTGGGTGAGTTGAGCAAGGCTCTCGAGACGATCCACCGGGTACGAGGCCACCTGTACTCGGCGCACCAACTAGTAGGCGGGGCAGATCTCACCCTTGACCGGGTGGTGAAGCTGCTTCGCGAGGCCGGCCACGACGAGATGGCCGACCGGGTCGCGCAGGAGCTGTTGGGGCGCAACGTGCTACCCGGTCGGTGGACGTTCCAGATCGTGGAGGAGTTCGACGACGGCTACTACGCCGCGTTCCAGGAGATCGAGCGGGACGCGCGGGAGAAGCTGGCCGGCGGTCGGCGGCACATCTTCGAGGCGGAAATGAAGGAGCGGCGGCGTACCCACGGCATGCCGGGGCACGAGGCTACGCCGTAGCGCTGGCGTCGAAGCCGTCCGGGATCATCGAGGCCAGGGCGTTGGCTCTGGCCTCGATGATTCTCATCCGTCCCTGGTACTCAGCCGGTTCCCGGTGTGCAGCCTGGCTGGTCACCTGGCCGGGCCACTTGCGGTAGAGCAGGCCGTATTCGCGGGTGAAGTAGCCCGCAGTGATCGCGTTGGCGGCGAGCAGGAGGCCGGTGTCCTCGGAGGCTGGCAGCGCCATCCAGCCGCCCAAGGCGAAGACGAGATCTCGCCGCAGGCACAGGGTCGCCGGGTGCACCGATGCCCGGTAGTCGTTGGCCTGCCAGAACGACAGGACAGAACCGCGGTCGATGACGCCGCCGGCCGGGTCCTTGTCCCATCCAGCGGTCGACCCGTCGGGCAGCAGGTCGAGTACCCGCGAGGCGGTCCAGCCGATCTGCGGGTGCGCGTCGAACGCAGCGATGTCCCGGGCGAGTGCGCCGGGGGTCAGCTGGTCGTCCGCGTCTAGCACCTTGATGAGTTGCCCGGAGACTCGGGAAAGCGCGAGGGTGCGGGCAACACCAGGCCCACCGGGACGGCCGGTGCCGAGACTGATCCGGGGATCGCCGGGCAGCGCGTCGACCAGGGCGCCGGTCTGCCCGTCCTCCTGGACGAGCCATTCCCAGTCCCAGCCGTCAGGCATCTCCTGCTTGGCCAACGACTCGTACGCGCCAGGCAGGTGCTCGATGCTGGGCGCGTGGACCGGGGTGATGACCGAGACGAGCTGCGTCAAGTTTTCCACCGCTGGAGTTTGTGGGAGTAGACAAGCTCGGTGCGGTCGCCCGGCATCACCACGTCGGCGACCTCGACGATTCGGCCGGTGGTGTCGGTCGAGGTCTTCCGTACGGTGAGCACGGAGACGCCCGGGTCGATGTCCAGCAACTCGGCCTCATCGGGCGACGGCGGGCGGGCGCGGATCTCGTCGTCGATCCGGTCCAACTCAATGCCGAGCGTGTGGAGCTGGTGTTGCGTCCCGCCCGGCCACGGCTCCTTGCCTGCGTCGAGCAGGTCCGGGTTCGCGGCCACCAGGTCATAAGGCAGGTAGGAGTACGACACGGTCAGCGGCGCGTTCTCATGCCGGGAGGACGTCCAGTAGACCCGACGCAGCAGCGGCGTACCCGGCTCGACCTGCAGGGCCGCCGCCATCTCCGTATCAGCCTCCACCCGCGAATACTCGGCGTGGAACTTCAGGTCATCGACGGTCAGTCCGGTGTCGTGCTCGGTGGCGCCAGTCTTCAGCCGCTCATCCTCGTCGAGCAGGACGCGATCCTTCTCCCACTGGTACCGCTCGGTGTTGCGACGCCGTACCCGTTGGCGGGGTGCCCGCACGTAGGTGCCGCGCCCCTGCTCCGCGCGGACCAGGCCCCATTCGCGGAGCTGCCGGATGGCGTTACGGACGCTCGTGCGCGACAGGCCCGAGGTGTCGGCCAGCTCGGTCTCGCTGGGCATGAGAGTGCCGGGGGCCAGTTCGCCGCTCACGATCTTTGCCCGCAACTCTTCGGCGAGTTGCAGGTAGCGAGGGCGCCAGTCCCGGCCTTGCACACCGGTCACCGTACCCCCTAGACGTTCCAACGTCTGCCAGGTGGTCCCGCCGGCGGGCCGCTCAGGAACCGCCGGTACGGCTACCGCTGTTCGCGGTGGCCGCGCAGGGCGCAGGCCAGGAGTACGAGGAACGGCTGATCCCCGACGGGTGTTGGCGTTCACCGCGTCTCTCCGGCACCCTCGCCGCCATCTCCCGGTGTCAGCATCTCCAGCTGCGCGTAGACCAACTCGTCAATGAGCCGGTCTACCTGCGCGGGCGACAGTAGTACGGTCTGCGTCGCGCCGTACCGGGTCGCGTCGAGCTTCACGGCCAGGTCCCGGCGGGCGAACCGGTCGACGACCAGTTGGACGGTGACCCAGCCGGTCCGCTCCCGTCCAATCGTGCTGAGAAGCCCGCGGTGCATCGGGTCATTCGGTCCACAGCCTCGACACCACACCGGGCACACGATCGGCGCGATCGACGACGGCGACGACCTCCCTGGGATGGCAGCACCCTCACTCATCGCCGGCCCCCTGCTGCCCGGCGGCCTGGGCCAGCGATCCGCTAAGTTGCTCAACCAGTTGGGCCGCCTGCGGCAAGGACAGCTCCGCCCAGGCGTTCCCGGCGCGGCACGTCACATGAACACCGACCATGGGACCGCCCAGAGCCTCACTGCTAATGAGGTACGTGACGACAAGGCCCCCCGCCCGACTGTCGCCGGCCCGCTGCATGGGGCCGCGATGACGGCGGGCCATATGCGTCATCACCGGCGGCACCAGGTAGCCGCAGCGATCCGGGGCGCACCAGTCCGGATGGCCGGTGACGGCAGCCGGCTTGTTCGTACGACTCATCGCCGCCACCGCCCGCCGTTGCCACGGTAGAGCTGGGCCCGCGTCATCAAGGGCGCACGCCGGAGCGAAGGCAATTTACGGGTGGCGCCCGTCGACCACCGCGGCGAGGAGGTCGTAGAAGCCGGGCGCGGACTCGACGGAACGTTGCTGCTGGCGCTCCGGGCAGATGGGCGTCTCCGAGACCACCAGGACGAGAGCCAATGGTGTCGACGATGGGAGCCGGACATCGCACCTCCACAGGTAGGCGGGGACCGGTGGCCAGCCGCGGGGGAATGCGGCCGGCCACCGGCCCGGATGAAGGCACGGCGCACCGTCCGACGCCGGACGGGTCGGGTATCGCCGAGCCAACTTGTACGCGCGGCTACCGCAACCGGTCCGACAGGACGCCGCGCATCAGGTGCGACCAGAGCCGGCGCGAGACCGCGCCTGACACGATTAGTCATCGCAGCCGCACACCAGGAAACGTATCTACAACTGAACGAGTTGTCTAGACGTCGAATTGGGTCACTTGGTTGGCAGTTGGTAAGACAAGTGCCAGGTACGGTGAGCAGGTGCCCACCCCGCACCACGGACAGCCCCGATATCGCGTCATCGCCGAAGATCTGAGACGGCAAATCGAGAGCGGAGCCATCGCGCCAGGCAGCCTCTTGCCGGCGGAGAGCGCGCTTACCGCCGAGTTTCGGGCAAGTCGCGGAACAATCCGCCAGGCCATCGCCGTCTTGCGGGATGAGCGCTTGGTCGCGACCGAGCACGGCCGCGGCACATACGCCAACCCATACCGCTACAAGGACGGGCCAGCCGACGGCCCCGATGTCGAGACAACCGAGCGCCAGGTAGCGGCCGATCCAGAGCTTGCGGCGCTCTTCGCTGTTGAGGTAGGTGCAGCCCTGATCGAACAACAGAACGTCACGCTGATGAATGGAGCCGTCGGAGCCGTGGTCAGGATCTATCGGCTACCTGGAGCGATGCATTAGGCCACTGCGCACCTTCGATACCCCTTCAAAGCGCTTGACGGGCCGCGTGCGCCGCCGTCTGGGGGCGCGACAGCCGCTGTCGCTAGGCGGCCATCACGCCTGATGCCCGTCGGCTGGCGGCTGGCGCGGATATGCGGGGGTCCCGGAGGGTCGCCGCAGAACGACCGTGACCTTGACCGATAGGGTGATGGACCGGCAGCCGGCCGGGCCGAGCGGCCATGAGCCCGTGCGGCGCAGGGGAGGGCAGGCCGGCCATCGACCAGGGCGAGCCGAGCAGAACACCGCCCGACCCACCAGCTTCCAAACGGACCCGTCAAGGTCCGGTTGGCGTCGCGGGCCGGGCGGCGGACCGCTCCCCAGGAGGGGGCCATGGCAGACATGATGGCGAGCGGTCCGGGGTGATCGATTTCAACTATCAGGCGAACGGGATCTTCAATATCTACTCTGACGTTGTTAGAGTTCCTATATGTCCAAAGAATCCGAGAGGGTGACCCGTACCGGGCGGATCGACCCTAGGATCGCGACCGCCGGTTGGTCGGTAATGCCAAGCGCCGGAGTCGACATCAGCCGTTCGACCGATCCGGCAGCCCTAACGGAGTTCAGGACATCGGACGGCACTGCGGATTATGCACTTTGCCATCTGGGCCAGGTGCGCGCCGTCGTTGAAGCCAAAAAGCTCACTGTTGGTCCTCACGGCGTACTTGCACAGGCCGAGCGCTATTCACGCGGCATCCGACAGATCCCAATGTACCAGAAAAGGTTTGGCGTACCCTTCCTCTATTCTACCAATGGTGAACAGGTCTGGTTCCACGACATACGCCACGAACTCAACCGATCGCGGCAAGTCGCTGGCTTCCATACACCCGGCGCCCTTGAAGAACTACTGGCGAGAGATGTCGAGGCCGAATCAGCATCGCTAACGGCGGCTCCGCAGAACGCTGTCTTGCGGCAGTATCAGCTGGAAGCGAACGTGGCTGTCGAACAAGCTATCCGCGAGCGCAAGCGTAAGATGCTGGTGACCATGGCGACCGGCACTGGCAAGACCCTAACTATGGTCAATCAAGCCTACCGCCTAATGAAGGCCGGCGTCGCGCGGCGAGTGCTATTTCTTGTAGACCGGCGGGTATTGGCCGCCCAAGCGGTCCGCGCCTTCTCTTCATTTGAGGCCGAGCCGGGGCTTAAGTTCGACAAGATCTACCCCGTGTATTCGCAGCGCTTCCAGCAAGCCGACTTGGACGAGGGCGGGACGTGGAGCCCAAACGTCATGCCAAACTCGCTACTTACCAATCCAAAGCTTGGCGATGCGTTCGTCTACATAAGCACTATCCAGCGCATGACCACAAACCTATTCGGTGCGGAACACGCCCTGAGGCAGGACGACGAGACGGCAGATGTCGATGCCGAGAAATTAAACGTCCCGATCCATGCCTTCGACCTCATAATTGCTGACGAATGCCACCGCGGCTACTCCGCGAAGGAGATGTCTGCCTGGCGCGCTACGCTCGACCACTTCGACGCAATCAAGGTTGGCCTGACGGCGACGCCGGCCGCTCACACCATGGCCTACTTCGAGAACCTCGTCTTCCGCTATGAATACGACCGCGCCGTGCACGAAGGGCATTTGGTCGACTATGACGTGGTCCGAGTGCGATCCAACGTGCGCATGAATGGCGTCTTTCTTCGACAAGGCGAGCAGGTCGACCAAGTAGACACTGAGTCCGGCACTCGACAGCTCGATTACTTGGAGGACGAACGCGCCTTCGACGCGCCAGAGGTGGAGCGAAAGATCACCGCGCCCGACGCGAACCGCAAGATCCTCCAGGAGCTAAGCCGCTACGCCCAGCAGCATGAACGTGAGCACGGCCGCTTCCCGAAGACGCTAATCTTCGCTGCAAATGATCTACCGCATACTTCCCACGCCGACCAGTTGGTAGGCATGGCCCGTGAGATCTTCGGCCGCGGAGAGTCTTTCGTAGCAAAGGTGACTGGCCGAGTCGACCAGCCCTTGCAGCGTATCCGGGAGTTCCGCAACCGGCCGAACCCCGGGATCGTCGTGACGGTGGACCTCCTGACGACGGGCGTTGACATACCAGATTTGGAATACCTCGTACTTTTGCGTCCGATGAAATCTCGCATCTTGTTCGAACAGGTACTCGGGAGAGGTACTCGGAAGGGTGACCGCTATCCAGACAAGTCGCACTTCACAGTGTTTGACTGTTTCGATGGCACTCTTATCGCATACTTCCAAGGCACTACCGGCATAACAGTCGATCCGCCCGAGGGTGACGGCAAGACCATCGCTGAAATAATTGAGGATATCTGGCAGAACAAGGACCGTGACTACAACGTGCGGCGCTTGGTTAAACGGCTGAACCGAATAAGCAAGAAGATGACAGGTGGAGCTTATGATCTCTTCGCGAGGTTCATCGAAGACGGTGACTTGTCAGCCTTCGCCGGTCGGCTGCCATCACTATTGCGCCGCTCGTTCAGCCACACGATGAAAATTCTGCGAGACGAAGAATTCCAGCGACTGCTACGTGAATTTCCCCGTGGGCAACGTACGTTTATTGTAGCTCCGGGTGTCGTCGACTACGTATCCAGCGAGTGGATGATTAAGGGTGGCACTGGCCAGAAGTACAAGCCAGCAGACTATTTACGCGCATTCGAGTCCTTCCTACGCGGCAAAGTAGACGAGATCCAAGCGCTCACTATCTTGTTGTCTCGTCCACAAGAGTGGGGTGCCGAACCCCTGACCGAGCTGCGGCAGGCATTGACCGGAGCACCCGAACACTTCACCGAGGCCAACCTTCAGCGAGCCTTCCAAGTCACTCACCACAAGGCACTCGTCGACATCATCTCCATGGTCAAGCGTGCTGTGCTGGAGGGGTCACCGCTGCTAACAGCCGAGGAGCGGGTTGATGCTACGGTTGCCCGCGTCATGGCTCGCACGACTCTGACCGATGAACAGCGCCGTTGGATGGACTACATCCGGCAGCACCTGATTCAGAATCTGTCTATTGAGAGTGATGACTTTGACGCAATCCCCGTGCTGTCCGACCGTGGCGGTTGGCGGCGTGCAAATCGGGTTTTTGGCGGGCGTTTAGCGGAGCTGCTCGCAGACCTTAATAAGGAGCTTGTTGCCGCGTGAGCATGGACGTTGTAGGCAAACTGTGGGGTTTCTGTCATACCATGAGGCATGACGGAATCGACTACGGCGACTATATTGAGCAGCTGACGTATCTGTTGTTCCTAAAGATGGCGGACGAGCGCGATATCGAGTTGCCGAGCTATAGCGAGATTGAAGAATCCTCCGGCTCGATTGTTGCAGTGCCTTGCGAGTGGCAATACCTCCGCAAACAATCAGGTACGCAACTCTTGGTTCACTACAGCAAAGCACTCACCGAGTTGGGCCGGCATCCAGGAATCCTTGGCAACATCTTCGCCGGTGCCCAAAGTAAGTTCACCAATCCCGTCAACCTTGCTCGCCTAGTTCAGTTGGTCGACGAGACCGACTGGACGGCTTTGGACACGGACATCAAGGCCGCCGCGTTCGAGGGCCTCCTAGAGAAAGCTGCGGCCGAGGGTAAGAAGGGTGCGGGTCAGTTCTTCACCCCGCGGGTGCTCATAGACTTGATGGTGCGCTGTATCAAGCCGGACCCCAGGGCGAAGCGAGACTTTTCAATCAGCGACCCCGCGTGTGGAACGGGGGGTTTCCTCGTCGCTGCCTACGAGTGGTTGAAGGGCGAGACGCAGGGCGCCTTGGACCGCAGTCTTGCTAAGCGAGTCCGGACAAGCACCTACTATGGTCAGGAACTCGTGCAACGTCCGCGTCGCTTGGCCCTTATGAACATGTACCTGCACCAGGTCGAGCCGCAAATCACGCTCGGCGACTCGATCTATGACGAGCCCACTAAGAAGCAGTTTGACGTTATCCTGACTAACCCACCCTTTGGCACGAAGGGTGCCAACCAGGCGCCCAGCCGTGACGACTTCGTGGTCCAGACTAGTAACAAGCAACTTAACTTTGTGCAGCACATCATGACGTTGCTTGCGCCGGGTGGACGTGCAGCCGTCGTTGTTCCGGATAACGTGCTTTTCGCTATTCAGGCAGGCGATGTGTTTGAGATCCTGATGGAAGACTGCGACTTGCACACTGTCTTGCGTTGCCCTCGTGGCACCTTTTCGCCATACACGGAGGGAACGCAGACTAATGTAATCTTTTTAACGAAAGGCCGGCCCACGGAAAGGGTCTGGATCTATGATGCGCGGGCGAACGTACCTAAAATCACCAAGAAAAGCAGGCCGCTTACGCCTTCGCATTTCGCAGAGTTTGAGCGCTGTTTCGGCGATGATCCCTTCGGAGCGAGCAGGCGCCGTGAGAGCGACTCGTCCGAAGGGCGCTGGCGATCGTTTACCCTAGACGAAATAAAGGAACGGCACTATAAGCTCGCCGGCTTCAGGTGGCTTCGAGACGAGGAGTTCGGTAACGTTGACGAGCTTCCCGAGCCGGAGGAGCTGATAACAGAAGCGATGGCCGAACTCCAGCTCGCGCTCGACGACTTGGCCGACATCCAGGCTCTCGTGGAAAACACTGGAAACGGGGGCATTGCGTGACGCCGGACCCTGACGAGCAAGCGCTTCCCGAAGGATGGGCGGAGGCGCGGCTTATGGATATCACAATTGACGTAGCTAGTGCTGATCCTGGGTCCGACCCGGACTTACCGTTGCTGTATGTTGACATTTCAGCAATTGATAACGAGAACCTTCGAATCCGCGATCCAAAACGACTTTTGGGCCGTGAAGCGCCGTCCCGAGCCCGCCGCCCCGTAAGGGACGGAGATGTTCTTTTCTCCAATGTGAGGACGTATCTAAAGAACATCGCAAGGGTGGAAGGGCTCGGCGAGCGTTCGTTCGCCTCGACGGGGTTCACGGTCTTGCGCCCCAGAGATGGAATTGACTCCTCGTACCTGTTCCGACTGGTGGCGTCCGATGCCTTCGTTGACGCGGTGACGCCCGAACAGACGGGAAGTCAGTATCCAGCGACATCAGATCGGGTAGTCAGGGGCCAGGTTGTACCAGTTGCGCCAGCCGCTGAGCAGTCGAGGATCGCGCAGAGGATAGATCAGATCGAGGCCAGGAAAGAGAGCACGGAGGGCCACCTCGACGCCGCAAGAACATCGTTGGACCGCTTTCGGAAATCTGTTCTCGCGTCTGCCTTCTCCGGCCGGCTCACTGCGGATTGGCGGGCTGAGTTCCCGAATCTTCGTCGTCCCTCTCTTCGCCGGACTGCTGAAGCGGAGAGCCGAGCATCGCGCCGTAAGGCTAAGGTGCATGGAGATGGCCCGGTTGATGTTTCGGGCTTGCCGGAGTTGCCCACCTCTTGGGGCTACGAACGGGCGGAAGAAATCGTCGAGCTCGGAACAGCAATTACCTATGGCATCGTCCTTCCGGGCCCAGAAATCGCGGATGGTGTGCCTTATGTAAGGCAGCAGGACGTTGCTAACGGAACCGTCCTCGTTGAACAGCTTCGGCGAACGTCCCACGAAATCGCTGACAAACATCATCGTTCTGCCTTGCTAGAAGGCGATGTTCTTCTATGCATAATCCGAAACCTTCGGGTTGCAATTGTGCCGCCGGGAATTGATGGGGCAAACATCACCCAAGGCATGGTCCGGCTTCGGCCAGCGGAAGTGGTGCACCCCCCGTATCTGGCCGCCTATCTCGAGAACCCTTACATCCAACAGTGGATGATGGCTCGATATGTCGGCTTGGCTATGCCTCGAATCAATGTTGCCGACGCTCGCGCCATTCCAGTCGCCTTGCCCTCCATAGAGGAGCAGCGGGAGATCGTGCGACGCGTCTCGGCGATGCTGTCCCTGGCTGAAGAAGTAGCAAAGCGAGTGGATTCTGCCAGCCGCTCCCTGCTGCGGTGTTCGCAGGCCGTTTCGGTTAAAGCGTTCCGCGGGCAACTTGTTCAGACGGAGGCCGAACTGGCTCACCATCAGGGCCGGGAATATGAATCAGCGATGGCCTTGCTAAAACGCGCATCTGCGGGTGCGCGGACTCGGGGGCCTGTGAGCCAAAGAGCTCATCGGAGCCGGGTGGTGTAGAAAGAGTTGTTGGAAACTGGACTACTTGTCGGGTGATGTATCGCGTGATCGGTGAGCATCAGCACCGGCCGAAGGGCGAGCAGCTAGATGCCCAGCCGAGCCAGCGATCGTTGGCGGGCGGTTGCGGACCGGGACACCAGGTTGGGCAAGAGGACCATGCGGTGGTCCAGGGCGAGGCGGGACGCCTGGCATCAGCCGGTGACGTCAACGGCGGCGACCGAGGCCTGGCCACTGTGGACTGGCCGGAGGGAGTCTAGTTGTTCCAGGTAGATCTTCAGGACAGCGTGAATCGGCTAGCCCGCTCGCTGGAAGTGCCCAAGCGGTTGGTCAGCCTGCATCCTCGCCAGCCGGGTAACGCAGGCAACTATTCGGCCTTGCCGCCAGCGGTGGTTCTTGGCGTGATATCGGCGTTTGAGGGCTTTGTTGAGGACTTCATGGCCACCGCTCTGTATCGCCGAGGTTATGGCATGGGCCAGATAGCCAGGCGCGTTTCTATGAATAATCCGACGCTATCTGAATTTCAGAAGCGCTCTGAGAGCGAATTTCCCGGGATTGTGCCGAGACTGATGAAGGTTCCTCCTTTGCAGGTATGGAACATCCCGTCCGTCAGTGGCCGCCCAGCCACCGAAACGATTAGCTGGAAAGAAATATGCAAGCGGGCCGATGGGTGGATGGAGGTCCGGCACTGCTTGACTCACGGCCTTGCATCCGGCTGGCGTAGCGAGGTATGGCCAGGCCCCCTAAAAGGAAGTATGACGGCCAGCAGCGTGCTTCGTGCGAAGTCGGGCGGCAAACACTCCATTGGGCTCATAGGTGCGATTTCGTGTGCTCGAATCTATCTCTACGGTGCAAAACGAATCGCTACCGAGGTGGCTACGGAACTAGGTGAGACGTTGGTGTGGGAGATCCCCGAGTTTCCCCTTAAGGCTGCAGCCCGGCAGAGACTTGATAGCTAGGGTCGGAGGCCTTAAGGGGATCTTTGATCGACCAGCGGATAGGTTCCTGCCCGCGATATCGGGAGCAAAGCGCGATCAAGACAAGACTGACGACGTGACGCGACCAAGATTCGTCAGGCAGAGCCAGCAGGGCGTCCGCGGAGAGGCTGCCGGCCGGCAATGACCCGTTGGAACCAGCGACACAGCCGCCGATGCGTGAGCCCGCTGGACGAAGCCTGGCGTACCGAGCGGGCCCTGGACCTGGTCGACAGCGGCGCCGTACGCGCCGTTGGTGCTGGCGGTTAGGGCAACCAGGTGCCCCGAGCGGGGCCCGGCTAGGGCCGGCGGCTGTCGACAGCAACCGCGCCGAACGGCGCAACCCCTGACGAGGGCTGGTATGGACGAGGTTTCGAGCGTGCGGCCGTTCCTGAACGTGCTCGGACGCTGTGCGCAGAGCTTGTAAGCGAGACGTCTCCGCTCCCGTCTCCCTCAGGTGCCTCCATCGCGTGCCTTACATTGCTGCCGATTTCCTCTGTTCTGGATCAAGGCGCCGCGCTCCGCGCGGCGCGGGCGGTGAGCCGGCCGGCGGCAAGCCGCCCCGGCCGCCTCCGGCGCCGGGGCGGGGAGCCACCGACTGCCGCCGGACCGCCGCCCCGAACTTCACTGATCCAGACGCAGCACGACCACGGCCAGGCGGCACGGAAGCCGGCAGGTCAACCTGAGCGCGGGCCAGGGCTTCCGACTGCCGCGCCAGTCCAACCCCGGGACTGGCTTGCCCCCGGCCTAGCCGCCGTCAGCGAAGCCCACAAGCAGCCCTCAGCCGGTCACTACAGGCGTGTTCGCACTCCCCCGAGCACGGGCGTTCGCAGCCCCAGAGAAGCCCTGACAGGCAAGATCGACCTGCCCACCATCTGCCCACAACCAGTCGTCAACGCCTGGACTCAGCCGGACTCCCTTGGACAAACGACAACGGCCCCCGATCAGCATCTCTGCTGGTCAGGGGCCGTGTCTGCACCTGGTGGCGGGTAGAGGATTCGAACCTCTGAAGCTTTCGCGACGGATTTACAGTCCGCTCCCATTGGCCGCTCGGGCAACCCGCCAGGGCACCCCACCGCGTCGCAACGCGGCGGCGGAAGCAAGAATAGCGGCTCCCCCCGGTACCGACGCAACCGGGTACGGTCAGGGGGTCGTGCCGCTGGTCGGCGGCCGACGGCAGGCCCAGACCGCCGGACAGCAGGAGCAGATACATGGCAACGAACCCGTCGTTCGACATCGTGAGCAAGGTTGACCGGCAGGAGGTCGACAACGCCCTTCGGCAGGCGGAGAAGGAGCTTGCGACGCGGTTCGACTTCCGTGGCACCGGCGCTGAGATCTCCTGGTCCGGCGAGGAGGCGATCGGCCTCCAGGCGGAGACCGAGGAGCGCGTCCGCGCCGCACTGGACGTGTTCAAGGAGAAGCTCGTCAAGCGGAACATCTCGCTGAAGTCGCTGGATGCTGGGGAGCCGCGCCCGTCGGGCAAGATCTTCAAGATCGACTGCAAGGTGATCCAGGGCATCGAGACGGACAAGGCCAAGGCCATCAGCAAGAAGATCCGCGACGAGGGCCCCAAGGGCGTGCAGGCTCAGATCCAGGGCGACCAGCTGCGCGTGACCGGCAAGAAGCGCGACGACCTGCAGGCCGTCATCTCGCTGCTCAAGGGCGAGGACTTCGGCGTCGCCCTCCAGTTCAACAACTACCGCTGACGGCTGCCCGCCCCGACCCGTCACCGATCTCCGGACGCACATTGTCCGGCTGAGATCGACTCGAGTTCCTGAAAGTCGGGGCATCCGGGCGACTGGGACACCGCGACTTTCAGGAAACCGAGTCGATCAAGCACGGGACCGAGCCGGGCGCACGCCGAGCCGGGCGCAGGCGGTCAGACGGGGACGGGCTGTTCGGCGCGTATGGCCGTGTTTTCCGCGCGAGCGATGGGCCCGGCGGGCAGTGCGGCTACCGCGGCCCCGACGGCGACGGCCGCCCCGGCGAACAGGAACGCCAAGCGCACGCCGCCCGCGTGGTCCACGATCAGGCCGGCTACCGAGCCGCCGGCGGCGCTGGACGCCACCGCGACGGTGACCACCCAGGTGTACGCCTCGTTCAGCATGCCGGTCGGGGCGATCCGGCCGACCAGGGTGTTCTCCAGGGTCAGGGCGGGTGCGATGGTGGCCCCGCCGGCGACCAGCGCGACACCCAACGCCAGTGGGGTGGGCATCACGGCGAACACGGCGAAGGTGGCGGCCAGCGCGGCGAGCAGCAGGGCGAACTGCCGGGTCATGTTCGGTGCTGGCCTGCGGACGCCGAACCAGAGCCCGCCGATGGCGCTGCCGACTCCCCAGACGGCGAGCAGGACGCCGGCGAGGCTCTCCGGGTCGTCGGTGGTGTGGTCGCTGGCGAACGCCGGCACGATCACCCCGGCGGCCCCGAACGCGATGCCCAGGCCGGCCACGCAGATCAGCAGGGCCGGGAAGCCGGGGACCCGCAGCGGGCCTAGCCCACGGGCGTGGTGCTCCTGTGGGTGCGGACGCCAGCCGCGCATGACCCGACCGAGGGCCACTGCGGTCGTGCCGACCAGGGTGACCACTGCCGCTCCGATCAGCGCGGCTGCCGCGTCGGCGACGAGGATGAAGCCGGCGACGAGCAGCGGGCCGAGGACGAAGACGATTTCGAACAGGGTGGTCTCGGCGGCCAGCGCGGTGTTGCGGAGGGGGGATCGGCCGGAGTTGGGGCCGGTCAGGTCGTTCCAGGCGCCGCGGATGGCGGCGGTGAGTGGCGGGTAGGTGGCGCCGGCCACGCCTGAGGCGAGGTAGATGACGGGGAGGGCGTCGTCGCCGGAGCGGCTGGCCAGCAGCAATCCGATGAGCGCCAGCGGGTGGGCCACGGCGGTGAGCAGCAGGACGGGGCTGGGGCCGACCCGGTCGGCGATCCGTCCGGCGACCGGGCTGAGCGCGGCACCGGCGAGGGCGTAGACGCCTCCCGCGATGGCGGCCAGCGAGTAGCGCCCGGTCACCTGCTCGACAACCAGGAGCAGCGCCAGCGGGGTCATGCCGATTCCGAGCCGCCCGATGATGCCGGTGATCAGCAGCATGGGCGCGCCGGGGATCCGCCAGACACCCAGGTACTGACGCAGCGCGGTCACCGTGAACCTCCCGAGGGTGTAATGAGCGTAAGCCGTTATGACCCTAACGCCGCTGCCTGACGGGAAGACAGCGGAATGGTTCTCCGACACAGCGATCCGCCCGTACCCGGCGCGGCCGGGTACGGGCGGAGGCGGTGGATCAGTGGATCAGTGGATCGGTGGATCAGCGCTGGAACTGCACGGGCCCCGAGTTGCGGGCCATCTGCTCCAGCCGGGCGACGCGGTCCTCCATCTTCGGGTGCGTGGAGAACAGGGCCGCCATGCCGCCGCCCCGGAACGGGTTGGCGATCATGAGGTGGGCGGTGCTGGTGAGCTGGCCCTGGGCCGGCAACGGCCGACGTCGGGCCACCGCGTCGATCTTGCGGAGCGCGCTGGCCAGGGCCAGCGGGTCACGGCTCAACTCGGCGCCCGAGGCGTCCGCCTGGAACTCGCGGCTCCGGCTGATCGCCAACTGGATCACCGTGGCCGCGATCGGGCCCAGGATCAGGGTGAGCAACAGCACGGCCGGGTTGGGTCGGTCCTCGTCGTCCCCGCCGCCCAGCGGGATGAAGAAGGCGAGGTTCGCCAGCAGGGTGATGATGCTGGCCAGGCCGGCCGCCACGCTGGAGATCAGGATGTCCCGGTTGTAGACGTGGGACAGCTCGTGCCCGATCACGCCGCGCAGCTCACGGTAGTCGAGGATCTCGGTGATGCCCTGGGTCACGCAGACGGCAGCGTGCTGCGGATTGCGACCGGTGGCGAATGCGTTGGGCTGCGCGGTCGGGCTGACATAGAGCCGCGGCATCGGCTGCTTGGCGTCGGTGGCCAACTCCCGGACCATTCGGTACAGCTCGGGGAACTGCGCCTCGGTGACCGGTTGCGCCCCCATCGAGCGCAGTGCGAGCTTGTCGGAGTAGAAGTAGGTGACGCCGTTCATGACCAGAGACACGAGGACGGCGATGACCAGGCCGCCGCTGCCGCCGAACCAGTAGCCCACCGCCAGGATCAGGGCGCTGAGCAGGCCGAGCAGCGCTGCGGTCTTCAGACGGTTGTGGTGCACGATGTCTCCTTCGGTGCACGGATCGCCGGGATCCGCTGACCGGTGTAACAACCCGGTACCCGTCAACCATCCGTCTCAACGCTGAGAGTTGACTGAGACCGGGGCCGGGCTGGTCAGCGGCCGGCCAGGTCGAGCACCAACTGCGGCGCGACGCCGAGCACCACGGCGGCCACCGTCGCCACCGCCAGCACCACCGCCACCACACCCACCACGGGTACGCCCGACGCTCCGCCACCGGCGAGCGCCGCTGCCGGGCCGGGCGTCGTCGTCGGCGCCCAGAGGGCGGCGGTCACCCGCAGGTAGTAGGCGAGGCCGATCACGGCGTTCAGCGCCACCACCAGCGCCAACCAGGCCGCACCACCGTCCAGCAGCGCCCGGACCACTGTCACCTTGGCGAACAGGCCGGCCAACCCCGGCGGCAGACCAGCCAGACCCACGAGCGCGAGACCGAACGCCGCAGCCCGCCAGGGGTGCCGCCGAGCCGCCCCGCGCAGGTCGTCCAGGGTGCCACCGTCCGCGCCGGCCGGGCGCAGTGCGGTCAGCCCGGCGAACGCCGCCAGCTCCAACACCACGAAGAAGACGGCGTACGCCACGGCGGCCGCGTACGCGGCGGAACGCGCCTCGTCCGTGCGCCCGGCGGCCAGCGCCAACGCACCCAGCGGGGCGAGGATGTACCCGGCCTGCGCGACGGACGACCAGGCGAGCAGCCGGACGGTCCGCCGTTGACGCAGGGCGACCAGGTTGCCGACGGTCATGGTGAGCACGGCGAGCAGAGCGAGCACCGGACCGGTCTGGTCCGCCGGCAGCGCCTGCTGCACCACGGCGAGCAGCGCGACGAGGCCGCCCAGCTTCGACGCGGTGGACAGGTAGGCGGCCACCGGCAGCGGCGCGCCGTCGTAGGTGGCCGGCGCCCAGGCGTGGAACGGCACCGCCGCCACCTTGAAGGCAAGACCGACCAGCAGCACCGCCACCGCCGCGGTGGTCAGCGGCAGGTCCCGCACCTCCGGCTGCTCGGCGAGCAACGCGCCGAGCCGGTCCAGGTGCAGGCCACCGGTCACCGCGTACAGCAACGCCGCGCCGAGCAGGGTCAGCGTGGTCGCCACCACGCTGACCACGAAGAAGGTCAACGCCGCCTCGGCGCTCGCGAGGCTGCCCCGGCGCAGGCCGACCAGCACGTACAGCGGCAGGGTCAGCGTCTCCAGGGCGACGATCAGCGTGATCAGGTCACCGGCCGCACCGAGCACCACGCCGCCGGTCATCGAGCAGGCCAGCAGGAAGGCGTACTCCCCGACCGGTGACCGCCCGGCCCGCAGCGCGGGCACCGACAGCCCGAGCACGCCCACTGTGAGCAGCGCGACCACCACGCCGACCAGTGCCGCGCGACCACCGAAGATCCAGGAGCAGTCGGCGCCCACACAGAACGTCCGCCGCTCCGCACCCGCCCCGACCAGCGCGGAGCCGACGGCGGTGCCGAGCGCACCGAGCGCGGCCACCGCGATCGTGGCCCGTGGCCGAGCCACCAGCAGATCGGTGATGAGCACGAGTACGGCCGTGCCGGCGGCCAGGTAGGCCGGCAGCAGCGCGACGCTGTCCACGCTCTGCACGACGTTCATGGTTTGACCACTCCGATCAGGGCGTCGACGGGGGCCTCGGCGACGCCGAGGACCAGTGTCGGCGCCAGCCCGATGGCCAACGCGAGCAGCACCAGCGGCACCCACGCGGTCAACTCCGTACCGGCCAGGCCGGGGCCGACCTGCCCGACGGCGGGGCTCGGCCGGTTGTGGGTGACCTGGCGCAACAGCCGCAGGAAGTACGCGGCGGTGAGCGCCCCGCCGACCGCCGCCAGCACCCCGAGGGTGGTCCAGAGCGGGCCGCCCACCTGAACGGCGGCGATCACCGCGAACGCCTCACCCCAGAAGCCGGCCAACCCGGGCAGACCCAGCGACGCGATCGCCGCGAACGCGAGCAGACCCGCCAACCGGGGCGCGGTCTCCCGCAGCCCGGACAACTCGGCGAGGGTGCCCGTGCCGGTACGGTCCTTCACCGCCCCGGCCAGGAAGAACAGCAGGCCGGTGATCACCCCGTGCGCGACGTTGCCGATCAACGCCGCCTGCATGCCGACGGTGGTCAGCGTGGCGACGCCCAGCAGCACGAAACCCATGTGCCCCACACTGGAGTACGCGATCAGCCGCTTCACGTCCGACTGGGCCAGACAGACCAGCGAACCGACCAGGATCGCGGCGACGGCCAGCACGCCGAGCACGGGCGCCGCCCAGCGGGCTCCCTCCGGCGCCACCCCCACAGCGACCCGGATCAGACCGTAGGTGCCCATCTTCAGCAGCACCCCGGCCAACACGACACTGCCCACCGTGGGGGCCTGGGTGTGCGCGTCGGGCAGCCAGGAGTGCAGCGGCCACAGCGGGCTCTTCACCGCGAACGCCAACGCCAGCAGTGTGAACGCGGCCAACTGGGCGCCCCGGGACATCCCCGCGCCGCCGGTGAGCGTCACCAGGTCGGCGGTGCCGGCGGCGGCGACCACGACGTACACGCCGACCAGCAGCAGCACCGACCCGAACAGCGTGTAGAGCGCGAACTTCCGGGCCGCCCGACGCCGGTCCGCGCCACCCCAGCCGGCGATGATCGCGTACATCGGCAGCAGGACGACCTCGAAGAAGAGGAAGAACAGCACCAGGTCCAGGGCGAGGAAGGTGCCCAGGATGCCCACCTCGACCACCAACAGCAGCGCGACGAGCGCCCGGCCACTGCCGCCGTCCGGGACCCGCCACATCGTGTACGCGCAGCAGAGCAACGTGAGCAGCGCGGTCAACACCACGAGCGGCCAGGAGATGCCGTCTACGCCGAGGTGGAAGCGCAACTCCAGGCCGGGCACCCAGGGCAGATCCAGTTGGTGCCACGGGCGCACCGCCGGCGCACCGGCCGACCAGGCGACCCAACCCTGACCGCCGAACACCAGCGGCACCGCGGCCAGCAGGGTCAGCGCCGCCGCGACCGTGCCGACCAGCCGGGCCGTCCGGTCCCGGGGCGTAGCCGCCACCGCGACCGCACCCAGCGCCGGCAGCGCCAGAACAGCAACCAGCAACACCTGGCCGACGCTCATCGGGCTCCTCCAAGCAAGGCGGCGGCCAGGCCGATCAGCAGCGCGCCGGCCAGGACGCCGGCGGCGGCTCGGGGCAGCGCCGCGCGGTGCAGCGCGGCCAGCCCCGCACCCAGACCGGACGCGGCTCGCCCGCTGCCCTCGACCGCGCCGTCCACCACCACCTCGTCACCGGTGCGCGCGGCGCGGGCCAGCGCGCGGACGGGGCGTACCACAACTGTGTTCTGGACGTCGTCGAGCCGGAACGCGCGGGCGAAGACCGGCCGCAGCGGACCCAGCGCCGTCGCCGGGTCGGCGGCCCTGTCGCGCCGCCAGCCCAGCGTCACCAGCGTGGCGCCGACCAGCAGAAACGCGAGCGGCAGCAGCACCCCCGGCCCCAGGTGGACCAGGCCGTCCTCGGAGCCCGCCACCGGGACGGTGGGGAACCGCAGGCGGTCGGTGAACGCCCCGACGAACCCGACCAGACCGAGCAGCGCGGCCGGTACGGCCAGCAGCAACACCGGCCAGCGCAGCACCGCCGGCGGGTCGTGTGGCCGAACCAGGGGCAGGCGCGGAGCGCCGAAGAAGGCGCGCAGCAGCAGCCGACCGGCGTACCAGGCGGTGACCGCCACGCCGATCAGCCCGGCGACCCAGACGATCCAACCCACCCAGGACGGGGCCGCGCCGGTGCCCTCCAACGCGGCCGACTCGGCGACAGTCAGTACGCCGTCCTTGCTCCAGAAGCCGGCCAGCGGCGGCACCCCGGCCAGCGCGCCCAGGCCCACCACAGTGCACCAGAACGTCACAGGCATGCTCCGCCGCAGCCCGCCCATCTCCGACATCAGTGTGGTGCCGACAGCGTGGATCACCGCGCCGGCGGCGAGGAACAGCAGCGCCTTGAAGGCGGCGTGGGTGAGCAGGTGGAACAGTGCGGCCGACGGTGAACCGACCGCCAGCGCGCCGGTCATGTAACCCAGTTGGGACACCGTCGACCAGGCCAGCACCCGTTTGATGTCGTCCTGGGCGGTGGCGGCGAGCGCGCCGAGCAGCAGCGTGACCGCGCCGAGCACCCCCAGCACGGTCAACGTCACAGGCGCGGCCGTGAACAGCGGGTAGAGCCGGGCCACGGCGTACACCCCGGCGGCGACCATCGTCGCGGCGTGGATCAACGCGGAGATCGGGGTCGGGCCGGCCATCGCATCCGGCAGCCAGGTGTGCAGCGGGAACTGCGCGCTCTTGCCGGCCACACCGGCGAGCAGCAGCAGGCCGGCGGCGGTCAACGTCGCGCCGGAGTGGTCGTGGGCGAGCACGTCGGCGATCCGGAAGCTGCCCGTCGACACGCCCAGCAGCGCGATGCCGAGCAGGAACCCGACGTCACCGACCCGGGTCACCAGGAACGCCTTCATGGCGGCGGCGGGGGCGCCGGCCAGTCGGCGGTCGTGGGCGATCAGGAGATACGAACAGAGGCCCATCACCTCCCAGCCGACCAACAGCATGATCAGGTCGCCGGCGACCACCACCAGCAGCATGGCGCCCGTGAAGAGGCTGATCTGGGCGGCGTAGGGCGGGTAGCGGTGGTCCACGTCGACGTCGTCGTGGGGACCACGCCGCAGGTAGCCGATCGAGTAGACCTGCACGGCGAGGGCGACCGCCGTGACCGCGACCGCGACCAGCGCGGCGGCGCCGTCCAGTCGTACGCCGAGGGTCACCACCAGCCCGCCGATGTCGACCCAGGTGCTCGACGTCTCCGTCGGCACGTCGACAGTGAACAGCAGCGCGACGGCCAGCGCCAACGCGCCGGCCGCACCGGCGACACCGAGCGTCACCGCGGTCGTCCGGGCCCGGTCGCCGCCGGACGCGCTGTCGCGCCGGGGGGCCGGTGGCAGCAGCAGACCGAGCAGACCGGCGACCAGGGGTACGGCGGGCAGCAGCGCCCCGAGCAGCCCGGTCACCGGCCCACCTCCGAGTCCAGGACGGCCGGCTCGCGCCCGCCGACGGGATCCGACGGCTCGGTCAACGGCACGTCATCCACGGCGACTGTCGCCCGCAGCCGGTAGAGCTGAAGGACGATCGCCAGCCCCACCCCGATCTCGGCGGCGGCCAGAACGATGACGAAGAGGGCGAAGACCTGCCCCGAGTGCGGAAGCACGGCGCGGGCGGTGGTGTCCGCGGTGACCAGGATCAGGTTGACCGCGTTGAGCATCAACTCGACCGACATCAGCACCAGCACCGCGTTGCGGCGGCGCAGTACGCCGTACACGCCGAGGCCGAACAGCAGCGCGGCGGTGACGTACGGGATGACCGGCCTCACCGGCGCCCCCCGGGCTCGCTGTCGACCAGGTCGCCTGCCGTGCCGTCGCGTTGCGGGGCGGCTCGGCCGATGTCCGGCCGGGACAACACGATCGCGCCCACCAGGGCGGAGAGCAGCAGCACCGAGAGCACCTCGAACGGCAGCACCCAGGTTTGGAAGATCTGCTCCCCCAGCCGCTCGGCGGTGCCCGCGGCGGGCAGTGCGACGGTGCTCCAGCGGTACGCGTCGACAAGAAGGGCGGTCAGCCCCAGCCCGGCGCCGCCACCGATCAGAGCCGCCGGCCAACCGGGCCGGTCCAGGTCGTCGGAGGCGCCGATCGGAGCCCGGGTCAGCATCACCGCGAACAGCAACAGGACCACCACCGCGCCCACGTAGATCAGCACCTGCACCCAGGCCACCAACTCGGCGCTGAGCACCAGGAAGTCACCTGCCAAGGCGCCCAGGCACACCACCAGGTAGAGCCCGGCCCGGACCAGGTGTTTCGTGGTCACCACCAGGACGCCGGCGCCGACCGCCACCGCGCCGAGGGCGAGCAGCAGCACATCCGCCCCGGTCACCGGGCCGCCCTGCCGGCTCGGGCGCTCACGACGCCGGGTCCTGGTCGGCGTCGGGAGGTACCGCCGACGGAGCGGGACGTGCGGCGGCCGCCTTGCGCGCGGCAGACGTCTCCTCCTTGGCCGGCTCGCCGTTCGGGTCGTGCGCGGGCGGCGGCGGAACGGTGGCCATCCACTGACCGAGGTGGTCCTTGTCGTGCAGCAGGTCCTTGATGTCGTACTCGGCGTACTCGAACTCCGGCGACCAGTAGAGCGCGTCGAACGGGCAGACCTCGATGCAGATGCCGCAGTACATGCAGAGCGAGAAGTCGATGTCGAACTTGTCGAGCACGTTGCGCTGGCGGGGGCGGGCGGCGCCGGGCACCACCACCTCCTCCTTGTGCGAGTCGATGTAGATGCACCAGTCCGGACATTCACGGGCGCAGAGCATGCAGACCGTGCAGTTCTCCTCCGACAGGGCGATCACGCCACGCGAGCGGGGCGGCAGGTCGGGGGCCACGTCCGGGTACTGCTGGGTGGTCGAACGGCTGGTCATCGTCTTGAGGGTGACCGCCAGCCCTTTCACCAGGCCCGCGCCGGGTAGGCCGCGGTCGCTGGTGTCGCCGCGCTCGCTGGGGTCGCTCATGTCGACCATCCTGCCCTGTGGCCACGGCGCGCGCGACCACCACCCACAGGTCGACGACCCTAGGGTGTACCCGGGAAGCACGAACCGCCCGGAGGATCGATGACGACCGAACTGGAAACGTTTTGCACTCCGGAGGGCGGCTGGACTACCGGGGATCTCGACAGACTCCCCGACGACAATCGCCGACGCGAACTGCTCGACGGCATTTTGCTCATGCCGCCGCCTCCTCGAACCTCGCACCAGCAGGTCACGGCGCGTCTCACGGCAGCGCTCGATGACATGTCATCCGACGGGTACGTCGCCGTCCACGGTGTGGAGGTGCGGGTGAGCAACAGCCGGACGTTCGTGCCCGACGGCGTGGTCCTCCGAGTCACCGGCGACGACGATGGGCACCGGCACTGGTTCGCCCCGAGCGAGGTCGTGATTGCCGTCGAGGTTGTCGGCAAGGGCACCGAGACGATCGACCGGGTGTTGAAGCCGGCGCTGTACGCCCAGCCGGCATCCCCTACTACTGGCGGATCGAGACCGAAGGCGCGCTGGAGGTCGTGACCTACCGGATCGACGCGGTGAACGAGGTCTACACCGAGACCGGGCGGTGGACGAAGTTCGTCGACACCGGTGAGCCCTTTCCGATCAATCTGCCGATCAGCCGCATCACGCCCCGGGTCCGCTGACGACGGCCGGTGGGAGCATCTCGACGCCGAGTTGTTGCAGCAACTGGAACAGCTCGTTGCAGCTCCACACCTCGACGATCCGGCCCGCCGTGTCGAAGCGCAGGAACGTCGCCCCCGAGTAGCTGACCACCTGCCCGGTCGGCGGTACCGGCCCGAACTGCCCGACGTGGGTGCCGGCGGCCCGCCAGTGCACGGCCACCCGCTCGCCGGCCGCGACCACGTCGACGATCTTGTAACGCAGGTCCGGGAAGGCCGCCCGGCGCTCGCGGTGCCAGGCCAACGTCGCCTCCGGCCCGGTGCCGCCCAGCCCCGGGCACTCCTCGGCGACCAGCTCGTACGCCGACTCCTCCCGGCGGGCATTCCACACATCGGCGATGAACCGCCGGGCCGCCGCCTCCACATCCGTCATGCCGGCAGGGTATCCGGGGCCACTGTGCGCCGTAGATCCGCGAGGATTGGGTAGAGACACAGACCAGACCGGGGAGGGCGACGTGGGCGAGGAAAAAGGCGGCAAGTACGTCGAGCCGGGCGGCGAGTTCACCCGCGACCAGCGGTACATCGCCACCCGGATCACCGAGGACGGGCGCGACGGATATCCGGTCGAGCCCGGCCGGTACCGGCTGGCGGTCAGCCGCGCCTGCCCCTGGGCCAACCGACTGATCATCGTGCGACGGTTACTCGGTCTGGAGGACGCCACCTCGATGGCGGTGGCCGGCCCGACCCACGACGCCCGGAGCTGGACCTTCGACCTCGACCCGGACGGCCGGGACCCGGTGCTCGGCATCGAGCGCATCCAGGAGGCGTACTTCAAGCGCTTCCCCGGCTACGAGCGCGGCATCACAGTGCCGGCGATCGTGGACGTGCCGACCGGGCAGGTGGTGACCAACGACTACGCGCAGATGAGCCTGGACCTGTCCACCCAGTGGGGGGCGTACCACCGCGAGGGCGCCCCGAAGCTCTACCCCGACCACCTGCGGGAGCAGATCGACGAAGTCAACGCCGTGGTGTTCCGGGACGTGAACAACGGCGTCTACCGCTGCGGGTTCGCTGGCAACCAGGAGGCGTACGACAAGGCGTACCACCAGCTCTTCGACCGGCTGGACTGGCTCACCGAGCGGTTGACCGACCAGCGTTACCTGGTCGGCGACACCATCACCGAGGCCGACGTGCGGCTGTTCACCACGCTGGTCCGCTTCGACCCGGTCTACCACGGCCACTTCAAGTGCAACCGGCAGAAGCTGAGCGAGATGCCGGTGCTGTGGGCGTACGCCCGGGACCTGTTCCAGACCCCCGGTTTCGGCGACACCATCGACTTCGACCACATCAAGCGGCACTACTACGAGGTGCACCGCGACATCAACCCGACCGGGATCGTTCCGCTCGGCCCCGACCTTTCCAACTGGCTCACCCCGCACGGCCGGGAAGCGTTGGGTGGCCGCCCCTTCGGCGACGGCACCCCACCCCCACCCCCGAAAGAGCCGGTAGACCCGGCACACACCCCGCTGCGCTAACCGCCCCGCACCCCGCCCTCAACACGCGCCGATCTTGCACTTTCTGCTGCCGAAGTGCCCCATACAGTCGCATTTGCCGGGACAGAAAATGCAAGATCGGCGCGGGAGAGGCGGGGCGCGGGGCGCGGGGCGCGGGGCGCGGGGCGCGGGGCGCGGGGCGCGGGTTACAGGGCTATGCGGACTGCTGCTGTTAGGACCAGTTGTGCCAGGGAGGCTGGCACCAGCACGAGCCAGCAGAGGCGTTGCAGCTGGTCCTCGCGTAGCCGGGGGTAGGACACCCGGAGCCAGATGATCACGAAGGAGACCGCGAAGATCTTGAGCAGCGTCCAGAGCCAGCCCAGCTGGTCGTCGGCGAACGGGCCCTGCCAACCGCCCAGGAACAACACAGTGGTCAACGCGGCGATCACCACGATGCCGACGTACTCGGCGAGCAGGAAGAACGCGAACCGCAGACCGGTGTACTCGGTCATGTAGCCGAAGACCAGCTCCGAGTCGGCCACCGGCATGTCGAACGGTGGCCGACGGATCTCGGCCAGCCCGGCGACGAAGAAAATGATCATCGCGGGCGCCTGCCAGAGCAGCCACCACGGCTGCCACGCCTCGACGATGCCCGACAGGCTGAGCGTGCCGGCCGCCATCGCCACCGACGCGGCGGCCAGCACCAGCGGCAACTCGTAACCGAGCAACTGGGCAGCCCCGCGTAGCCCGCCCAGCAGGCTGTACTTGTTGGCCGACGCCCACGCCGACATCAGCACCGCCACCACGCCGACGCCGACCACGGCCAGCACGAAGAAGAGGCCGATATCCAACGGTTGCCCGACCAGGTCGTTCGGACCGAGCGGGATGACCAGCAACACCAGCAGGTAGGGCACCAGGGCCACCGCCGGCGCCAGCCGGAACACCGCCCGGTCCGCCTCGCGCGGCGTGATGTCCTCCTTCTGCACGAACTTGACCCCGTCGGCGACGAGCTGCGCCCAACCGTGGAAGCCACCCGCGTACATCGGGCCGAGCCGGCCCTGCATGTGCGCCATCACCTTGTGCTCGGCCTGGCCGACAAGCAACGGCAGGGTGAGGAACGCGACCACCACGCCGCCGACCCGGAGCACCAGTTCCACCCAGAGCGGCATCAGGCCGTACCCCCGTCGTGGTCGCCCCGGCCATCGCGGCCCGGCGGGTCCGCGATCGGCTCGCCACCCGATGTGGCCGGGCCGACGTCGGGCTTGTCAGGTGCGGCCGCGCCGGGCGCGGGCTGGTTGGCCGGGCGAACGCCGGGCGCGGTCTCGGAGGCCGGGCCCGCGCCAGGTTGGTCAGGTGCGGCCGAGCCAGCGTCGGGCGCGGGCTGGTCGGCGGGGGCCGGGTCGTCGGCGGTGCCGGCAGGCCGGGGAGTACGCGCCGGACGGGCCCCCGGGGCGGGCCGCGCCGGACGCTCACGGGCCGGTCTGGCCGGGGTGCCGCCACGCGGGCCCTCCCCCACGCCACCTGCGCCAGCCGGGGTGGGCGTGGGCCCCCACTCGCCGGGAGCGGGGACGCCGGGCGGGCGGATCGGTCGACGCCCGCCGCCGGCCTCGGACTCGCCCGGCTCCTTCGCACCCGGCCAGGGCTTCGCCACCCGGGATGCGAGCACGAACTCCTTACGCAGCGGGTGGCCCTCGAACTCCGGGGGCAGCAGCAGCGGCAGCAGCTCCCCGTGCCCGGCGAAGTCGATGCCGAACATCTCGTGCGTCTCCCGCTCGTGCCAGGCGGCGCCGGGGTAGATGTCGACGACCGAGGCGACAGTGGGCGCGCCGCGCGGCAACCGGGTACGCAGCAGCAGGCCGTGCCGCAGTCGCGTCGACCAGAGGTGCGCCACCACGTCGAAGCCCTCGGCCAACTCGTCGACGGCGGAGAGCCAGTCGAAGAAGTCGCAGGCCAGCTCGGCGTCGTCACGGGCGGCGGAAACCGCTGTCAGCCAACTCGCGGGCGGGACGTCGACTGTGGCCCGGGCGAAACGTTGCCCGCCGGAGACCGACGGGGTCGCCTCGACCGGCGCGAGCAGCGCGACCAGTCGAGCGCCGACCTCTTCGGGAGTCATGCCGCTGATCCTAGGTGTTCTGCCCAGAGAGGTTGGCGATGCGCCTGGCCGCCGTCGATCCCCGGCGATCTGCCGGCTTTGGGCGCGGCGCACGTCTCGGCGGGGAAAGATGAGGGGCGTGCGCGCTGTGACGGTGAAACCCGGGGTCGCCAATTCGCTGAGCCTTGTCGAGGATCAGCCGGAGCCGGCTGCCGAGGAGGGTTCTGTCCTGGTCGAGGCGCTGGCGGTGGGGATCTGCGGCACCGACCACGAGATCATCGCCGGAGAGTACGGCGAGGCGCCGCCGGGTGCGGACCGCCTGGTCATCGGGCACGAGTCACTGGGTCGGGTGATCGAGGATTCCAGCGGCACCCTGCGACCCGGTGACCTGGTGGCCGGGATCGTCAGGTATCCCGATCCGGTGCCCTGCTCGAACTGCGCGGTAGGCGAGTGGGACATGTGCCGCAACGGTCAGTACACCGAACACGGCATCAAGGGACTTCCCGGGTTCGCCCGGGACCGCTGGCGGGTCGAGCCGCGGTTCGCGGTCGGGCTCGACCCGGCGCTGGCCCAGGTCGGTGTGCTGTTGGAGCCGACAAGTGTGGTGGCGAAGGCGTGGGACCACATCGAACGGATCGGGCACCGGGCCGAGTGGCAGCCGCAGACCGTCCTGGTGACCGGGGCCGGGCCGATAGGGCTGCTGGCCGCGTTGCTCGGCACCCAGCGTGGGCTCACCGTCCACGTGCTGGACCGGGCCACCGATGGGCCCAAGCCGGAGCTGGTCGCCGGGCTCGGCGCCACCTACCACACGGTGCCGGTCAACGACCTGCCCTTCGAGCCGGACGTGGTGATCGAGTGCACGGGTGCGCCCACTGTGGTCCTCGACGTCATGTGCAAGGCGGCCCCGACCGGGATCGTCTGCCTGGCCGGGGTGTCCAGCGGTGGCCGGAGCATCGACTTCGACGCCGGCGCTCTCAACCGGGCGCTGGTGCTGGAGAACAACGTGGTGTTCGGCTCGGTGAACGCCAACCGTCGGCACTGGAACATGGCCGCGCAGGCACTCGCCCGCGCCGACCAGGTCTGGCTCGAGTCGCTGATCACCCGGCGGGTGCCGGTGAACCGGTACGCCGACGCGTACACCCCCGGGCCGGACGACATCAAGGTGGTGCTGGAGTTCGCGTCCTGAGCGACGCCGCGCCCGATCAGAGGCCCGGCAGTCGACCATTGCGGAACAGGTCGACGAAGAGCTGATGGTCCTGGCGGGCGCGCACCCCGTACGCGTGCGCGAAGTCCACCAGGTGGGCGACGAAACCCGGATCGTCGGTGTCCACCGCCGCGACGATCGCCTCCTCGGTGGAGTAGTCCACCAGGTCGTGACTGGATTCGTCGTCGGCCACCGAGTGCATCCGGGCCACCGCCCGGCCAAGGTCGACGAGAACCCCGGTCAGCTCCTCCGGCTCGTTCACGTCCGACCAGTCCAGGTCGGCGGCGTACGGGGAGACCTCGGCGACGAGCTGACCGGTCCCGTTCAGCTCGGTGAAGCCCAGCCACGGGTCGGCGTGCGCCTGCAACGCCCGCTGCGACTCGGCGGACCGGTGCCCCTGGTGCTGGAAGTAGCCACGGACCGACTCGTCGGTGACGTACCGCGCCACGGCCGGCACCTGCGCCTGCTTCATGTAGATGACGACGTCGTTCTCCAGTGCCTGGGTGTGCCCCTCCAGCAGCAGGTTGTACGACGGTAGCCCGGCGGAGCCGATGCCCACCCCCTTGCGCAGCACCACGTCCTTGATCCGCGCCGCCACCGGGCGGAGCTGCGTCGAGGCGGTTGGCAGGGTGCCCAGGTAGTCCAGGAAGGCGGCGCTGACCAGGCCCCGGGTGGCGTCGTCGATCTCGAAGACGCCGTCGCCGACGGAGAAGCGTCGCTCGTAGTTGTCGATGGTGGTCTGCGCGGCGAGCAGGTCGACGCGGGTGTTGAGCCGGGCCCGCTGGAGCACCCGGCGCAGCACCCCGTCGGCGTTGTCCAGGGTGATCGAGCCGATCGCGTCGTCACCGCCGGCCGCGATGGCCCGCAGTTCGGTCAGGTACGACCGGGCGAACCCGGCCACCAGTTCCCCGATCGCCGTGTCGGAGAGCGCCTTGCCGTAGCCGAGCAGCGCCACGCTGGCCGCGAGCCGGCGCAGGTCCCAGGTGAACGGCCCGACGTACGCCTCATCGAAGTCGTTGACGTTGAACACCAGCTGCCCGGAGGCGTTCATGTAGGTGCCGAAGTTCTCCGCGTGCAGGTCACCGTGGATCCACACCCGGCTGGTCTGCTCGTTCAGGAACCGGTCGTCGGCGAAGTCGCCGAGCTGGTCCGCGTAGAACAGCGCGGCGCTGCCCCGGTAGAAGGCGAACGGGGAAGCCGCCATCTTGCGGAACTTGCGGCGGAAGGCGGCCGGGTCGATCGCCATCGACGCGCCGAACTCCTCGGTGAGCACGTCGACGATGTGGGCGGACCGCTGGTCCGCTGAGCTGCTCATAGTCCGCAGGCTAGTGCGGCCGGTCCACAACCGGGCGGCGGCCCACCGCCGTCAGTTCGCGGCGGGTGGGCGTACCGGTGGGGCGGTGAGCGAGTCCACCGAGCGTGGGGCGGCGGCCTCGCGGGGCGGGGCGTCCAGCGGCGCGGCCAGCACGTCCCGTTGTGGCACACCGCCGATGCCGGACTGCTCGGCGGCGATCTTCTCCTGAAGACGCAGGATGCCGTGCAGCAGCGCCTCCGGCCGGGGCGGGCAGCCGGGCACGTACACGTCGACCGGGATGAGCTGGTCGACGCCCTTGGTCACCGAGTACGAGTCCCAGTAGGGGCCGCCGCAGTTGGAGCAGGCGCCGAACGAGATGACGTACTTCGGCTCGGGCATCTGGTCGTAGAGCCGCTTGATCGCCGGGGCCATCTTGTCGGTCACCGTGCCGGAGACCACCATCAGGTCGGCCTGGCGGGGGCCGTGGGCGAACGGGATCACGCCGAGTCGGATGAAGTCGTGCCGACCCATGCTGGTGGCGATGAACTCGATGGCACAGCAGGCCAGGCCGAAGTTGAACACCCAGAGCGAGTAGCGACGGCCCCAGTTCAGCACGAACCGGATCGGCTCACCGAGCACTGCCGGCATCTGCACGACCGCCCCCTCTCCTCAGCGACAGTGAATCACAGCCGGCGTCCGTACGGTCCGGCGGTGAGCGGCCTGAGCGCCCCACCATCTGTCCCCGAGCCGACAGAATTCGGCGGCGACTGACGCGCAACCTACCGGCGCGCTCGCTTGTGTGACCGGTGCTGGCGAACACACCGCCAGCAGCCGCCACGGGGAGGACGAGTGCTTGTGACACGAGACGTGCGGGTGGGTGGACGCCCGCCGGACCCCCCGGGAACCGCAACCTCCGCGTCGGCAGAGCTGGTCTTCGACGACTTCTACCACGCCCACTTCCGTGGCCTGGTGGTGCAGCTGACCGCGTACACGGGTGACCGCGGGCAGGCGCAGGAACTGGTTCAGGAGGCGTTCTGTCGGGCGTACGCCCGCTGGGACCGGCTCGCCGGATACGAGGACCCCCTGGCCTGGGTCCGTCGGGTCGCCTGGAACCTCGGCCACAACCGCTGGCGGCGGCTGCGGACCGCCCAGCAGTGGCTGCTGCGGCAACGGGAGACACACGTCGCGGAGCCGAGCCCCGACCGGATCGTCGTCGACGCCGCGTTGGCGAAGTTGCCGCCGAAGCAGCGGCGGGCCGTAGTACTGCACTACCTCGCTGACCTGACGGTCGCCGAGATCGCCGCCCAGGAACAGGTAGCGGAAGGGACTGTCAAGTCCTGGCTGCATCGGGGCCGGACTGCGCTCGCCACACACCTGCGCGACACCAGAGAGGAGGTGCGGGATGTCTGAGCAGGAGATTCTTGACCTCTCCGAGGAGTTTGCCCGATACCGCCGTACCGCGCTGGCGGAGGTCGAGGCGCCGGGACCTGCCGCCGTCCGACGGACGGTACGAGGCCGCGGCCGACGCCGGCTGGCTGCCAGTGCCACGACGGCGCTCGCCCTGGTCGGCGGATCGGCCGTCGGATACGCGGCGATGAGCGGCCCGGACCACCGACCCGGTCCGGTCGAGCCGACGCCGAGCGTGTCGGCGTCGCCGACGCCGATGCCGACGAGTCCAACCCCCAGCCCTACCGGGACCAGTGCCAGCCCGACCACCCCCGTGCCGGACGGCCGGTTCAGCCGGGCCCAACTCCTGGGGGTGCCGGTGGCGCTGCCGGCATGGCGGGCCGGACCAGGCTGCCCGACGTCGCAGACGCGGCTCACCGCCGACGCCCGGGAGGGCGCGAACTGGCTCTTGGCGCTCGACCACGGCGACATCGACGGCGACGGCGCGGTGGAGACCGTGGCGCTCGTGCAGTGCGTGCTCGGCACCCGCGGGCCGATGCAGGTGGTCGCCTTCGACAGGGACAAGGAAGGGAAGGCGACGACTGTCGGCCGGGTGGTCGCGACCACCATCGACAAGCCGGAGTGGCTGTTCGCTCTGGATGTCGTGGGCGACGGCACGGTTCGCGTTCAGGTCGGTGACATCGCTCCCGGGGGTGGCTGGAACGCCAGGTGGTCACAACGGCAGTGGCGGAGCTACCGCTGGAAGGGTGACGCCTTCAGCCAGGTCTCCGGGCCGACGAGCTTCGGTCCGAACCCGAACCTGGCGGACGTCGCCGTCACCACCGGCGACCTCGTGCTGAGAATTGCGGACGACGGCTCCCGGACGGGTACGGCCACGGTGCGGATTCGTAACCGGGGCACGGGCCCGGTCGCCCACGTGGTGCTGCGGTTGGGCGTGCCCGCTGTGGTGCGCGCGGACGTCGACGGGTGGAATACGTGCGCGGGCGTCCACGAGAACGTTGAACCGATCACCTGCCGCCTGGGTCAGCTGGCCGCCGGGGCGGAGATGCGGCTGGACCTGGACTTCCGGGTGCTCGAAGGGATCACGCTGAGCACGGACAAGGCGGACGTGGACGTCCAGCCGATGGACAGCGAACGTGACGTCCTGCCGGACGTCAACAGAACCGACAACCTGGTTCAGATGACGATGACCTACGGCTGACGGTCGCTCGCCATTCAGTCCCCGACACGACAGTCGAACCACAGCGTCGGCTGCAACCCCGAGACCCGTTCGGGACTTCTAACGGGGTACGGCACGTCGAGCAGCAGCGCCGACAACGGGGAGCACGGGAACGACCCCGACGAGCGAGCGGTACGACCGCCCTCGGGTACGGGCCCGACGGCGAACGGGGAGGGAAAGTGACACTGATGACGGGAGCCCGTGCCAACGAGCCGCCGGGGGCGATTGCCTCGATGGTCGGGGAGCGCACCGCGACGGTGAGCTTCGACGACTTCTACCACGCGCACTTTCGCAACGTGACCAGCCAACTGGGCGCCTACATGGGCGACTTCGCGCAGGCCCAGGACCTCGCGCAGGAGGCATTCTGCCGGGCCCTGGCCCGGTGGGACCGGCTGGCCCGGTACGACGACCCGGTCGCCTGGGTCCGGCAGGTCGCCTGGAACCTCGCCCGGAGCCGTTGGCGGCGGCTCCGGACCGCACGAAACCACCTGCTCCGACAGCGACGGACCGAGGCCACGATGGCCGGGCCGACGCCCGATCGGGTGGCGATCGACGCCGCACTGGCCCAACTGCCCGCCAACCACCGGCGGGCCGTCATCCTGCACTATCTCGCCGACATGTCGGTCAACGAGATCGCGAGTCAGGAGGGGGTGGCCGAGGGCACCGTCAAGTCCTGGCTGCACCGCGGCCGGTTGGCGCTTGCAGGACTGCTCGACGAGAGCACCGAGGGGATAGGCAATGTCTGACATCGACCCGCGGCTACGGGACCGGTTCGCTGCGTACCGCGCCGAGACGATCTCCCAGATCGCCGGTCCGGGACCTGACCAGGCCCGGCGTACCCTTCGTCGACGCCGGCAGGCGAGGGCTGTGGCGGTGGCTGTGACCGCGATTGCCCTGGCTGTCGCACCGATCGTCGCCAACGCCGCCCTGCGTGATGACGGATCGGTGCCCGTGCCGGCGCAGACCGGCGTGCCGACCACACCGCCGACGAGCGCTCCCGCACCGACACCGTCCACCCCGCTCACGCCCAGCACCACCCGGACCACGAGTCCAGCCGCGCCGGACGGCCGGATCAGCCGGGCACAACTGCTCGGCACACCGGTGACCCTGCCCGTGTGGCGGGCCGGACCGGGCTGCCCGACGTCGAAGGTCCGGATCACCGCCGACTATCGCGAGGAGGCCAACTGGCTCCTGGCACTCGACCACGGCGACGTCGACGGGGATGGCGCGGTGGAGACTGTCGCGCTCGTGCAGTGCGTGCTCGGCACCCGCGGGCCGATGCAGGTGGTCGCCTTCGACCGGGACGAGGAGGGGAAGGTGGTCACGCTCGGCCGCGTGGTGGCGACCACGATCGACAAGCCGCAGTGGCTGTTCGCACTCGACGTGGTCGACGACGGGACGGTCCGGGTGCAGGTCGGCGACATCGCGCCCGGCGGCGGCTGGTCGAGCGAATGGTCACAGCGGCAGTGGCGGGGCTACCGCTGGAAGGGCGAGGCCTTCACGCAGGTCTCCGGTCCGACGACCTTCGGTACCAACAAGCACGACGTCAATTTGGTCGTCACCTCCAGTGATCTGGCGCTGACCACGGCACCGGACGGCTCCCGGACGGGCACGGTGACCGTACGCATCCGCAACGGGGCCACAGGTCCGGCCGCTTATGTGGCGCTCCGGCTCGGCCTTCCGGAAGCGATCCGCCCGGACGGCGACGGATGGGCGGCCTGCCGTAACGACCCACAAACCACCAGAGAGCCGGTTACCTGCGATCTGAATCGGCTCGAAGGCGGTAAGGAGGTCCGGCTCACACTGGGCTTTCGGGTGGCAGCGGATGCCACCGTCGGGACCGGAAAGGCCGACGTGGACGCCCGACCGATGGACGCCGCCTTCGACCTCGTCGAGGAGGTCTACGGCGTGGACAACAAGGTGGTGATCACGTACCGCTGAGCGGTCAGGTCCCCGTCGCCGGACGGGGACCTGACCTGCGGGTCGGATCAGCCGGTTCACCAGGTGGGGCGCTGGAGCAGGCTGACGAATTCCACGAGCAACCGCTCGCGCAGCGCCGATGGCGCGGCGTCGAGCAGCGTGTTCACAAGCGCCATCCGTTCCGGGAGTGGCCCCGCGTCCGACCCCGGCTCGCCGCCCAGCCCGAGCCCGGCGGCCAGGCCGACGACCAGGTCCGGGGTGAGCGCCTCGGGGGTCAGGGCGCCGACCAGGGCTGTCAGCTCGGCGGGCAGCCGCACCGGGCCGGCGGACCTGGCCGCGGCCACCGCGTCGGTGAGGTCCGGCCCGAACTCGGCGACCCGGGGCGCGACCGCGGCGGTCACCGTGAGGTGCACGCTGGCGGGCAGACCGGCGTACGAGAGCTGGGGTTGGGTGTGCCAGCCCCGGGCGGTCAGCTCGTCGACCAGGACGAACAGGTCGGGGCCACCCTCGGTGGCGGTGAAGCAGACCACCGTCGACTCGGGCTCGGCCATCAGCCGCAACCCGTCGACGGCACGGACCGCGTCGGCCAGGCCGGCGACCGCGTCACGGGTGACGGCGGCCAGCCGCAGGTAACCGGCGTCGCCGAGGTGCCGCACGGTGGCGTACGCGGCGGCGATCGGCCCGCCCGAGCGGGTGGACGCGATCACCGGGTTGATCATCGTGTAGCCGGGCCAGTCGGCGTACGCGAAGTACTGCGGGGCGCGCAGGGTGGCGTCGCGGTGCAGCAGCACCGACACTCCCTTCGGCGCGTACGCGTACTTGTGCAGGTCGACCGAGATGGAGGTGACCCCGGCCACCGTGAAGTCGAACGCCGGCACCGGCTCCCCGAGGCGGCGCAGGTACGGCAGCGTCCAACCGCCGAAGCAGGCGTCCACGTGGCAGCGCACCCCGGCCTCGGCCGCGGCGGCCGCGATCTGCGCGACCGGGTCCACCACGCCGTGCGCGTACGACGGCGCGGAGCAGGCGACCAGCACCGTCTCCGGGCGGATCGCGGCGGCCATCGCGGCCGGGTCGGGACGCAGCGTGTCCGGGGAGACCGGCACGACGTCCAGCGCCACCCGCAGGTAGTGCGCCGCCTTGGCGAATGCCGCGTGCGCGCTCGACGGCACCAGGATCCGGGGTTCGGCGATCTCCGGGTGGGCGTCGCGGGCCGCCTTGACGGCGAGGATCAGCGACTCGGTGCCGCCGCTGGTGACGCTGCCGACGACGTCCGGGGCGGTGGTGCCGGGGCCGGCGCCCAGCAACCGGCCGGCGGCGCCGACGAGCGCGTTCTCCATGGCCAGCAGGGACGGGAACGCGGTCGGGTCCAACCCGTTGACGTGCGCGCTCTCCCGGTGGGCGGTGGCGGCCAGCTCGTCCAGCCCCGGCACCGCCGGGTCGTAGACGTACGCGAACAGCCGTCCCCCGTGGGTGGGCCGGTCCGCGCCCCGCAACTGCCGAACCTCCTCAAGAACCCGTTCGGCGGGAACCCCGGCGGCGGAAAGCGCCCCAGCCTCAACCCTGTTCTCGTCGATCATGGAGTCATGGTGCCCTTCTCGTGACGGTCAACGGCTTTCGTCCCCCAGCACAACTCCATGATCGACCCGGTCGCTGTGGGCGGTGAGGGTGTACTGGCGGAGCAGGAGGATCGGAGGGGCGATCAGCAGGGCCGGGATCAGCGTGAAGCCGAGGAGGACGCCCAGCCTCGCCGTGTCGGACTGGGCCGCCGCCGAGCCGGTGTCGGAGGACACGTAGCCGGACAGCTGGAGCACAAGTCCGTAGATGCCCGGGCCGAGCGCCAGGCCGAAGGTCTCCCCGGCGGTCCACACCCCGGTGAAGACGCCCGCCTGCCGTCGACCGGTGCGCGCCGTCTCGTCCGCGATGCAGTCCGGCAACATCGCCAGCGCGAAGACCTGCTGGCCGGCGTACCCCACACCGATCAGCGCGACCACGAGGTAGACGGCGACCGGCGGCAGCACCGGCGCGGCGACCAGTGCGAACGCACCGACGGCGAGGATCAGCGAGGCGACGACCAGCGCTGTCCGCTTGCCCAGCCGGGCGCCGATCCGGCTCCAGATCGGCATCACCAGCAGCGCCGGTCCGACGAAGCAGACGAAGAGCAGGGTCGGCCCGCTCTCCTCGTCGCGCAGGATCTGCCCCGCGAAGTAGTTGACCCCGGCCAGGATCGTCGCCACCCCGGCGGACTGCACCACGAAGCAGATCAGCAGCGCCCGGAACGGACGGTTGGCGCCGGCCACGGCGAGCTGGGCGCGCAGGGTCGGCTCGCTCTCGCCCACCGTGCCGGTCGGCGCGGAACGGGTGCCGAGGAACGCGCCGAGGGCGCCGAGGGTGATCAGCACGGCCACGAACAGGCCCATCCAGCGGTGCCCGGCCACGCCGTCACCACCGGCGCTCACCACCAGCGGTGCGACCGCGCCGGAGACCAGGATGGCCAGCGCCAGCACCGCGATCCGCCAGGTCATCAACCGGGTGCGCTCGGCGTAGTCGCCGGTCAGCTCCGCCGGCATCGCCACGTACGGCACCTGGAAGAAGGCGAACGCGGTGGCGGTGGCGAGGAAGGCGAACGCCACGTACGCCACGGCGGCCGGACCGTTACCGAAGGGCGCCGCGAAGATCGACGCGAACAGGACGGCGAGCGCGAGGCCGGCGACGAGCAGGTACGGCCGGCGGGCGCCCCACCGCGACCGGGTGCGGTCGGAGATCCGCCCCGCGACCGGGTTGACCAACACGTCCCATGCCTTGGGCAGCAGCACCAGCAGTGCGGCCAGCCCGGCGGCCACGCCCAGGGTGTCGGTCAGGTACGGCAACAGCAGCAGACCGGGCACGGTGCCGAACGCTCCGGTCGCCAGCGACCCGAGCGCGTAGCCGGCGTGCACCGACCGGGGCAGCGAGCCGGTGGCTGACGAGCCGGCGCCCGGCGGCGTTTTCATGGGGCCGAATGTTACTCACGTTAGGACGGCGGTCACATCCCCTCATCAGGCGACCAGCCCGCCGTCGTGATGTCCACACCCTCACCGCGCAGCGGCACTCCCTCGGCCCGCAGTCGAGCCCGCGCCTCCCGCTCGTGCCCCGGCGGCAGTCGACCACTCGCCGTCACCACCCGATGCCACGGCACCGAGCCTCCGTGCCGGGCCATGATGTTGCCGACCAACCGGGCCGAGGCACGCCCCGAGCGCTCGGACAGCGCGTCGGCCACCCCGCCGTACGACATGACCCGGCCCTCCGGGATCCGCTCGACCAGGTCGAGCACCGCCTCGACGTACTCGTCAGGAGTCACAATCCGCCACCATATGGGAACGCCGCCGGGAGGTGCTGCCGTGACCACGCAGAATGGTCGGGTGCGCGACGCAGTCACGACGGCCCGACGGGTCGTCGTCAAGATCGGGTCCTCCTCGTTGACCACCGCCACCGGCGGGCTGGCCGACGAGCGCGTCGACACGCTTGTCGACACCCTCGGTCGGCTCACCGCCGAAGGGCGCGAGGTCGTGCTGGTGTCCTCCGGCGCCATCGCCGCCGGGCTCGCCCCGCTCGGGCTGCCCCGACGCCCGCGCGACCTGGCCACCCAGCAGGCCGCCGCCAGCGTCGGGCAGGGGCTACTGATCGGCAGGTACGCGTCCAGCTTCGCCCGGCACGGCCGCACCGTCGGGCAGGTGCTGCTCACCGTCGACGACGTGACCCGGCGAGTGCACTACCGCAACGCGTACCGGACGCTGCGCAAGCTGCTCGACCTGCGGGCGGTGCCGATCGTCAACGAGAACGACACGGTGGCCACCCAGGAGATCCGCTTCGGCGACAACGATCGGCTGGCCGCCCTGGTGGCCGCGCTGGTGCACGCCGACCTGCTGGTGCTCCTCTCCGACGTGGACGCGCTCTGGACCGGCGACCCCACCAATCCGCACTCGACCCGGATCGCCGAGGTTCGCGACGACGCCGACCTCGCCGGCATCACCATCGGCAGGGCCGGCCGGTCCGGCGTCGGCACCGGCGGCATGGTCACCAAGGTCGAGGCCGCCCGGATCGCCACCGGCTTCGGGATCCCGGTGGTGCTCACCGCCGCCGACCTGGCCGGGCCGGCGCTGGCCGGCGAACCGGTCGGCACGCTCTTCCACCCGCAACGGCAACGCCCGACGGCCCGGCTGTTCTGGCTGGCCCACGCCACCTCGCCCCGGGGGCGGCTGCACCTCGACCCGGGCGCGGTCGCCGCAGTCGTCGGGCGGCGCAAGTCACTGCTCCCGGCCGGCATCACCGCCGTGGACGGCTCGTTCACCGCAGGCGACCCGGTGGACCTGGTGGACACCGCCGGCGCATCGGTCGCCCGGGGGCTGGTCAACTACGACGCTGTGGAGCTGCCCGGGCTGCTCGGCCGCTCCACGTCCGAACTCGCCGCGGCGCTCGGCCCGGCGTACGAACGAGAGGTCGTCCACCGCGACGACCTGGTGCTGCTGTGAGGAGTGTTGGCATGAGCGAGCTTCAGCGAGCGAATCATCGACTCAGGGCGGTGGTGCCTCAGGGTGGCACGCAGCGCAGCGGAGTGCCGGCATGAGCGTGACTGAGCAGGCGCGACGGGCGCGGGACGCCGCCGCGGAGTTGGCAGTGGCCACGCGTACGGTCAAGGACGCCGCGCTGGTGGCGATGGCCGACGCGCTGGTGACGCGTACCCCGGAGATCCTGACCGCGAACGAGACGGACCTGGCGGCCGGCCGCGAGGCCGGGCTGAGCGCGGCCGTGCTGGACCGGCTCGCGCTCGACGCGGGCCGGGTGGCCGGCATCGCCGACGCGCTGCGCGAGATGGCCGCGTTGCCCGACCCGGTGGGCGAGGTGGTCCGCGGGTCCACCCTGCCCAACGGCCTGGAGCTGCGCCAGATCCGGGTGCCGTTCGGGGTGGTCGGCATCATCTACGAGGCGCGGCCCAACGTGACGGTGGACGCGGCCGGGATCTGCCTCAAGTCCGGCAACGCGGCGCTGCTGCGCGGTTCGTCGTCAGCCGCGCACTCGAACGCCGCGCTGGTCGCGGTGCTGCGCGACGCGGTCGCCGGCACCGGTCTGCCCGCCGACGCGGTGCAGTTGCTCGACGCCAGCTCCCGTGACTCGGTCAAGGAGCTGATGCGCGCCCGAGGGCTCGTCGACGTGCTGATTCCGCGCGGCGGCGCGTCGCTGATCCGCACCGTGGTCGAGGAGTCGACAGTGCCGGTGATCGAGACCGGGGTGGGCAACTGCCACGTGTACGTCGACGCCGCCGCCGATCTGGCGAAGGCCGTCGCGGTGACGCTGAACGCCAAGACGCAACGCCTGTCCACCTGCAACACGGCCGAGTCGCTGCTGGTGCACGCGGGCATCGCCGACGCGTTCCTGCCGCCGGTGCTGGCCGCGTTCGCCGAGGCGGGGGTGACAGTGCACGGCTCACCCGAGGTGGCCGCCCACTCCACCGCCGTGGTTCCGGCCACCGAGGAGGACTACGCCACCGAATATCTGTCGGCCGACATCTCGGTGGCGGTGGTCGACTCGCTGGACGCGGCGATCGCGCACATCCGCCGCTTCGGCACCGGGCACACCGAGGCGATCCTCACCGACTCGCAGAGCGCGGCCCGCGAGTTCGTGGCGCGGGTGGACGCGGCTGCGGTGATGGTGAACGCTTCGACCCGGTTCACCGACGGGGGCGAGTTCGGCTTCGGCGCGGAGATCGGCATCTCCACCCAGAAGCTGCACGCGCGCGGCCCGATGGGCCTACCCGAGCTGACCAGCACCAAGTACGTAGTAACCGGCAACGGCCATACGCGCTAACGCCCTGGCTCCTCGCGCCGATCTTGCACTTCCTGTCCCGACATAAGGGGCATTTACGTGTGATTCGACAACAGAAACTGCAAGATCGGCGTGGGGTAGCTCAGCTCAGTTCAGCTCAGCGCGGTGGGGTGGGGCGCGCCGCGCGGATCGCGGCCAGCGTGGCGTGCACATCGAACTGGTGGCCGTCGTCGCTCTCCCAGCCGCCGTCGCTGCGCTGGGTCTCGGTCAACCGACGCAGAGCCCGCACCATGATCCAGTCCTGCGGGTCGACACCGGCGCGGCGCAGCGTGGCCGCCAGCCACGCCACGTCCCCCGGGGACATCTTCGGCATCCGCTCGGCGAGCACCACCTGGATCCGCGCCGACTCCTGGAACATCTCCTGCCGGTGCAGCACGGCCGCGCTCAGCCAGCCCGCGGCGAGGAACGACGGCCAGCCACCGTCCGGGCGCAGCCGCCCTGCGAGCGAGTGGGCCGCCGCCTGCACCACCCCGGCGTACGCCCCACCGACGCGATGGTCGAGCGGACCCGAGGCCCGAGCGTCCAGGCCGGCGACTGTGAGCCAGAAAGCGGCGTTGGCCGACACGAGGAACGCCGCCTCCGAGTCGCCGGGCCGGGCCCACTCCGGTGCCGACTCGGCAAGCGACGCGTCCTCTTCCCAACCGCCGTCGGCCTGCTGCCGGGACGCCAGCCAGTCCAGTGCGCGGCGTGCGGCGGGACGGCCGAGCGCGCCCAGGTCGTCCAGCTCGACGAGCCGGAAGCAGGTGGCGTCGATCGAGGCGACCTCGCCGCCCCAGGTGGCCGGCCAACCGCCGTCGGGTGACTCGCCGACCTCGGCTGTCTCCAGCAACTCCGCGGGCACGGGGGTGCCGTTGCGGAGCCAGGAGAGGCGGGCGCGTTCCACCGCATCCCCATGCGCCACGACGAACCCGATCGCGGCTTCCAAGTCGACCACGGCGGAGACGCTACCTGCGCAGACGCGATGCCGCCTCGGAGAATCGGCCAGCCCGCAATGGCTGCGTCGCTCCGACCGGAGGGCCGCTCGGCGTGATCTGCGTCGATTTGCCGGGGCGGCCGTGTGGGCCACCCCGGCGCGATCGCTCAGTACGCGGGCAATGACGGGTTGATCTGCTTGATCCAGGACAGCACGCCGCCCTGCACGTGCACGGCGTCCTTGAATCCGGCCGCCTTGAGCGCGGCGAGCGCCTCCGCCGAGCGGACGCCGGACTTGCAGTGCAGCACGATCTGCCGGTCCTGCGGCAGCTTCGCGAGGGCCTCGCCGGAGATGATGTCGCCCTTGGGGATCAGGGTGGCGCCGGGGATCCGGACGATCTCGTACTCGGCCGGCTCGCGCACGTCGACGAGGAAGATGTCCTTGCCGGCGTCCTGCCACTCCTTGAGTTCCAGGGCGGTGATGGTCGAGTCGAGTGTCGCCTCCAGGGCCTCCTCGGAGACCGCGCCGCAGAAGTCCTCGTAGTCTTCCAGCAGGTCGGTGACCGTCGGGTTGTCGCCGCAGAGCGCGCAGTTCGGGTCCTTACGGACCTTGATCTTGCGGTATTCCATCTCCAGGGCGTCGTAGACCATCAGACGGCCGACCAGCGGCTCCCCGATGCCGGTGAGCAGCTTGATCGCCTCGTTCACCTGGATCGAGCCGATCGACGCGCAGAGAACCCCGAGCACGCCACCCTCGGCGCAGGAGGGGACCATGCCGGGCGGCGGCGGCTCCGGGTAGAGGCAGCGGTAGCAGGGGCCGTGCTCGGCCCAGAACACCGACGCCTGGCCGTCGAAGCGGTAGATCGAGCCCCAGACGTACGGCTTGCCCAGCAGCACCGCCGCGTCGTTGACCATGTAGCGGGTGGCGAAGTTGTCGGTGCCGTCGACGATCAGGTCGTACTGGGCGAAGATCTCGCGGACGTTCTCCCGGTCCAGCGCGGTGTTGTGGATCTCCACGTTGACCAGGGGGTTGATCTCGCGGATCGACGCGGCGGCGGACTCGGCCTTGGACCGGCCGATGTCGGACACGCCGTGGATGATCTGGCGCTGGAGGTTGGACTCGTCGACGGTGTCGAAGTCGATGATGCCGAGCGTGCCGACCCCCGCCGCGGCGAGGTACATCAGGGCTGGCGACCCGAGGCCACCGGCGCCGACACAGAGCACCCGGGCGTTCTTCAGCCGCTTCTGGCCGGTCACCCCGACGTCCGGAATGATCAGGTGACGTGAGTAGCGGCGGATCTCGTCTACGGTCAGCTCGGCGGCGGGCTCGACGAGCGGGGGCAACGACACGGTGGACTCCCCGGGATCGGCGGTGTGAACCGCGCCATTGTTGCTCGCGGGAGCCCCGCTCGGCCATGAGGGATGACACGTGGTCCGGTATGCGGGAGCGGGAATAACCGACGACCTGGCCGATCAGGGGACGATGCCCCCCGCGTAGCGACGGCCGTCGAGGTAGGGCCAGGCGTTGGCGACGCAGCCGTGCAGGCCGTACGTCTGCTGCTGCATCACCGGGGCGGGCTCCCCCGGGCCGGGGCACGCCTCGTGTTCCTCGCCGAACTCGTGGCCCACCTCGTGGTTGATGACGTAGGTCCGGTAGGTGTCCAGCGGAGCGCCGTAGTCGGGGACCGCCTCCATCCAGCGGGCCAGGTTGATGATGACCTGACCGGGCAGGCGACAGGAGGTGTAGCGCTCGGTGGTCAACCCGCCCTCGGCGCACATCCGCTCGGAGGTGACCGGGGTGGCCAGGTAGATGGTGAAGTCGGCGGCCCCGGCGTCGGCCACCCGTTGCACCCGCAGCTCATCTGACGCGATCCAACTGCGCGGGTCGGCCAGCACCTCGTCCACCCTGGCGGCGAACACGTCGGGGTCCTGGCCGGCGCCGCGTTCGACGACGACCCGGTAACGGCGCAGTGGCCCGTCCGTGCCGTGCACGGGTGTCTCGCCGTCGGCCACGGTGAAGCGTCCCGCGCCGACCGACGGGTAGGTGCTGGGCGCCGGGTGCGCGGCCACCCCACCGCCGTGGCCCATTCCGCCCTGGGTGGCGGCCGGCGGCTCGTCCGGCGGCTCGCCGCCCCGGCTCACCGTCACGCCGATGGCGGCGGCGAGCACGAGTAGGCCGAGCAGCATGCTGCGGCGACGACGCCTGTGCATCCGAACGAGCGCGGGACGCACACCCCGGAAGGCCGACCGGGGGCCGGGCGGCCGGGGCGGGCCGTAAGGGGACGACGGCGTCATGACATCAAGCGTGCCAGATTATTCGGGCATTTCTCCATTTTTATCGCTATTGCCGCAAGACGCCTGATGGAGGGGTCAATGATCGGCGTGTCGAGCCGATCGGCTCAGAGGGCGGGGCCGGCATAACGACGCCCGCCGACGTACGGCCACGGGTTGACCCGACACCCGTCGAGGAAGAGCGTCTGCTGCATCATCACCGGCGCCGGCCGGCCCCGACCGGGGCAGCGCTCGTGCCGATGCCCGAGCTGGTGACCCACCTCGTGATTGACCACGTACGTCCGGTAGACCGACAACTGCACACCGGCCGACACGAAGTGCGGCACCGACAACCGCCACCGATCCAGGTTGATGATCACCTTGCCGGGCGCCCGACAGGACGTGTACGGCCGGCCACCCACCCGAATGTCCACCCCACCCTCGGCGCACATCCGACCCGCCGTGCGGGCGGTGGCCAGGTAGACGGTGAAATCGCGAGGTGCGGCCCCGGGCACCTGCTGCAGCCGCAGGCGGCCGCTGTCGACCCAACTGCCCGGCCCGGCGAGCGCCACCTGAACCGCCTGGGCGAACCCGGCGGCGTCCTCGTCACTGCCCGACTCCACAGCGACCCGGTAACGCCGCAGCTCACCCGCCCGACCCAGCACCGGGCCGGAGCGAACGTCATAGCCGAACCTGCCCGTGCCGGCGCTCGGAACCGCGCCGGGCACCCGCAACACCGGGGGAAGACTGGACGGGACCACGTCGGAGGGCGGGGGGTCGGCCGACGGCGGCAGCGGCCCGGCGACCAGCGGCGGCGGCGCGCCGATCTGCTCCACAGCCAACCGGTCGGCGCCGGGGTGCCCACCCGGCCCCTCGGCGATCACGGTCACCGCCGCGCCGACGGCCACCACCACCGCCACCAGTTGGGCGAGCAGCGCAAAACGTCGCCGACGGCGAACAGGATGGCGCGCTGAGCTGGGCATCCAGGTCAGCCTGCCAGATCAGACCGCCCCGTGGCGTCCTCCGTTTCGGCGAGTAGACCGACCACCGCGCGAGCAACCAGCCGGGGAACCTCCAACTGCGCCACATGGCCGACACCGTCGAGCATCATCAATCGGCTGTCCGGAATGACCCGGGCGGTCTGCGGCGCGACCCGCACGTCGACCAGGCGGTCCTGTCGGCCGCCCACCACCAGGGTCGGTGCGCGTACCGCCCGGGCGAGGCGCCACAGCGACCCCGGCCCCGGCAGGTACGCCCGCAGGAAGCTGGACACCAGCCCCCGGAACGTCCGGACGTACGCGGCGGCGTAGTGCTCGGCCTCGTACCGCACCCGGATCTCCTCCAGCGCCTCGGCCCGGCGCTGATCGCAGATCCGGCTGAGGTCGGCGACGCACGCCTCCAACACCTGCTGGGCCATCACCTCGGGAGCGAGCTGCGTGAGGTGCCGGGCGACCAGGCGTTCACCACGTGGAATGGCGAGCACCGGCAGCATCCGCCCCTGCAACGAGCGCCGGAAATCCAGGAACGGCAGCGCCGGGGAGATCAGGGTGAGGGTACGGACCAGGTCCGGCCGGAGCCCGGCGACCTGCACCGCGACCGCGCCGCCCAGCGAGTTGCCGAACAGGTGCACCGGACCCCGACCGGAATGCTCGATCCAGCGGACGACCAGATCGGCGAAGGCCGGAATCGTGTAGCGCGGGCCCGGCTCGCTCCGGCCGAAGCCGGGCAGGTCGATGGCCTGACCGTCCAGTCGGTCGGCGAGCAGCCCGGCCAGGTCCGTCCAGTTCTGCGACGACCCGCCGAGCCCGTGCACGTACAGCGCCGGCTCCGCGCCGGCGGCGGTCGCCGGGGTGTCCCGCACGTACGTGACCCGGCCGTCGAGGCGGACCTCCCGACCGGGCCACGGTGGCGGGACGCGGTCGTCGGGGAGCAGGTGGTCCGGCCAGAGGGTGGCGCGTCTCATTGCTCCAGTCTGCCTTGGACCACTCAGGACAGCAGCGCCTCCAGCCGGCGGTTGACCGCCGCCAGCGTCGCCCGGACCACCGCCTGACGCGGATCACCCGCGACCAGGGCCGACCCGGCGAGCTGCTCGACCCAGCCCTCACAGACCAGCAGCGCCACCACTGTCGCCACTTCGCAGTTGCCGAACGGCACCACCGCCGCGTGTTCGACGAAGCAGCGCCCCCGCTCGGCGTTCTCGGCGCCGCGCAGCAACTCGTCCACCGCGGCGGCCGCCGCCACCGCGCAGAGCCGCAGCACGTAACCGTCCACCGCCGGCCCGGTGGCGTACCCGGAGGCGCTGTCTTCCCCGGCCAGCAGCCGGACCTCCACGTTCGCGTCCAGGCCGAAGGTGCTGACCTGCACGTGGTCGATCACCACCCGGGGCCCCGGGTCGCCGCCGGTCTCCAGCGGCCGGGACGGCGCCGACTCCGTCGTGGTCACCTGACCACCCGAGTACGACGTGCCCAGCGTCGCCGGGCTACCGGTCGCGGCGCCGGCCGGCGCGGCCGGCGCGGCCGGCGCGGCCGGCGCGGCCGGCGCGGCCGAGACCGACCCGGGTTCCTCCACGGTGGCGCGACCCCGGTGCGGAGCGTTCGACCGGCGGCGGCGCGTCGGGTCCGTGCCGGTCCGCTGCTCCGGGCCCGGCGGCGCAGCCTCGACCCGACCGCCGGGCGGACGGACGACCGTCGGCGATTCGGCCGCCCGAACCTCGCCGGGATCGCGCGAAGCCGCGTTTCGAGTCTCCGGGGTACGCCGCTCGGCGGGCTCGGCCGCGCGACGGCGAACCGGCGGAGGTGGCGTGGTGGGCAGGCCGGGCACGTTCTGCGGGGCCGCGGCCAACCCCATCCGCTCCTGGAGAAGCCGGGCGACCTGCCGGCTCACCTCGGCCGGGTCGGCGCCGTCGGCCAGGTCCAGTCGCAGGCTGTGCGCCCCGGCCGGCGTACGGCGCAGGGCCGCGTCGCGGACACCGGCCACCTCCCGGACGGCGTCCAGGATGGCGTTGACGTCGAACCCCTCGGGGCGTTCCCGCAGTGGAGCTGGTTCGTCGTCCCGACGCAGGTGGGTGGCGATGCGGGCGAGTTCCGGGGTTTCGGCGGGTGGCTCCACGGCTGGCGGCTCCGGCACGACGGGCACGTCCGGTTCCGCGGGGACGCGCTGCGGCAGCACCACCGCGCTCGGGGCCGGCTGCTGCCCATCGCCGGGCGGCGACGTCAGGTCGGGTGCGGATCGGCGCGCCGCGTAGGGAGAGGCGGACGCCGGTGCGGGCTGATCGCGGCGGCCGGGACCGTTCAGGGCGGCGGGCGGGGTGGCGTCAGCCGATGGCGGGGCGTTGGCCGGCGTGGCCGATTGCGGCGACTCGACGGGCGACGGACCGGGCTCGGGTGTCGCCGGCCGGAGCCGGAACGGTGCGGTCGGCCGGATCTCGGGCCGGGACCGGCCGGGAGTCTCGCCACCGTCGCCCCCACCGGCGCTGGCCGATCGACTGGTCGGCCAGGACGGTCGCTCGACCGGGGTCGCGGGGAGCCGGCCCTCGGACCAGTCCGGCCGGTCGGCCCGGGAACTGCTCGCTGTCGGCGAACCGCTGGTCCAGGACGAACGCTCCGCCACCAGCGGCGGGCCCGCCGGAGCCGGCGGCGCGTCGGTCAGCGGGGGAGGTGGCCCGGCTGGCGCCGGAGGCGGTCCGGCGGGTGCCGGAGGTGACGGCTCGGCCACCGCGGGCGGTTCGGCAGGTGACGGACTGGAGGCCCAGGAGGGCCGCGTCGGCGAGGCGCTGGCCGGTATCGGATCGGCCCCGCCGGCCCAGGACGGCCGCGCGGATGGCGCGCTGGTCGCGGGCGGTTCGGACCCGCCGGCCCAGGACGGTCGTACCGGCGGCACGCTTGTCGCTGCCTCGGACCCGCCTGCCCAGGACGGCCGTACCGGCGGCACGCTTGTCGGCGTCGGATCGGACCCCCCAGCCCAGGGCGGCAGCGCCGGTGGCGCGCTCGTGGGGTCGGGTTCGGCCCCGCCAGCCCAGGACGGACGGTCGGCCCGGGGTCCGCCGGGCGCCCCCGACCCCGCCCAGGACGGACGGTCGGCGGCTGGCGCGCTGGTCGGTTCCGCCGGGCGCTCCGGCGCGGACTCGGATTCAACCCGGCCGGGTTCGTACGCACGGGGCTGATCGGCGCGCACCGGCTCGTACGGGCGAGGCACCTCGGCGCGCACCGGCTCGTACGGCTGGTTGGGCTCGGCGACCCAGCCCGGCGCCGACTCGTCAGGTGCTGCCGGGCTGACCGGCTCGTCGTCCTGGCGGGACCAGGGCGGGGCCCACCCGCCGCCCCAACTCGGACGGTTCCAGCTCGGGCCCGACCAGTCGGGCTCGATGGCCGACGACTCCCCGGCGCGGTGTGTCTCCGCGGGCCGGGGACTCTCGGCAGCGCGACCGGGCTCGCCCTCGTCGGAGTGCCCGGCCGGGCCCGGGGTGCGTCCCGAGGTCGCCGCGTGTTCCGGTGCGAGCGGCTCCCGCCAGTCGCGTGGCGCGGTCGGATGCTCGTCGGCGGCCAACCGCTCGCCGGTCGGCGCGTGGAAGCCGGGCGGCACCTCGAAACCCGAGGCGGCGGTGCCGACGGGCGGCACCTGGACGGCCGGTGGGGCCGAGGTGGGCAACCCGGGCTCGGCCCAGCGGGCACGGTGCGCGGCAGCCGGATCGACGGTGGAGTGTGGGGCGGGGCCCGTGTCGGGCTTGGCGGCACCCTGTTCCGTTGGCGGTGCGGGACGTTGGGCGGGCACCACGAGCCGGTCGCTGGCCGCCCCGGGGCGACCCTCGGCGGGCAGCCCGGGTGGGGCGCTCACCGGTGTGGGGCGTCCCGCCTGCGGTTCGAGACCGGGGTGGTGGACGCCGTTGACGTCGTCCGGGGGGTGCGCGCCGTTGACGCGGTGGCCGTTGGTGCGGGCGGGCGGCTCCGGATCGCCCGACCGCCCGACCAGCGGCGATGGCAGGTCGCCGTGTCGTGTCGAGGAGGTCCGCCAGCCCGACGCGGGGTCGGGCTGCCAGCGCGGCGCCTCGTCCCGGGCGTCCTCGCGGTCGGCGGCTCGGGGCCACCCCCCCGCCGGAGGCGCCCACCCGCTGACGGAACGGCTCGGGTCGTCGTGCTGACCCGCTCCGTCACCGTGATCTCCCGGGGTGGCGGCTCCGGGTTGCCCTGTTTCACTCACCGCGCGCTCCTTGGTCGCCCCCGCTGAGGCTACCGTGTGCCGAGAGTGGCGATAAGTTACAGCGGCGGGCCATTTCCACGACCGAGGTCACGGGCCTCGCCCGGTCTGGGGGGAAAATGCCGGCTCGTACTGAGAACTCGGAGGATCCCATGACCGCTGCGGGGAACGGTGCACAGACCGCTGGCCGGCCAACCCGCCTGCCCCGCTCCGCGCGTCGTAAGCAGCTTCTCGCTGCGGCGCAGGAGGTGTTCGTCGCGCAGGGCTACCACGCCGCCGCGATGGACGACATCGCCGAGCGGGCCGGGGTGTCGAAGCCGGTGCTCTACCAACACTTTCCCGGAAAGATGGATCTCTACCTGGCGCTTCTCGACACGCACTGTGACGCCATCGTCGCTCAGGTGCAAGATGCGATGCGCGGCACCAGCGACAACAAGGAGCGGGTCGGCGCGTCGGTACGGGCGTACTTCGACTTCGTGGACCACGAGAGCGAGGCGTTCCGTCTCGTCTTCGAGTCGGATCTGCGCAACGACCCGGCGGTACGGCAGCGGGTGGAGCGGGTCGAGCAGGGCTGCATCGCGGCGATCACCGACACCATCATCTCCGACACCGGTGTGAGCCGGGCACACGCCGAGTTGCTCGCCTCCGGGCTGGTCGGCGCGGCGGAGACGGCCGCGCAGTTCTGGCTGGCCGGTGGCCGGCAGGTGCCGAAGGCGGAGGCCGAGGCGTTGGTGGCCGCGCTGTCGTGGCGGGGCATTGCGAGCTTCCCGCTGCAAGGTGAGTCAGCCTGACCGCCGACCCCGTGATCGGATAGCCTTCGCCTGGCGGTTCTTTCGCCCCAGTTGAGGAGGCACAGTGGAGGTCAAGATCGGCGTGCAGTACGCGCCGCGCGAGCTGGTAGTGGACAGCGCGCAGTCGCCGGCCGAGATCGAGCAGATCGTGACCGACGCCTTCGCCGGCAACGGCGGCACGCTCTCCCTGACCGACGAGAAGGGCCGGCGGGTCATCGTTCCGATCGAGAAGGTCGCCTACGTCGAGATCGCCGAGGCGTCGTCCCGGGCGGTCGGGTTCACCGTCCGCTGACCGTTCCGGCCATCGCGGCAGGTCGGCACTCGGCCCACCTGCCGCAGGCCGGCACCGGCCCCGACCAGCCGGCGGTCAGTTGTTCAGCCCGGCGGCTGCCATCCGCTCGGTGTGCGCGGTGGTGAGCCTGCCGAACAACCCAGGCACGTCGATCCGGCCGTCCCGCGCGATCAGCGCGGTGAGTGTGGCCCGCTCGGCGGCGACGCGCCCTGCCTGCGACAACGCCTCTCCAACCAGCCGCCGGGCCCACATCGAGAGTCGGGAAGCCACCCGGGGGTCGTCGGCGACGGCCACCCGGATCTCCGCCGCGGCGAAGTCCGCGTACCGGGAGTCGTGCAGGACGTCCAGCACCAGCGCCCGGTCCGGTTCCTCCAGCGCGTCGGCGATCTCGCGAACGAAGTCGTCGGTGATCGCGTCGCCGACGTACGCCTTGGTGACCACTTCCGCCCAGTCCCGCGGCTCGGTCGAGTCGTGGTACGCCTGCACCGGCCCGACGTAGGGCGCCATCGCATCCTCCGGTGACACGCCCAGCGCGGTGAGCCGGTCGGCGAGGCGCCGATAGTTGGCGATCTCGGCTGCGGCCATCTCGCTCAGCGCGGCACGGCGGCGCAGGTCGGGAGCGAGCCGGGCGTCGCCGGCCATCCGCTCGAAGGCGAGCAGCTCACCGAAGGCGACGAGACCCAAAAGGTCAGCGACGGCGAAAGCAGACACGAGCGGCAGGCTACCGCGTGCGGGGCGGACCCGGCATGTGTGGCGTAGGTCACATTTACTTGCCCCGCGTGGCTGGTGGCCGATTGGGAATCGGGACGGGGGTGTGCCTGTTCAGGTAACATGGAGCAGTTGCCGTGGGCGCCGATCTGATCGAAGCTCAGCCCGCGGCGCGCGTGCGGCCCGGTCCGGCTCGGCAATCTGCCGCCGACCGTGTGGCCCGCGTCATACCGAACGCGCCCTGAGGACATGACGGGCGCACCCACGAGAGGGCACCCCCACATCCACATGAGCGACCTGACTCAAGATTTGCTGGACGGCCAGGAACTGGCCCCCACCGCCCCGGTTCGACCGGAGGCCCCCACGTTCGCCGCACTCGGCGCCCGCGCCGAGACCGTCGAGGCCCTGGCCTCGGCCGGCATCACCCGCGCGTTCGCCATCCAGGAGTACGCGATCCCGATCGCGCTGCGCGGCGTCGACCTGATCGGTCAGGCGCCCACCGGCACCGGCAAGACCCTCGGCTTCGGCGTACCTCTGCTGGATCGCGTCTTCGCCCCGGGCGAGGGCAGCGACGGCGTCCCCCAGGCGCTGGTCGTCGTCCCCACCCGTGAGCTGGGCATCCAGGTCGCCAAGGATCTGGCCGCCGCCGGCCGGACGCGTGGTGTCCGGGTGCTGCCGATCTACGGTGGCGTGGCGTACGAGCCGCAGATCGACGCGCTGCGCAAGGGCGTCGAGATCCTGGTCGGCACCCCTGGTCGACTGATGGACCTGCAGAAGCAGAAGCACCTCCGTCTGGACCGGGTGCACGCACTCGTCCTCGACGAGGCCGACCGGATGCTCGACCTGGGCTTCCTCGACGACGTCGAGAAGATCCTGGCGATGCTTCCGGAAGACCGGCAGACGATGCTCTTCTCGGCCACCATGCCGGACCCGATCGTCACCCTGTCGCGGCGCTTCCTGCGTCAGCCGATGACGATCCACGCCGGGCACACCGCCGAGACCGGCCCGTCGCCGCAGACCCAGCAACTGGTCTACCGCACCCACTCGATGAACAAGGTCGAGGTGGTGGCGCGCATCCTCCAGGCGGAGGGGCGTGGGCTGACCATGATCTTCACACGCACCAAGCGGGCCGCCGACCGGGTCGCCGAGGACCTCGACTTCCGCGGGTTCGCGGTCGCCGCGGTGCACGGTGACCTTGGTCAGGGTGCCCGCGAGCGGGCCCTGCGAGCCTTCCGGGCCGGCAAGATCGACATCCTGGTCGCCACCGACGTGGCGGCTCGTGGGCTCGACGTCACGGGCGTCACCCACGTCATCAACTACGACTGCCCGGAAGACCAGGACACCTACACCCACCGGATCGGTCGTACCGGCCGGGCCGGCGCGACGGGTGTCGCGGTGACCTTCGTCGACTGGGACGACATGCCGCGCTGGCGGATCATCGACAAGACCCTCGGTCTGGACATGCCGGAGCCGCCGGAGACGTACCACACGTCGCCGCACCTCTACACCGAGCTGCACATCCCGACCGACGTCAGCGGCACCCTGCCGACGGCCGAGCGCACCCGGGCCGGGCTGTCCGCCGAGATCGAAGAGGATCTGGGTGGGACGACCCGCTCCCGTCGGGGCGACAGCGGTAGTCGGGGTCCCCGACGCGGTGAGAGCCGCGGCGAGGGTCGCGGCGAGCGCCGTGGTCGGGGCGATGGCCGCCGTGACCGCTCCGACGCCGGCACGCCAGCCGTCGCCGAGGCACCCGTGACCGACGCCGCCGACGCCGCCGACGCCGCCGACGACAGCAGCCGTACCCCCCGCCGCCGGCGTCGCCGCCGGGCCGGCGAGGTGGTCGCGGCCGAGGCGACCGCAGTGATCTCCGCCGACGCCGGCCCCGCCGAGCCGGCCACCGCGTCCGACGGCGAGGCGTCCAAGCCGCGCCGCCGCCGGCGCCGCCGTGGTGGCGGTTCCGGCGCGGGTACGCCGGCCGAGGCGACCGCGGACTGACCACCAGCCACACCTGACATCCCCCGCACCGCCTCGCGCGGTGCGGGGGATGTTCCCTTCTCCCACCCCACCTGCCGAAAATGGAACGATGCCGCAACCACTGGACGCCGCCCTGACCGAGGTTCGGGCGCTGCTGCTCGACCCCGCGCTGACCCGGGCGGTCGCCGCCGGACGCCGCCGCGGTCGCCGCCCCACAGTTGAGCGGGCCGAGCTGCGGCCGGTGCGACTCAAGGCCGGGCCCCGGATGCAGATCACCACGTCCGACGGTGCTCGCCCCTACACCCGCAACCTCGCCTCCGGTCCAGAGGCCGCTGCGGCGATCGACGAGCTGCTCGCCGAGCCGTTCGGCAACTGGCACGTCGAGACGGCCGACGCGACTCTCCAACTGCGGGTGACCAAGTCCGGCGAGGCGCAGGTGCACCGGGCCGCGACGTCCCGACCGGCGGCGACGCCGAGCGGAAATGACCGGACGAAGGAATACCTGCTCGACCCCGGCGACCCGATCTTCGCCGAGATCGGCGGCTCGGCGGCCAAGCGCCGCCAGGTGGACGCGTTCCTGCGTGCCCTGGCCGCGACCCTGCCGGACGACCTGACCGGTTCGCTACGGGTGGTCGACCTGGGCTGCGGCAACGCCTACCTGACGTTCGCCGCGTACCGCTATCTGACGAGCCGAGGGCTCGACGTCCAGTTGGTCGGCGTGGACGTCCGGGAGGACCAGCGGCGGCGCAACACCGAGCTGGCGCAGCGGCTGGGTTGGGCCGACCAGATCAGCTTCGTGGCCGGGACGATCGCCGACGCCGTCGTCGATCCCGCCCCCGACCTGGTGTTGGCGCTGCACGCCTGCGACACCGCCAGCGACGAGGCGCTGGCGCGCGCGGTGCGCTGGGAGGCCCGGTGGGTGCTGGCGGCGCCGTGTTGCCACCACGATCTGGCGAAGCAGCTCCGCGCCCACCCCGCCCCGGCCCCCTACGAGCTGCTGACCCGACAGGGCATTCTGCGCGAGCGCTTCGCCGACGTGCTCACCGACGCCCTGCGCGCCGGGCTGCTGCGGGTGCATGGGTACCGGGCCGAGGTGGTGGAGTTCGTGGACTCACAGCACACGCCACGTAACCTGCTGATCCGCGCACGTCGTACCGGCGCTGAGGCGACCGAGCCGCAGCGCGCGGAATACCGCGAACTCGTGGACCAGTGGCAGGTCACCCCCCGGCTGGAGGCCCTGCTGGCCGCCGGAGAGACGCCCGGCGCCTAGCTCCTGGATGCCTAGCGCCGGCGGTCTCGACCACCGTTGCGCTCGCTGGCGCCGAAGTCGAGGACGGACACCCGATCGGCACCGGGACGCTGGGCGGGCCATTCACCGTCGCCGGGGGCGATCGGGAACGGTACGACCTTGCCACCGTTCTCGGCGTTGCCCGCTGCCGCGAAGGCGTTCCAGGAGATGTCCACCAGCAGCTTCTTGACCTCGGCGTGCCGGATGGCGGCGTTGTGTTGCAACGCCATCCGGGCACCGAGAAGGACCGCGACAAGCGTGGTGGTGATGGTGCCGGTGGCGGCCAGCACGTGGAGACCGGTCGCGGAGTCGGTGCGGAGCACCAGGACCAGCAACCAGATCCAGAACGCGGCGGCGAAGACGCCGGCCTTGGCGACGAAGAAGAGGCTCACCGCACCGGGCTGGTACGGCTGGGGGCGGCTCGATTCGGCCATGGTGCTCCTCGGCGGTGGTCCGGTCGGGCGCGGCAGGCGAGAGACGCCATGTCGGGACGGGCACCGAGCCTAATCGAAGAACGACGATGATCGCCCGATGCAATTTTCGTTCTGCACAAACGCTTCCAGAGAAAAGTCTCGTCCACGGGACAGTTTGTGCGGTCAGTCAATTGTTTCCGGCTCCAGGAGTACTACCCTCGGAAGGCGCATCGTCCCGGTGCTCCGGCAGGAGGGGAAGACACACAGGGATGGGATCAGCCGACGTATCACCGCAGATGGCCTTCGCCCGCTTCGTCCGGCGCGCCATCGATGACGCTCGCGACGAACGTGGCTGGACCGTGACTGATCTTGCCTCACACACGGGCGTTGGTCGCTCCACCGTTTTCCGCTGGCTGGCCGGTGACTGGCAGGATTATCCCGAGTTGGCCAAGGTGCGCGGCTTCTGCGCCGCACTGGATCTGCCGGTAGCCGCCGCGTTCCGCGCGCTCGGGTTGCCCGACGCCGGCCCCACACCCCGCCGACGCCACGACGACGGCCCCGTCGAGGCCGACGTCCGGGCCATCCTGGACCGGCTGGCCGACCCCGCGGTCCCCGCCGAGGAGAAGCACCACATCCGCGACCTCCTCCGCTACCTGGCCCGCCGCCCCATCCGCCGAGCCGGCTAAACCCACCCCACCCCCCCCCCCACCCGTAGCGCCGTTGATCATGAAGTTATTGCCATGACACGCCGAGGCGAGGGGCAATAACTTCATGATCAACGGG
>NZ_JAGPXW010000034.1:0-78534 GCF_018070365.1 Micromonospora sp. D93 | reverse complement strand
TCGCCCACCATCTGCGCTGGTCAGAGTGGCGACGGCGCCATCAAGCCCGCGCCCGACGATCCCACTACACCCGACGCCTCAACCTCGAACTCCAACCATGATCACGAACGGCGGCTGCCGTACTAGGGGACCTACATGAGTCATGATCAACCGTCCCGACAGTCCCACCGGGGGGACATCCTGCGATCGGGGGGTGCCCCGTGACCCCCCAATTCCGATCCACCCAACGTCGCTCCACGACCACGCTTTCCGACGTCTCGAGCTGGGAACGCGAACGCAACTTCCACACCAAGCTCGCCGACGCCGCCGTCACGATCACCGTGTCACCGACGCCCTGGCCGCGCTCACCGTCGCCACCTGCGCCCGGGACCGGATCAACGGACATAGCCCGGCCGGACCGGTATGGCGGCTCGTGGGCAACGGGGGACACCGGCTGAGCCTGGTCGACCTACCGACCACCGAGGACGAACCTGGCCGCTCAACCCCGGCCCACCACGTCCGGCCGAGGATCCGCTCCACGAGCTGCCTGACCAAGCGGGGTGAACCTTCGTGGGCGTCGAACCTGGCAGCTCGGGACCTGCCGAGTCGCTGTCTGGCCGCCCCAGTAGGGTCACCCAGTGACCGCGTACGACATCGCCGCCAGGCTGCCTTCCATCGACCGGTTGCGGCAGCGGTGTAAGGCATTGGCCCTGCTGGAATGCGTCATCGACGGCGGGGCCGCGTACTACGCCTACACCCGTGCCTGGGGCACGGATGAGGCGGCGCTGATGAGCAACGGCAGCGGCGACGAGTGGGCCGTCGTGTTCACCCCCGACGGCGTGTTCATCCGGGTCTTCGATCACGAGTCGGCGATGTCGCCCTACGGCGATCCAGACTACGAGCTGTGGCCGGGACTGCTCGACGGGCTGCCCATGGAGCTGCGTCCACAGATCGAGGAACCTGCCTTCTGCGACGAGGCCGGGCAGTTCATCGCTACCGCCGTCATATGGCGGCTGGCCGATGACGACCGCTGGCACGCCGGTGACGGAATCGCCTTCCCACCACTTCGTGGGCCGTACGACGACACCGGACCGGACGGGTCAGCCATGCTCGAGATCCTGCTCGACGACATCGTTGACCGTTTCGTCGAGTTCGCCAGCGACTACTACGAGATCGAGGCGGATCGGGCGGCGGTCGAGCACGTCGTCGCCAACCGGCCGCTCACCGACAGCGTGCTACAGGTGCTGAACCCTCAACTCACCGTTGCCGAACTGAGGCAAGGCATCGCCACGATTGGCTACCCGATTGCCGCTTCGTAGCAGCAGGTAGAGGCAGTTGCCCGCCGAACGACAGCGTACGTCTGTCATGGACAGGGACGCCTGGCGGAAGCAGATCGGCTGTCGGGCCGGCAACTACTCGACGGCGCGGCGTCCAGACTCGTGAGCGTTCATTTCAGAGCCGGCCCATCAACTGGATGCTGGCGGGGCCAGGTCTGTCCGGGGAGACGTTCGAGGACAGTACTCGATACGCTCATGCTCATGAAAACGTGCCGGCCTGTGGCGACCGTTGCCTGCCTGGCCTTGCTGGTCATGTCGGGTTGCGGCTCCGGGCGGTCCACCACCCCAGCAGGCACCCCGACGACCTACACGTGTTGCGATGGCGAGGACGTGGACACGGTCTACCAGCCTGGCCAGGACATGACGGTTCACTGGATCGTCAAGCCGGGGACCGACCCCGCCGCGAAGCCGACACAGGTCGAGCTGACTGCGCGTCTGACTGGCCCGTACGGGGACGTCAGTGAACTGAAGAGCGCTGCCGGGGGTACAGCTCGGCCCGCTCTGGGAGAGGTGACGTTCGAGGCCCAGCCGGTGCGGCCGTCCGGTGGGGCGGGCGAACGACCGGTCAGCGTCATTCCCATCGCGAGGGACGCGCCGCCCGGTTCTTACAACCTGATCTTTGCCGTACGAGAGGATGGCGGAGTCATGGGCGGAGCGAGCGTCGTCCGCGTGGCCCCCAAAGCCTGAGCCCATCGGATACTCAGGCCGGGACAGCGTTGTTCTGCCGGATCGGCAGGGTGCGTCACGGGTCGTATCAGCAGGGGTCCGAACTCGTCGAACGCGAACACTCGCTGCGGGAAGCTGCTGCTCACGTACTCGATCCGGGCGAGTTTGGCGTCCCGGTCAGGGTCGGTGGACTCCTCCCACGTCTTGGTCCGCTGGAAGGTGATCTTGTGCTGGTGCAGGATCTGCTGCAGCCGTTCCCGCCCGATGCGGATCCGGCGGGCGGCATCCGTGCTCAGGTGGTCGGCGAGCTTGCGGACGCTCCAGCGGGTGAACGGTCGCCCCAGCTTCTCGGGGCGGGTGTTGGCCGTCTCGACGATGGACTGTTCCTCGTCAGGACTGATCTGGCGGGGACGGCCACCCGCCCGCTGAGGGTCCAAGCAGGCCATGCCCATCTCGTTGAACCGGTGGATGACCTGCCGAATCGTGTCCTCATCGGCTTGGGCGAGGCGGGCGATCGCCGGCACTGTGTTCCCGCCGGCCGAGGCGAGTACGACCATCGCCCGTCGTCGGCGGATCGGGGGACCGGTTCCCCGGCGGGTGATTCAGAGCAGCTGCTGACCTTCCTGATCACTGAGCCGCCGCACGCGTACAGGTTCTGCCACCGCTACAGCCGGACCGCCCCGACACCGCCCGACCGACAGGCCGGACGGCGTGTCATCCAACACCGTGAACGTTCGTGGTCAGAGCACTAGGCAGGAAAGCAGGAACGAGTAACGGGTCGAGTTGGGCGAGGATCTGCTGCTGGCCGACGTAGATGCTGCGCGCATGGTCGATGCGTCCGGCGTCGCTGCCATAGCCGTTGTAGGTGCGGTGGTAGCAGCCCGAGGGGCTTCGCGGTCCTCCAGCCGTCCGTCCGGTCGGCGAGGCGGCGCAGTGCCGTTCCTGGCTGGGGGAAGGCGAGCCGCAGGGTGTGTGCGGTGAGTCGGATGCCCCACCAGGTGAGGGCGGCGAGGTAGCCAACGATGAGGGCGCCGGTGGTGTCAACGGTGAAGACGAGGGCGTAGCCGATGGCGAGACCGGGTGCGGTGATGGCGCGGATCGTACGGCGGCGGCTGATGGTGAGGGCGGTGGCAATGCCGACGAGGGCTGCGCCGATGCTGCCAGCGCTTGCCGTCATTGCCAGGGAACGGCACGCTCATGTCCGCCGCAGCGGGCAGTGACTTCGAAACGGGATAGCCATGTCAGCCCGGTCGGTGCGATGATCGACATCTGGGTCGCTAGCTCAACTGGATAGAGCATTCGACTGAGTAGCGGGTCCGCTTTCCGCTTGCGCGGCGATGGGTGCGCTTCCTTCTCCTAGTTGGATCGAAGGGTTCGGGGTTCGAGTCCCCGGCGACCCACTATGCCGCGGCTGCGTGCCGGCAACAGCCGGAGTTGACCGGAACGGGGAACCACGTGCTCGAGAAGCTGATCATCCAGAAGGCCCTGCGCGTGCCGGCCAGCAAAGGCGCGGCCGGCGATGGCACGCCGGTGGCCCGGCAACTGGATGCGGCGCTGCTCGATGTCGGGTTTTCGGCGTCGCGGGCTCTGCTGGAACACATCGGCACCCTGGCCCCCGCTCCAGCGATGGACCTTGCCGCCATGGTCGTTTCGGCGGTGCGTGAACTGGTGGGCGATCATGTCCAGCACAACGCCTATTTCATCGGCTTCCCGGACGACGTGCCCGACACCGTTGATTTCTGGACGGACCGGCTTCGGGCGGCCGTACTCGCCGGCGGGGGCACGGCGACCGACGCGCAGCTGCGGGATGCCATCGCCTCGGGCGGGGTGAACCTGCTCGATCTACCGGCCTACGGGGCCTACCAGCACACCTATGCCCAGCTGTTGGCCGCGCATGACGACCTCATCACCGCTGCCGGTGACCGGGTGACCTTGCTGCGTCTCGGCGATACCGTCGACGTGGAGGCAGCGCGGCTCTATCTGGCCCTGGCTGGTAGCTCGACGCCACTCGGTGGGGCGGACCTTGCGATCCTCAGCGAGCTTGCGGTCGCCTGTGTGGACGGCGCGCAGCCGGCCGAGATCCCGGTACGGGAGAACCGTGCCGTGCTCAACGGGATCCGGCTCGTTCTCGGCCGGCCGCTGGTCGGCGTGGACACGACGACCGATGTGCTGCGCCTTGCCTGCCAGGTCTCCGGCGGGGACGCATCGCTCGTGACGCCCACGCGATTCCGTGCCTTCCGGCGCCCGGAGCGGCGGATGCTGCTTGCCGCCCTGAACAACGTCGTCGGTGCGAGTTCGGACAAGCTTGGTGACGCCGTGCGGTACGCGGAACGGTGGAAGCGGCTCGGGGAGCGGTTGCACCCGCATGAGTACGACCAGTGGCCGCACGCGCAGGAGGTGTTCGCGGTCGCGCGTGGCGAGCGGCGGGTACGCAACCTCGCCGGCCGAGCGGAGGCGGCGATCCGTGCCGGCGCTATCGGTCCGGCCGCCTCGGTACTGTCGGCGGCGCCGGGTCTGCTCCTGCGATCGGCGGACCGGCTGCTGCGGCTGGCGCCGGCGTCAGAGCGAACCGCTGTCGTCGACGCAGTCACCGGTGCGCTCGGCTCGGCGTCGGGCCGAGTGCTGCTCTCGCTGCGGGAGCATGTCGACAACCGACTGACGCCCGCGTCGGCCCGGATGTACGCGAGCCGTTCGCGCAACGCATGGGTCGGCCCCGACGAGCGGCCACCGCTGCCAGCCGAACTGGTGGCCGAGCTGTCGTCGATGCTCGACGCCGAGATCAGCGCCCGACTGCCGAAGCAGGATCAGCCTCTGCTGGTGGACCCGGAGGTGCTCAACGTCGCACTGCCGCTGTCCGGCAAGGCGGCGGAGGGCGGCTTCGCGGTCCTGCCAAGGGGCTCGCGGGCGTCGGTGTCTGGTGAGTTGCTGCGCTTCTTCATGTACTGGCGCCAGGCGAGTCGTCGCACCGACTACGACCTGTCGGTGCTGCTGCTCGATGACGAGTTCCATGGTGCAGGCCAAGTGTCGTGGACGAACTACCGCCACAACGGCGTGGTGCATTCCGGCGACATCACCGACGCGGCGAACGGTGCAACCGAGTTCATCGACATGCCCATGACGATCGGTGGTCGCTATGTCGTTCCGCAGGTCTACATCTATACGGGTGAGTCGTTCGACGAGGTTGCCGAGTCGATGTTCGGCTACCAGACCCGCACGCAGGACCAGCTCGGGCCACCATTTGACGCACGGACGGTCCGGGCGCGTTCGCACCTGCGTGGCCAGGGTCGGATCGCGCTGCCGATGGTGTTCGCCAAGGGTGAGGGCGGCTGGCAGGCCGTGTGGCTGCACCTGTACCTGCGGGGTACGCCGTCATTCAACCGGGTGGAGGACAACACGTTCACCACGGCCGACCGGGTACGAGCACTGATGGAGCGGCGTTACCTCACCTTGTCATACCTTGTCGACCGATGGCGCGCCCGGGCCGAGGTGATGACGTGGGACGGTCGCCCACCGAACGAGCCGGTCACGTTCATCGGCATTCAGGCGCCCGAGGACCTGCCAGTCGGGTCGGAGGCATATACACTGGACCGACTCAGTGAGCTGATCCCTGAGTAGGTCTGCGACAGCCGAGGCCATGCAGGCGCTTCCTTCTATTCCCGTTCAACTCGGGAACCTCCGCGCAAGCGGAGGATGTGGTTATTCCAGCCCCTGCGCTTTCCTCGGCTCTCGCGGCGAGCCACTGGAATCCTGTGGCCTCATCCTCATGCGATCCGACCGTCGAAACAGCGCAACGCTGCATCGACGGCGCACTTCCTTCGGGCAGAAGTGGATGCTGCCGCGCTGGCGACTGTCGTCAAAGGTGCCGTGCTGATCAACAAGCAGTGGCGACCCCGAGACGATGCGCCGGTAGCCTGTCGCGATCTTGGCAAATCGTCATGGCACCCGAGGAGGACAGGCCCAGGCGATGTTGTGAGAGGGTCACGGAGTCGGCGACGGAGTAGGTCGAGCCACCCCGTGCGGCAACAGGGTTCCCGCGTCAACATTCGCGCCATCCAGGTTTGCATCGCGCAGGTTCGTGGTGCTCAGGTTCGCGCCGCGGAGGTCCACGTGGCGCAGGTCCGCACCGCGCAGGTCCGCACCGCGCAGGTCCGCCAGGTGCAGATCCGCGTTGATCAGGTTCGCGCCGATCAGGTTCGTGCCGCTCAGTCTCGCTTGTGGCAGGTCCGCGCCAATCAGGCCCGCGCCGCTTAGATTCGCTTCTTGCAGGTTCGCGCCGCCGAGGTTCGCGTGGCGCAGGTCTGCGCCGCTCAGGTCCGCACCGCTCAGGTCCGCCCTGAGCAGGTCAGCGCCAAACAGGGAGGTCCGGGCCAGGTGGGCCCCCGACAGCGCCACACCTGGTAAGCCCAGCAGAGTGTCGGCCAGGTCCAGGCGTTGGTTTTGGTTTGCCTTTGGATTGGGGCGTCGGGCCAGCACCGTGACGGCGGCCCGCACGTCGAGCGAGGACGTATTGACGCGTTCGGGAGTCTTGAGTGGCCGGGGGGCGTGGGTACGAATGAACGCGCACAGCACCTCGATCACGGTTGGCTCGTCGTCGGCGGAGTCCCGCATGACTCGTTCCAGGGCGTAGATGCCGCCGAGGCGGATGGACAACTTGTTCTCCCCTTCCTGGCCGAGCTGGTCGACGGCCTTGCCGAACCGGTCGCTGATCTGCCCCTGCTCGCTGAGGTGCATCTGCTGGCGAGTGGCGCTTGTGGCGTCGGCGGTGTAGTCCAGGGAGCGGGCGGTGAACAGCAGCGCGGCTACCGCGGTCAGCACGGTGACGCCCTGGAATACGGTGTGCACCAGTTCTCGCGTCGGGGCCCAGCGGGCGCCAATCTGTCCCGGCGGGCGGGAGGACATACGGAGCCTGCGCCGACCTTCCGGACCCACCGCCCGCGATCGGCGTTCGGCGGTGGACGCATGCCACGAAATGCGGCCGGAGCTCCAACCGGCACGGGCAGCAGCTAGGCGATCACGGAAGCTCGGCATGACATATTGGACCGGCCTAGCCGAATGCCGGCTACTGGATGGCACTTACCCGACACACGACACGCGGAGAAATCAACAGCTCCCACCGGCGAGAGAACTATGTCGTGGTCGCTCGCGTCGAGGTACAGAACGGTCCTCGTGTCCCGAGGACACGCCCAACATCGTTTCGTTAGGGGTTCTTGGTGTTGGTGTCGATGGTGTAAACCACGTCTGGCCCGACGTCATGGCGGGTGATGCCGGGTACGTCGGGGATGTAAAGCAATGGTTCGTACGGGGTACCTTGGACCCGGTCGCGCAGCAGGACGACGCTGCGGATGCCGAGCTGGTGCAACCGATCCAAGGCCGGCTCGCTGGGGAAGGTCGCCATAACGTCGCGGATCGCCTGACGGTTGGGTGTGGTGTAACTGGCCGCACCGTTGACCATGGTAGGAAAACCGTCGGTCGACCACAGTAGGACGTGGAGGTCGATGCCGTCGTTGGACGGCAATACCATGATCGGAGCGTGCGCGGAGGCTAGCGCCATCGCGGCCGGTTTGGCTGGGGTTTGGGGGTGTTGCAGGTCAGGCAGGCCCTCAGCTAGCACGAGGACCAGCAACGGAACGGTCAGCAGACGTGCCTCTCTCACCGACCATTTCGGCTTGGCGCCCCTGCGAGCCACCTCGGCCAGGTGGGTAACCAGGCCAGCCGCGAGGATGGCCAGGCAGAGAGTGGGCCACAAGATCAACCGGCCTGGTGTGCGGGATCCATCGAACCCGGGCACGTAAAGATAGAGCAGGCGGTAGATCGGCCCGTTCGTGCCCAGCGCGAACAACACTCCGACGACCGCCCCAAACAGCAGCAGAAGCCGTTGCACCGGTGACCAGCGGGATAGGAACAGGCCGGCGAAGGCCAGTAGATACAGTGCATACCCGCACAGAAGCACTTTCTCAGTCGGTACGCCACCAAGAGCGGTGCGGGCGTCGTTGTGCAGGGTGCCCCAGGGCAGCGAGGACTGCGGCGCCACGAGAAGTCCGCGCAGTGTCGGGGAGAAGTGCGCGACGTAGTCCCAGTCCCGGGTGACATCTGGGTTGAGCTCGCGCACGTGTTTGTACGCGTACGCGAAGTATCCGGTCACCGCGGTGAAGACCAGCCCGCCGATCAGATCACCGACGATCAGCCGGAGGCTGAGGCGTGGGCGATGGATCAGCCAGGCTATCAGTGTGATCAGGCAGAGGGCGGCGAGGACGTATACGAATCCCAGCCCCACGCCGAAGCCTAGGCTGACCTGCCAGGCCGCAACCAGCCAGCCAGCGAACGCCCAGCCCGGCCGGACTCGTTCGGCAAGGTAGCCGCGGGTGAACGAGAGTCCGTGGCCGCGCGCCAGCATCGCCAGGGCCAGAGTGATACCACCGGTGGAGAGAATATTCAGATGGCCGTCGTGGCCGTAGCGCCAGGGCGCGTAGGCGAGGGCGGCCCCGGCTACCGCGGCAGCGACCTTGTTCGCGCCAAGCTGGCGCAGGAGCGCGTAGCCGCCGAGGAAGGCGAGCGCGAAAGCCAGCACGAACAGGATGTTGTAGCGCAGCACGGCGCCGACTACACCGCTGCCTATCAGCCCTGCCGGGGCATAGCCGAGCAGGCTGTCGTTCAGGGCTAGGCCGTACGTGTCGGGATAGAAAGCGTTGGTATCCCACAGGCCACGCAGACCGTGGGTGAGTGCGTGGCCACCCCATCCCACCAGCCATGCTTGGGCCGTCGGGTCACCCACGTCACCGACGATGGTGTGGGCCGGGTCGGCGATCGGCACAGTCTTGGCGCCGGCAGTCAGCACGCGAACCGCGTACGGCGGAATCAGCCAGATCATCGCGACAGCGAGGAGCACCGAACCGAGGCTCGCGATACTCAGTTCCCGCCGATGGGCCCCACGTGTCAGCCAGTCCCTCGTGCCTCGACCGGCGCGCGCAAGTCGGCCAGTTTGTCCAAGCTCGCTGAGAGTGACGGCTGATGTGGGGCCTCCTGCCGGTGGCTCTCCCTGCGTCATCACATCTACCCTCACTTCTGAACCGCCGAAGTAAATCATGAGCAGGGCGGCGCAGAGAGTCAAGACATCGGTCAATGTCGTTCCGATAGCCGGGCCTTACGCTGTTTAGGTTGGGGTGACCGGGGCGATTTGGTGGTACCAGCCGGGAAGTTCATGCGCGCGGCGGTAATCATCGCCGCTGGTGCGGAGGGTTACGCCACGAGCGGCGATGGCGTCGTCGAAGGCCGCGTACTGGTCGCTGCAGAGCATCCACCCGCGGTAGACCGCGGCGCCGTCGGCGGGCACGGCCGCGATCGCGCGGTGCGGCTCGTCGCAGGTCAGCGCGTCGTGGTCGATCACCGCGACGTCGTTCCCGGCGGCACGAGCCCCGTGGGCTTCGGGCGCGAAGTGTTCGTCGGGCCAGCGTGGCCGTAGGGGGTCCGCGGGGACCAGCAACATCATCGGGGCATCGTGCCGGCGGGACGACCTCGCGCTCTACTTCGATCCGTATCTTGCCCAGGTCAACCCGCGGCGCGTCTTGGAGCACCCGCCCGTAGCGGCACGCTCAAGCCCGTGATCATACGACCGTCGTCCGAGCCGGCGCCTGGTCGCCACGGCACGCGTCAGTGCGGCCAGGTCGCCCCGTGTGACGTCGTGTCGCTGCCTCCGGGCGGGCCCGGACCGATGCGGATTAGGTGCCGCACTAGGTCCGTCCATGCGTTCCGGGTATAGGTTCGGTGGATGGACGTGGTCGCCGCCTGCCGAGCCTTCGTCGCCGTCAGCGGTCACGGCAGTTTCACCTCCGGCGCCGCTGCGGCAGGAATTCCCCAGTCGGTCGCCAGTCGCCGGATCGCCGCGCTGGAGGAGCACTTCGGGGGGCGGCTGTTCGATCGGTCGTCCCGGGCGGTCCGGTTGACGTCGTTCGGGAGGGACATGCTGCCCACAGCCCGTCGCCTGGTGGACCTGGCCGACGCGATGGCCGACGACGCCGAGCGGGCCAGGTTGCGGCCGCTGCGGGTGGCCGTACCCGAGATCTGCCCGCCGCAGCGCCTCGCCGCATTGGTGGTCGCGGCGCGTCGGCAACGGATTCACCTGGAGGTACGGCCGGCCGGGCCCGGGGAGCGGGCCCGGCTCTGCCAGACCCTGGAGGTCGGCGCGGGGATCGTGGCGGCTCCGGGGGAGACGGCAACCTGGCGGGTGCCACTCGGGCTGGCCGCCCGCAACCCCTTCCCGGCCTCGACGGTGTTCCTGGAGACGCTGCGCAGCGGCCGCGCCGCGCGCAGGCACGGCGGCGGATCCTGATCCAGCCCGAGGACGACGTCGCGCACCTGCGGGACCCACTGACCCGCGCCGGCCAGTCCGCCGGGCTGGCGCCGGCGCAGGTGACGGTCGCGCCGTCCCTGGTCGACGCCGTGGCGACGGCGCTGAGCTTCCCCGACCTGCTGCTCTGCTCCCGTCAGCAGGCCGAGGACTTCGGGCTGCACTGGTGCCCCCTCGCCGACCTCGGACCCGTGCGCGGGTACACCATCGCCGCCGGAGTGCGCGACGACCTCGACCAGCTCGGCACCGTTCTGCACGAGGACATCGCGCGCTGCCTGGGCGTGCCCGAGGTCAGCGGGACGTCGATCGAGCAGGCCGCAGCCGGTCACCGCGCGGCGGGCGAACCGACATGAGCGCCACAGCTGTCGTGCGCAACGCGCGCGAGTTGCTCGACGAGGCGGGGCTGCACGGCGCTTTCCTGGTCCGCAACCTCGACACCGGCGCGGAGATCGGCTTTGACACCGATACCCCGTACCCGGCGGCGTCGCTGGTGAAGGTGCCGCTGGCGGTCGCCGTCCTGGAGCGCGTCGCACGCGGGGAACTCGACCCGGCGATGCCGGTCGACGTCGCGCCCGGTCGGATCACCACCCCCGGCCCGACCGGGCTGAGCCGCTTCCGCCATCCTGCGCGGATCTCCGTGGAGGACCTGCTCTACCTGAGCACCTCCGTCAGCGACGGGGTCGCCGCCGACGCCCTGTTCGACCTGATCCCGCCGGTCGCCGTCGCCGCCGAACTGCGCCGACTGCGCATCAACGGCGTTGGCGTGCGGCAGCGGGTCGGTGACCTCGCCGAGACGCCGGCGGAACGTCTCGGCCCCGACGACGTGCATCTGGCGCACTCCCTCGCCATCGGCGCGGCGACCCCCGGGCAGGGCCACCCGGTCGCCCAGCTCGACGTCACCCGCGCCAACTCCGGGTCGGCGCGGGCCTTCGTCGACCTGCTGCACACGATCTGGCGGCCGTCGGCGATCCACCCGACCACCGCCGCGCGTATACGTGCCCTGATGGGCGACAACCTGCACCGGCAGCGGCTCGCCCCGGACTTTGCCTCCGATGCGTCCCGCTGGTCGTCGAAGACCGGCACCCTGTTGCACCTGCGCTACGAGGTGGGAGTGGTGGACCACGCCGACGGGCAGTCGTACGCGGTCGCCGCGCTCACCGCCTCCCGGGTGCCCGCCGTCGCGCAGCCCGGAAGCGAGGCGACGATGGCACAGGTCGCCCGTTCCCTGCACGACCACCTGCGCACGGGCACTCTGCCCTGGTGGGGTTAGTCAGCTGATCTGCGGCGCGCGGTCCACCGTCAGCTCGCTGGGCAGCGCGCGGCCCGCCAACCGGCGTCTCACGACCCGGTCGGGTCCTCCATCGCTGCCGCCCCGCAGTGTTCGAGGCGTCGTGCGGGCGTCCGGCGACGAGCGGGTGCCGGTCAACCGGTCACCAGCCGGCCAGCACCGCCTTCGTCGCCTCGGCGATGAGGACGTCGTCGTATTCGGCGTCCTTCTGATCGCGGCTGGACAGCACCGCGAGGACGATCGGCGCCCGGTCCGGCGGCCAGATGACCCCGATGTCGTTGCGGGTGCCGTACCCACCAGCGCCGGTCTTGTCCCCGACGACCCAACCGTCGGGGACACCGGCGCGGATCAGCTCACCGCCGGTGGTGTTGCCCCGCAGCCAACCGACGAGGATGTCGCGGTCCGCGGGCTCGAGAGCGTCGCCGACGGCGTACGCCCGCAGATCCTCGGCCAGCGCCCGCGGCGTGCTGGTGTCCCGCCGGTCACCGGGCCGCGCCTCGTTGAGTTCGGTCTCGTAACGCGCCGGATCGGTGACCTTGTCGCCAACCTCCCGCAGCTCCTTCTCGAACTTCTGCGGTCCGCCCAGGTGGCCGAAAAGCAGGTTGCCGGCGGTGTTGTCGCTGTAGCGGACGGCGGCGTCCGCGATGGCGCGCAGCGTCATGCCCGTGGCGACGTGCTGCTCGGTGATCGGCGAGTAGGTCACCAGGTCGTCCGCCGAGTACCGCACCACCCGGTCCAGCTCGGCGTCGGTGGTCTCGTCGAGGACCTCGGCGGCGGTCAACGCCTTGATCGTCGAGGTGTACGCGAACCGTTCGTCGGGCCGGTACTGCACCGTGTGGCCGGTGCCGGTGTCGATCGCGTAGACGCCCAGCCGCGCGTCGAACCTCTCCTCCAGGCGGCGGAACTGGTGGTCCCGGTCAGCGGCAGTGGACGGGTTCGCTGTTGCCGCACGGTCCTGCGTCGGCTGCTCGGCGGCATCGGCGGGGCCGCAGGCGGCCAGTGACGCCACTGCCACCGCGGCTACCAGACGGCGTGTTGTAGGCACCATTGTCGATCCTTGTCGGTGTCGTCAGGTCCGGCGCGGTCGGCGCCGGTTGGGCAGAACTCGACCCTGACAGGGATCAGGCATGCGGTCGAAGACGGAACTGGCGGTGTTCATGCTGATTTGGCATCGCCACGAGCACGGCGCCGCCGGAGCGGGCAGGGTGGTCGAGTAACCACGGCCACCGATGCATGCTGCCGTCAGCCTGGGGTAACGGTTAGGGCTGAGGCGTGCCGGAGGCGGCCCGCGAAGGAGGTGGAGCCATGGACCGGGCAGGATGGATTATTTCGATCATCGCCATCCTCCTCGTCGCGACGATCGCGTACCGCATCGAACGTCGTAGCAGGAAACGGTGAACTGGCAGGCAAGTTGTCGCCGGCGGCGGCCGAATCCGTGGGGCTTCAGCGGCCCACGGGCCGATCCGTCCTTCCCGTTCCGGCCGTCCGGCCGGCGACCGTCCCTCAAGGGAGGGTCTCATGCTGTCGTCGATCGGCGACGCCTGACCGCGTAGCCCAGTGCGCGCCGGCTCGCGCGGGCAAGCCACCACCCGCGCGAGCCGGTGCGGTGCCGAGAGACCAGGGCCCGCGCTCCGGGCCGACTTGCACTCACGTCGGCAGCGCGATGCGCACGCTGATCGAGGCTCGGGGGACTTGCTGACCGTGATCCGGCATCGCCCATGCACCCAGACCGCCATGATCAACCAAGCCTCCACCGTTCAACCTCAGTAGCGTGGTCAGCGGTTACCGACGCTGAGGAGGGCCCTGTGCAGATCGCCGTCACCACTCCGAACGGCAACGTTGGACGCCACGTGGTTGCCATGCTGATCCGAGCCGGCGTACGGCCGCTGGTGCTCGCCCGCCACCCGGACCGGCTGCCGCCGTCGGTGCGAGCCGAAGCCGACGTGGCGGCCGTCGACCTGTACGACGCGGACGGCGTGGTCGCCGCGACTCGCGGCGTGGACGCCCTCTACTGGGTCGACCCGACCACAGGCAGCGAGGACCCGCTCGGCGACTATGCCCGGGCGACCACCGCCGTGGTTCGCGCGGTCACCGAGAACCAGCTCCGCCGGACCGTGTTTCAGAGCAGCGTCGGTGCCGAGCGCCGGCACGGGGCCGGAGAGATAGACGGCCTCGCCGCGACCGAAGTCGCGCTGGACGCCACCGGCACCACCGTCGCACACCTACGCTGCGGATTCTTCTTCACAAACCTCCTGCTTCAACTCGACGCGATCCGCGGTGGACGAATCCCGATCATCCTGCCCGTCGATCAGCCAATGGCGTGGGTAGCTCCACGCGACATCGCCGAGGTCGCTGTCACCCGACTGCTGTCGCCGGCATGGTCCGGCCGCGTCGTGCAAGCCGTACACGGACCTACGGACCTCACCTGGGCACAAGCGGTCGAGATCGTCAGCGCGGCCACCGGGCAACCGTGCACCGTCGAGCGAATCTCCGACGAAACCATGCGCGAGAACCTGCGTGCCAGCGGGATGACGGCAGGGCTCACCGACGCCGTGATCGGAATGTCCAGTGGTCTGCGCGACGATTTCGTCCCCGAACAACCGCGCACCATGCGAACCACGACACCCACCACCCTCGCGGCCTGGGCATACGACGTCCTGCGCAGCCAGCTGTGATCGGAAAACTTGGCCGCCGCTCAGCAACGGCTCAGGCAGGAAGGATGTCCTCGGTGGCTGCTTCGTGGTCCGGGTGATCCGCGGCCGCCGTACGCCTGATCAGCGTTCATCGGCGACGGCTGGCGCGATCTGGTCGAGGTGTGCGCCGACGGTGGCCTTGGCGGTTGCGTTCGAGGTCCGGCCGGGGCGCAGGAGGGCGTGCAGGATCACGCCGTCGACGAGGGCGTAGAGACGCTCTGCCTCGACCTTCTGATCGAGCCCGGGCCGGAGCGCACCCGCGTCGGCCAGTCGCCGGATCATGGCGGTGAAGGCATCGGCGAGGCCTTTGTCGATTTCCTTGCGCAGGCCGGCCATGGTCGGTTCCACGACGGCGCGTGCCGTGAACGCGAGCCACACCTCGCACTCGCCGCGCCGTGGCCGGTCCAGCGGCAGCATCTCGTCGATCATCGACCGGACCACCGCACGCTGGTCGCCCGTGGTGTCCACGGCTCGGATCCGCTCCTCGATCCGTTCCCCTACCAACCGTAGGGCGAACCCGAGGAGTTCGGCCTGGGTGGTGAAGAAATGGCGCAACGAACCCATGGACAGGCCGGCCTCGCGCGCCACGTTCCGCACCGATGCCTGCTCCAGCCCGTCGCGCATCACGATCCGCCAGACCGCTTCGGCGAGTTCGGTCCGTCGGGCCTGCGCATCCACCAGTTTCGGCACCACTTTTTATAACACACCCGTGCTATCTTCTTGTTGCTAACACGACTGTGCTAGATAAGCGGGGGCGCCTGTGTCACGTCGAGAACTCGCCTGGCTCGCGGCAGCGGTGGTCGGCTGGCTCGCCCTCAACGGCGCGGTACTGCTCCTCGCGCCCGGCGACGCCCCCTTCGACTGGCCCGCGCAGCACGACCCGCCATCCGGGCCCGGCCAGGTGATCGCCGCTCAGGCCACCCTCGTCGAGTTGGTACTGCTCGCCGCCATCGCATACGCGCTCACCCGTGGTCGACCCGCGCCGATGATCGCCGAGCGCGCACCGACGCTCCCGACCGCTCGCCGTGAAACAGGGCTCGTCCTGGCGTACGGCGTCCTCGCCCAAATCGGTGGCCTGCTCATCGGCCGAGGGCTCGGCTGGCACCCGATCGGCTTCCACCTGGCCGGTACGCTGGTCGGTGCCACCGATCCGGTCGGGCCCGCCGAGGCGCTCGGCTGGGCCACGTACAACGTTGTGGTCTACGCGCTGTTGCCACTCCTGTGGTTCCGGCGGCGTTACAGCGCCCACCAGATGTGTCTGCGCTCGGCGGATCGGCGCGGCGACGCCATCCTCATCCTCGTCGTGCTGGTCCTCGAATCGCTCGCGCAATGGGTGGTGCTCGGCCACGCGTTCGCCGGCCTGGCGCCGGGTCAGCTCGCCGTCGGAGTGCCACTGACATTCCTGTTGTACTTCGCTGGCACGGTGCTGCCCACAGTCATCTTCGTGCAGAGCGTCCTCGTCCCCCGATACGCCCGTCTGACCGGCTCCACCACCGCGACCATCGTTCTCGGCGGCCTGACGTACGCGGCACTGCACGTGTTCGAGGGCTGGGGCGGGTTCGGGTCGCCGCGCGAGGCCATGCTGACGATCCTGTTCGTGCTTCTCATCTACACGCTGCCCGGCGCATTCAAAACCTGGCTCACCGTACGGACCGGCAACGCCTGGGTGCACGCCTGGGCGTACCACGCCTTCGCGCCACACACGATGCACGACACCGGGTTGATAGTTCGGATCTTCCGTCTCTGAAACGTGCGACGTCCCGCTGGTCCTCGGCGAGCAGGTGCACTGCGATGTGCTCCGCGCCCTCGACGGTCGACCAAACTCGACGAGGACCGGGCCAGGCAGAACGACACCAGCGGCGGGCGTAGCGAGCCGTCGAGCGGGATCTGGTGGCTGGCCATACAGAAACCCGCGACCGGAGATTGTTAGGCGTCGCGGCGCAGCGTGAACCAGAAGGTCGGCACCGAATTGGTGCCCGGTGTGACGTCGATTAGTTCCCAGCCGGGGAACCGGGCGCGAAGCTCGTCGGCTGTGACGCCCGCCGCCCACGACGTGACCTCGGGGATCGGATTGCCGAGCGGCTCGGGGCCGTACCCGAACATCAGCAAAAGTGCTCCGGGAGCGGCGCGGTCGGTGAGCCCGGCGGCGTAGGCGTCGCGGCGGTGCAGCGGGACCCCGCAGTAGCAGCTCAGGTCGAAGAACAGGTCGAAGGGGCCCGGCACGTCCAGTTCGTCGAGGCGGGTGGCGTCACCGTGCAGCAGCCGCACCGCCACTCCCGCCGCCGCAGCCCTCTCCCTGGCCTGGTCGACGGCGCGGTCGATCAGGTCGACGGCCGCCACCTCCCAGCCGTGCCGTGCGAGGTAGGTGGCGTTGGTCCCCGTGCCGCAGCCGAGTTCGAGGGCGCGGCCGGGTGCTAGCGCCCTGCGCCCCTCTACCAGGTCGACCAGCTCGGGCGGCGTCACGCCGGTGTCCCATGGTGGCTTGCCGGTGCGGTAGTAGCCCTCCAGTGCGCGGTGGACGGCCTCCTCCTCCGGGTCCCGCTGCGATGAAGCCGGATCCGTTTCCAGCTTCTGGGTGGCGTTGGGCCGGTCCATAATGTCCTCCAAGAATATAGAGTTGAACTCTAGTGACGTACTCTAAAGATAGACTCGCAATATGGACAAGGTCAAGCGGCCGGACAAGCGAGCCGAGCGCTCACGCCGCACCCGCGAAAAGGTCGTCGAGGCGGCTCGCGAGCTGTTCGTCGCGCAGGGTTATGGGGCGACGAGCCTGCAGGAGGTCGCGGACCGGGCGGGCGTGGCCGTCCAGACGGTCTACTTCGTCTTCCGCAACAAGCGCACGCTGTTCAAGGACGTCGTCGACACGTCCATCGCCGGGGACACTGAGCCGGTAGCCACCATGGATCGTGAGTGGTTTCGCGCCGCGTGCGCCGAGCCCACCGCAGCCGGGCAACTGCGCGCGCACGTCCACGGCACCCGCGAGATCCTGGGCCGGGTCGCCCCGATCATGCCGCTGATCGCGGCTGCCGCAGCCACCGACCCTGAGATCGCCGCACAGTGGCCGGATGGCCCCGACCCGCGTTACACAGTGCAGTACGCAGCGGCCGAGGCCCTGGCCGGCAAGCCCGACATCCGTCCCGGCCTCTCCATCGAGATGGCGGCGGACCTGCTGTTCGGCCTGCTCAGCCCACAGCTCTACCTGATCTTCGTCCGCGACCGCGGCTGGTCACCGGACACGTGGGAAGAGTGGGCCCGCACCGCCTTGACCTCCCAACTCTGCGCCGACCCCGGCTAACCGGACGGACGTCACGATCGTCCTCCAGCCCGGCGCGGTGATCTGCCTGATCGGCTTCGCCGTGATCATGTACGCGCCGCACGCCCGGCGCCTGCGGCGAAGGCCGGGGCGTGTCAGATGCGGTAGGACCCGATGGCGCGGCGGGCGCGCGGCACGGCCTCAGCCTGCGGCCGCCGCGGTGATGTAGGTGTGGAACGCCGCTACCGGTATGCGGGCCAGTGCTCCGCCCTTTAGGGTGGGGGTGAAGGCCCGCGCTGGGAGGGCCGTCAGGCCCGAGCAGTGCCTTAACCCGGACGGTTCTGCTGCTCGATGTACTGCTTCACGACACTCAGCGGTGCCCCTCCCACGGAGCCCGCGAAGTACGAGCCCGACCAGAGTTTGTTGGCCCGGTAGTAGTGGCGTACGAGGTCGGGGAACTCCTGCCGCAGGCGGCGCGACGACACGCCCTTGAGGCTGTTGACCAGTCGGGCCACGGCCACTTTGGGCGGGTAGTTGACCAGCAGATGCACATGGTTGTTCTCGCCGTTGAACTCGACCAGCTCGGCCTCGAAGTCGCGGCACACGTCTCGCATGATCTGTTCCATCCGGGACAGGTGCCGGTCGCCGAACACCTTGTGCCGGAACTTTGTCACGAAGACCAAGTGAACATGCATCGCAAAATACAGTGTCTACCAGTGCGGATGCTTTCAAGTTCTGCCATAAACCAATATGGTACCGTGCTTTTCGTGCAGCTCCGTTACCAGTTCCGCGTCTATCCGACGCCGGGCCAGCAGATGAAGCTGGCTCGGACGTTCGGGTGTGTGCGGGTGGTGTTCAACGACGGGCTGCGCGCACGGCAGGAAGCCCGCGAGGCCGGACTGCCGTACGTCTCCGACGGCGAGTTGTCCAAACGGGTCATCACGGAGGCGAAGAAGAACGCGGCCCGCGCCTGGCTGGGCGAGGTGTCGGCGGTCGTGCTTCAACAAGCCCTGGCGGACCTGAACACCGCGTACCGCAACTTCTTCGCCTCGGTCACGGGCAAGCGCAAGGGCCGCAAGGTCGCCCCGCCCAGGTTCCGGTCCCGCAAGGACAACCGGCAGAGCATCCGGTTCACCAAGAACAGCCGGTTCAAGGTCCTCGACAACGGCCGGCTGAGACTGCCGAAGGTCGGCGACCTCGCGGTCCGCTGGTCCCGGACACTGCCGTCGGACCCTTCGTCCGTGGCGATCATCCGGGACGCGGCCGGGCGGTACTTCGCCTCGTTCGTCGTCACGGTCGACGCGCACGAGACGTTGCCGCCGGTCGATGCCGAGGTCGGCATCGACCTGGGCCTGACGCATTTCGCGGTGCTGTCGGACGGCACGAAGGTGGCCGCGCCGAAGTTCCTGCGCCGCGCAGCCCGCAAGCTCAAGCGGTTGCAGCAGGACCTCTCGCGCAAGCAGAAGGACTCGAACAGGCGTAAGACGGCCGTCGTCAAGGTCGCGCGGGCGCACGCCCGGGTGGCCGACACCCGGCGGGACTGGCAGCACAAGCTCTCGACGCAGATCATCCGCGAGAACCAAGCGGTATACGTCGAGGATCTATGCGTCGTCGGTCTCGGCCGGACCCGGCTCGCCAAGTCGGTGCACGATGCTGGTTGGGCGTCATTCACGGGCATGCTGGAGTACAAGGCCGCCCGGTACGGACGCACCTTTGGCCGGGTGGACCGGTTCTTCCCGTCCACCCGCATGTGCTCGGCGTGTCGCCGGATCAACGAGAAGATGTCGCTCAACGTCCGATCGTGGGATTGCCCGTGCGGAGCAGCCCACGACCGGGACGTGAACGCCGCCAGGAACGTCAGGGCCGCTGGACTGGCGGACCTCAACGCCCGTGGAGCGCATGTAAGACCGGCACTCGTGCCGGCGGCGCGCAGGGAAGCGGGAACCCACCCGGACGCCGCGTGTTCCACGCGCAGCGTGGAGGGAATCTCCGTCCTTTAGGGCGGAGAGGATGTCAACTTCATGGTGTGCCTCCTGGGCCTGAGGATTCGTCGGAATCCGTGGGGAGTGTGTCCCTTCCAGGAGACCGCTGTGCCGGGCCCGCGAAAAGAATGATCCTCTTCGTCTCTTGCCCAATCCTCTTGGATGAACGACTCTGCCCGGCTCGGTGCCGTGCTGTGCCTGCGCGTGGGCAGGATCGTGCAAGGATCCGCCAGGATGGCCCTAGCAGCCCTCCAGGGGCGACGGTTGACTTGCCGCAACAGCCATTTCCGTCAGGCGCGAGTAAGGCAGCCGACCATGACCGACACCGCGGACAGAAGCTACGACGTGGGCGCGGTCAGGCGCGCTCTGGCCATCGGTCCGGGCTCGCCGCGCGGGGCACGCACCATCGACATCACCACCCTGGGCCGGCGCACCGGTCGTCCACGGCGCATCGAGATCTGGTTCCACCGCGTCGGCGGCCGCTGGTACCTCAGCGGGATGCCGGTGCCCCGAAGCTGGCACGCCAACCTGTCTGCGCACCCGTATTTCACCGTCCACCTCAAGAACGATGTCCGGGCGGATCTGCCGGCCACGGCAGTGCCGGTCAAGGATCCCGCAGTGCGTCATCGCGTACTGTCCGCGGTGGTCGCCCTGCAGGACGAGCCCGGTTTACGCATGCACGTCACCCAGCGCCAGCGCTTGGAAGACTGGCTCAAGCGCAGCCCGTTGATCGAGATCGTTTTCGACGACGAACGGCTGCGCTGCGGCTGAGCTGACCGCCCTGGGCGGCACGGAGCGGCAGTTTGCGCGAGCATGGCCATGCTCGCGTCGGTGCTCGTTTGCGCCACCCGCTCGCTACACCGAGATGGCCGGACTTCCGCCGATCAGATGCTCTGGAGATGCCGTGGTGAGCGCATGAAACGCCGAACGGCGGCCCGCTGAATCAGTCGGGCCGCCGTTCGCAAAGTGTGGATCAGAGCGGGCGAATGTTCTCCGCCTGCGGGCCCTTCTGGCCCTGGGTGACGTCGAACTCCACCTTCTGGTTCTCGTCGAGGCTGCGGAAGCCGCTCGCCGAGATCGCGGAGAAGTGGGCGAAGACGTCGGCGCCGCCGTCGTCCGGGCTGATGAAGCCGAAGCCCTTGTCGGCGTTGAACCACTTCACGGTACCTGTAGTCATGTCTGCTCCTCGCAGGCTGTTAGAGACCGCACTGTGCGGACCCTTACGCCGCCGCGTTGATCACCCGCGTCGAAACGACACGAAAACGAAAAGCGCCTGGCGGGGTTTCAGATGCCCCATCAGGCGCTCAAAAACGTCTACGGAAATCAAAACTGCAACTGGGCTACCGTAGCACATGATCCTTCGTCGGTGAATACCAGCAAGATCGTTTTCTCTGGACGTGGCTGTGTGGGGGCACGGCAGCGCTCTGGCGCGAGGCCACCGGCCCGGCACTACGTGGCGGCTCGGGGAACCGTCGGGTCGTGCCAGGCGCGGGAGTGCTCGTCCGATCCGAGAGTGACCCGGTGCATCGGCACTGTCCGCTGTGGCCGACTTCGACACAGGCCCTGGTACGCCAGTTCTGCGCCGAGCGAGGAGTGCGAGCGCACGTGATCGGGTCAAGTGCGCGTGGCGATCTTGCCCACGACGTCCACGGCGATCTCGATCGTCCGCGCCACGAGTGGAGAGTGGGTGCGATGTGCCTGCCACAGCAGGAAGATCTCGCGTGGGGGGAGCGCTGGCTTGAGCTCGTGCACGCACAACGACTCGTCGAGGTCGACATCGCCACCGTGTAACGCGAGTTGTGGCATGACCGCCGAACCCATGCCGGCGCGCACCATCGACAGCACGGTTTCGTTGCCCGCGGTGCGGCACACGATGTGCGGCCGGACGCCGCGTCGCGCGAGCGCCTGTTCCATCCGGGCCTGGTCGCAGATCGGCGGGTGCGCCACCATCGGTGCGCCGTCGAGTTGGGCCAGCCGCACCGGACCGTCGGGGAAGGTGCCGCGGCGGGCCACCAACAGGTAGGGATCGTCGAGCAACTTGAGGAGTTCGACCTCGCCATCGACGCGGCCGTCGAAGAACATCAGGTCGAGCTCATGAACTTTCGGCTGGTCGGTCTCCTCCTCGAACAGCCTGATGTCGCAGTCGGGGTGCTCGTCCCGAAGCCGGCGTATGACCAGCGGCAGGATCACGTTGGACACGCTCTGGAAGGTGCCAATGTCGACCCGGCCGTCGCCGGCCTTGAACCGGTCGACGGCTGCTGCCATCGCCTGGGCCTTCGCCAGCAGATCGCGTCCGTGTGCCAGCACCACCCTGCCGAGTGGGGTGATCCGCACCGGTTTCGGCCCGCCCGGTCGGTCGAACACGGCGCCGCCGACGGCTTTCTCCAAAGCCGCGACCTGCTGGCTCACCGTCGACTGGGTGTACCCGAGCCGCGCGGCCGCTCGCCCGAACGTGCCCTCGTCCGCCACGGCGGCCATCGTGGTGAGATGCCGCAGTTCGACGTCAGACATGAGCCCAACCATAGCCGATACATCGGCTATCACGATTGACTTGATCGGCAACTATCGCTATTCGCGATGCACTGCCTGCTTTAGCGTGGCGCCCATGACCGATCCTCATTCGCGCGGCGAGACTCATCGATCAACGGCGTCGAGGTGTGCCTTGAGACCTTTGGAAACCTCGCGAGCGCTGCGATCCCGCTCATCGACGGTGCGGCCTGGGATCCAGCTGTGCGATCAGATCGCGCGGCGACGGGTTCGTGATTCATCACGACGACCAGGACGTCGGCAGATCCACCAGCCAGGGCTACACGGTCACCAATTCGTCCGCGTCGGAGATGGCCCACGATGACTGGGTTGCGGTCCGCGCTCTGGCTGCCGGTCTTCGACGATCTCGCCGATCCAATGGCGGTGGCACGACTGGCCGCCGAGGCGGAGGAGGCCGGCTGGCATGGCGTGTTCGTGTGGGACAACCTGCGCTGGCGGGCGCCGGTCCGACAGGTGGCCGACCCGTGGATCACGCTGGCCGCGATCGCCACCGCCACCGAACGTCTCCGATTCGGTCCCATGGTCACGCCCCTTGCCCGCCGCCGACCGACCAAGGTCGCCAGGGAAACCGCGACGCTGGACCAGCTCAGCGGCGGCCGCCTCACGCTCGGTGTCGGTCTCGGCAGCGATCGCTTCGCCGACGAGCTGTCTGCGACCGGCGAGGAACTCGATGATCGGCGGCGGGGTCAGATGCTCGACGACTCACTGGAAATCCTCGCCGCCGCGTGGTCCGGCAGCCCCGTGCACCATCACAGCCCGCACTACACCGTCGACGGCATGTCCTTCCTCCCCAGACCGGTTCAGCGCCCGGGCGTCCCGGTTTGGGCCGCGGGTTATCCCGGTAACGTCAGACCGCTGCGCCGCGCCGCCCGGCACGACGGCTTCTTCCCGATCAATCTCGAACACCCGGACCAGCTCGCCGACATCGCTACCACGATCACTGGTCTCCGCCGGCCGAAGACGACCCCGTACGACATCGCCATCGCCCTCCCGCCCGGCGCCGATCCGACGCCCTACGCCGAGGCGGGCGCCACCTGGTGGCTGGCGGAGTTCCCGCCTGAAACAGTGTCGCTGGACCAGGTGCGCGGCGTACTCCGCGATGGCCCCGTCCAAACAGATATCGAAAGGGACCGGTGACAGGGATGTCCGACCTGTTCGATTACGACGCAGAATTGCGCTTGCACAACGAACTCTTCCGCGCCGCTGCCCACGTCGGCCCTCGCGACCGTGTGCTCGACATCGGCTGTGGCACAGGCCAGTCCACGCGCGAGGCCGCCCGCGCCGCCGCGGCCGGAAGCGCGGTAGGCGTCGATCTCGCCGCGCCAATGCTCGAACGGGCTCGTCAGCTCAGCGACGACGAGGGACTGACCAACATCACCTATCAACAGGCGGACGCCCAGGTCCACCGCTTTCCACCGACGTACTATGACGTCTGCATCAGCAGATTCGGGACGATGTTCTTCGCCGACCCGGTCGCCGCGTTCATCAATATCGGGAGCGCCCTCCGCCCCTCTGCGCGCCTGGTGCTGCTGGTCTGGCAAGAGCGCGACCGCAATGAGTGGGCCACCTCGATCCGCCAGGCACTCGGCCCCGCATCAGCCACACCGCGCGGCCCGGACCCGTTCTCACTCGCTGACCCGACCGTCACGGAAGGCGTCCTGACGGCGGCCGGCTTCGCGGAAGTCAGCTTCACGGACGTGAACAAGCCCGTCTACTACGGCCCGGACAGCGCCACCGCCTTCGACGCCGTGCTCGGCCTGTGGGAGTCCAAGAACCTGCTCGCCAATCTCGACGCGGCGGCCGCCGAGCAGGCACGCACGCGGCTACGCGCCACCCTCGACGCCCACCACACCGGCGGCGGCGTGTACTTCGACTCACGTGCCTGGATCGTCACGGCTCACCGCCGTCACTGAACACCGCAGCGGCAGGTGGGGATCCGCCGATCGTCGGATCCCCACCTGCCGCATTCGGACAGTTCAGCGATGCTGCCGGCGTCAGCGCCCGGTGGGTACGACGTTTGAGGAGTGCCCGTTCTGCTCGTCGCGCTTCAGGCGCTTCGCAGTCTGCTTCTCCTTGATCGTCTTGCCCTTCTTCTTGACGTTCGCCTTGCTCGTCGAGTCCTTGGACATGATCGAACCTCCTGGAGCAGGTCGGTGAACGTGCAGCGTGGTGCTCGCCTGATCGCGGCGTGCAGGTGACGGAAGACCCGCGGCGGACGCGAAGTCCTTCACTGCACGCCGACCCTACGCTGTTCCGGCTCTTGCCGACGTTGGGAAGTGCATCGCCGGTGTGGGCGGCTCAAGCTGTTGGGCGGTTGGCCACCGCGCCGGCTCGCCGGCTGGAAGCCTGCGGGCGCAGACACAGGGTGACGACAACGCAGGAGGGGCGTTGTCCAGGGTCTGGTTCGTCATGGGAACCTGGCGCAGGGGACAGGCGCTCGGCCCGGTTCCGTCGGCTGGCTGCCTGCGGCTTTCTGTGCTCGTCTCTTATATGCTTGTTGCGTCTGCATGTTGCTGTTCGCATGTTGAAAATAGGCGGCCAGTTCTGGCGGTGGGATTCCGGTCATTTGCGCTGTGGGAATCCTTTGCCGTCGGTTCATCGTGATCGTGTGGGATGAGCGTCACGGTTGAGGGGCCAAGGTGGGAGTATGACCGCTTCGGTCGATTCAATATAGACGGCCATAATCGTGGCGATATCAGATTAGGTGCGGCCCTCCGATGATTGTCCAGCTGGGCTGGGCGTAGCCCCGGAGCCCGGCAGCGCCTGGGGCTCGTTGGCGACAGCCCGGGCGCAGTGGATGGCAGGTGATTTATTGGGTTTCATGGACATCGTTCCGCGCTTCTGGCTACCGGTCCTTTTCTGCGGGTTGTGGTGCGATGTCGGAAAGAACTGCATCTCGATGTCACCTGTCAAATAGGGGGTGGCCGCGTCGGTTTGTTTCGACATTTGGCGGTGCTCCGGTATAGTGTGACCAATTCCCATTGAGTGTGCCGGAAGGCGTCTGGTCTGCGTGATGACACCTGGGCTGGAAAGCGCATCATCGAGCCCGCGCTTCGTCGGGCGGCGACCACAGTTGGCACGTATTGGGAGAGCCCAGGCCACCGCGCTGAGCCGTGGCCGGCAAATGGTTTGCGAGGTGGTCGGAGAGCCGGGCATCGGCAAGACCCGGTTCGTCCGCGAGGCCCTGGAGCGGTGCGACTCCACTGTCCCCTGGGCCGTCGGGACCTGTTCGCCGGATGAGCGAGGAGTCCCCTTCCATGTGTTTCGACATGCCTTCACGGAGGGGCAGTCACTCCGACGCGGGGTGCGTGCTGGACGGCCCACCGGGGAGAGCTGGGCGGAGTCCGTCGCTGCGGTGCCAGCGGCGCCGGCGCGAGCGTCGGACGCCCGGCGGTTCCGGACCTACCAGTTGGCCCGCCGGCTGATCGGCCTGGCGGCACGGGACGGTCTGGTGCTGGTCCTCGACGACCTGCACTGGGCGGATGCCTCCTCCACCGGTCTGATCGCCCACCTACTGCGGTATCCGGTGCCCGCTCCGCTGCTGCTCGTGCTCGTCTACCGCCCGCGGCAGATGGCGACCCCGATGCCGTTCGGGCTACCGGATCCCGACAAGCACGCCGATGCGGAACCGACGTCACACGACCGGACCGAACTTCGCCCTCTCAGCGTGGCTGAGGTCGCGCTCCTGCACCCCCACATCGACCCAGTGGAGCTGCGCGCCCGGTACGACCTGACCGGCGGCAACCCCGGTTACCTGGCGGTGCTGCCGAGCGACCCCACCTCGAACAGCGCAGACCCGATCCGTGAAGCACAGGGTGGCCGGCTGTCCGACGCGGCGGTGGCCGTGCTGCGCCGCGAGTGGACGGACCTACCCCCCGTCGAGCTGGCCTGTCTGCGGGCCGGGGCGATCGTCGATGCGCCCTTCACCGCGGACCTGCTCGCCGAGGTTGCGCAGGTCCCGACGTCACTGGCGGTCGAGGCCTGCTGGCGGCTGGCCCGGCTTGACCTGATCCGCCGCGTCCCCGGCACTGGACGGTTCGCCTCCCGGCACCCGGTGCTGCGGATGGCGGTCGCCCAGGACACCGACACGCAGTGGCAGGTGGAGGCGTGTGCGCGTGCGCTCACCGCCTTGGTCGATCTGGGCGCGCCACCCGCGGATAGGGCCCGCTACGCGGAGCGCCTGCTCGCCCTGCCGAACGGCGGCTGGGCCGACCGCTGCGTCAACGTGCTCTGCCGGGCTGCGCAGGAGGTCCGGCGCGAGACGCCGGACCTGGCCATCCGCTGGCTGCGGCTGGCGCTGCGTGCGCTGCGGCCGACGGCCGGTCTGACGCAACGTCGCCAGGACGTGTCGCTCGCGCTGGCCGAGATCACCGGGGAGGCGGGGAATCTGGCCGAGAGCAGGGCCCTGCTCCAGGAGATCGTGCCGCTGTTCCCCGCCGACCCGGAGGGACGGCGGGCGCAGGCAGTAGCTCTCTGGGCGCGCGTGGAACGTCTGCTCGGCAACTACGCGGAGGCGGTGGCCATCAGCCGGCGGGAGTTGTCCGCCCTGCCAGCCGATGCTGGACCTGGCGACGGCTACCGCCTCGCCACCGAGATCGGCGCCGCCGGCATCCTGGCCGGCCGCCCCGTGACCGCGCTGCCCGACGTGCTCAGCGGAGATCTCGGCGGCTCCGGCGCGGACCGGGCCAGCCTGCTGGCGGTGCGTAGTCTGGCCGCAGCCCTCGACGGCGCCCTCGACGACGCCCAGGGCTTGCTCGATGCCGGCGCCCGGATCGTCGACTCGCTGCCGGACCGGGACGTGCGGGACCACCCCGACTGCTTCACCGCACTCGGCCTGAGCGAGTTGTACCTCGAACGGCAGGCCGACGCGGTGCGGCACCTCGACCGAGGGCTGACCCTCGTCCGCGCCTCGCACCGCGACGACGGACTGTGCCAGCTGCTGCTCGGTCGTAGTCAAGTGGCCTACCACGGCGGGCAGCTGAACGCCGCCATCGGATTGGCCACCGAGGCGGGCATCGTTGCCCGGCGGATCGGCGGTCGCGACCTGCTGAGCTTCGCCCTGGCGTTCGAGGCGGAGGCGACGGCGTGGCGTGGTGGCCCTCGGGACGACGACCGGGCGGTGGCGCTGGCCCGCAGCGCCGCCGGAATCGCCACCGACCTCGCCACCTGGTGCGGTCGTACCGCCGCGACGGCGCTGGCGACCGCGACGCTGCTGTCGGGTGATCCGGCGACCTGTGCGGAACTGGTGCGCTCAGCCGGCGGCGACAGCCGGCTGAGCCGTCTCCAGACGTCCCTGCGGCCCAGGTGGTACGAGCTGCTCTGCGCCGCCGCGCTCGCTACGGGCGACGTGGCCGACGCCGAGCGGCAGGCGCGGCTGGCAATGGCCGAGGCGGATCAGGTCGGTCTGTCCGGGCAACGGGGCTTCGCCGAGTCGGCGTACGGCGAGGTGCTGCTCGCCCGCGGCGAGGTCCGGGCGGCGCTGCTGCACCTGGAGACCGCGGCCGACCTGTTCCGCGCCGGCGGGATGGTGCTACGGCGCAGCCTTGCCCTGGCCTCCCTGGCCCGGGCAGCCGAAGCGGCCGACCAGGCCGGCCTGGCGGCGCGGGCCCGCCGCCGGGCGCTGGAACTGGCCGGGTGGTGCGGAACGGAACGGGTCGGCCTGCGACTGGCCCGTCCGGTCGGCCCGCGCGAGGTCGCCGCCCTGACCGACCGGGAGTGGCACATCGCGCGGCTGGCGGCGACCGGGGCCACCAGCCGACTGATCGGGCGGCAGCTGAACATCAGCCCCCGCACGGTTGAGGCGCACCTGACCCGCCTCTACCGCAAGACGGGCGTCGCTTCCCGGTCGGGCCTGGCCGCCTGGGTCGCTCGTCTCGATGACACCGATCGATGACGGCAATCCCGGCCGGATGACGTCGTTCGGTGCAACGTCGACTGGCCGGGCACCACGAGGCCGCGCCGCCACCGTCGTAGCCGGACAGCCGCTCACATACTCGACTGCATCGGGCGCGATTCCCGTGGACCGGTGGTGGATGGAGGACGAGATGCTGGGCAGAAGATCCGTCAGGAGCCCGCAAACCCTCGCCGCGCCGGTGCCGGCGATGCCGTTCGCCGCCGCCACGGTGGCGCTGCTCGTGCTGACCGGCTGTGGTGGTGAGCCAGTGGACGCGGCCACCCCGGCGCCCCACGGTTCGGCCACTTTCGGTCGGGACCGGGCCGCGCTCGTGCTCACCGCCTTCGACCAGGCCGACTCGGCCGCCTCGGTGGCGGGTGACGTCGAGGCGCTGCGCGCGCAGGAGGTTTCGCCCTCACTGGACCTCAGCATCGCCGCAGTACGCCGGGCCGCGTACAACCAGCGTGCGCAACCGTCCTTCCAGCACATAAACCCGGTCTTCGCGGTGCCACCCGCCGACCCGGCCTGTTTCCTCGCCACGGCGACTCTCCGGCTGACCGGCTCGGAGCTTGCGCCCACGGACGTCAGCCAGTTCGTGCTCGGTGCTGACGGCCAGTGGAAGCTCAGCCACAACGTTCAGGTCACTCAACCTTCGCTGGTGGTCGCCCGGAGCATCGACGGCCGGCCCGCCACCGCGGGCGGCGCCGCCCTGGACGCGACCAGCCGTCGGGCCCTCGCCGCCGAGGTGTTCGCCCGCAGCATCGGGTCCACGACGGGCAACCGGTCCCTCGTCGTGTCGAGCGCGCTGCTCGACGGCCAGTTCGCCGGCGGTTGGGAGGTCTACGGGCAGCAGCTCGCCGGTGTCGGCGGGGCGGTGCAGCGGACGATGGACCGGGCGGAGTGGTCCGACTGCGCGGTCGCGGTGCCGACCGGCACGCTCACCTTTTTGACGATCCACGCCACCGACACGCTGCGCCCGGCGCCCGGCGGTTCGGCCACCGTCCGATTGGAACCGCAGAGCCCGGACCTGATCGCCACCGGTCACCTCAAGGCGATCAGCGGAAAGTCGATCCGGGTCACCCGGGTGGAGACCTTCGTGCTGCTTGTGCCGGCACAGACCGTCGGCACATCAGTGCTCGGGCTCAACGACAGCGCGCTGACCGTCACCGCCGACTGACCCTGCCGCCGAGCGTCCACGGCGTCGGCGACGGCAGAAACCGGTGGCATCACTCGGATTGGACGCCACCGGACCGCGACGATGACAGCAGCCGTGATCGCCGGCGGGGCCGGCGGTGCCGCGGTCCGGCCACGAAGCTCGGGAGGAACCCATGTGGCGTCCGCGCTTCCGATCCGACTACGTGCCGGTGCGGCTGCCCGACGGTCCGCTCGTGGTGCTGGGGGAGACCCGCAGCCTACTCATCGACGACCCGGTCGCCGCGGACCTGGCCGACCAGCTCGACGGTGTCGCCCCGTTGGCCGACGTGGTGGCCCGCCTGGCCACCCGACACCCGGTCACCGCTGTCGCCGCAGCCCTCGCCCGGCTGCGCGACCACGGCCTTCTGGTGTCCGGCCCGGCGCACACCTCGGCAGCCGAGGCCGCCGGCTGGGACGCCCGGGGTGTGCCGCCCGACGTCGGGCGGCGGTGGATGGCCGGGGGAAGGGTCACCATCGTGGACCTCGGGGCGCCCCGGGTGGCCGAGACCGCCGACGCGCTGCGCGCCCTCGGCCTCGCCCCGACAGTGGTCGGGCCGGACGCACCGGACCCGGGCCCGGGCAACGCCCAGGTGCTGGTGCTGCCGTCGTCGATGCTCGACCCCCGGCTCGCGCTGATCAACAACCGTCACCTGGCCGCCGGCCGCGCGTGGACGCTGGCCCGGCCACACGGCAACGTCGTCTTCCTCGGCCCGCACCTCGTGCCGGGCCGTACCGGCTGCTGGGCCTGCCTGCGCCAACGCTGGCAGGAGAACGAACAGGTGAACGCCTTCCTCGACGCGCAGGACCTGGCCGGTCCGCTTCCGCAGCCCGGCCGCGCGGTCCTGCCCGGACTGGCCACCATGGCGGCCGGGCTGCTCGCCGCCGAGCTCGCCGTGCTCGCCGTCCGGGGCGCGTCGCCCCGTCTCACCGGCCGGATGGTCGCCCTGGACACCCGGGACCTGAGCACGGAGAGCCACCAACTGGTACGCCAGCCGCAGTGCCCCGCCTGCGGTAACCCGGACCTCGTCCGCAAGGCCGAGCCACGGATCGACCTGCCACCCAGCGGCACCCAGCCCAGTCGGGCCGGGGACTCCCGCATCCGGGAACCCGCCGAGGCGTACGCCTCGCTCGTCCACCACGTCAGCCGGTACCTGGGCGTGGTGAGCCGGCTGACCCCGCTGGAGACGACCGACAACGGCGTCACCCACACCTACTCGGCCGGGCACAACTTCGCCCAGCCCCGCCAGCTCGCCGCGCTGCGCCGCAATCTGCGCGGGCAGAGCGGCGGCAAGGGCCGGACCGACCTGCAGGCCCGGATGAGCGCAGTCGGGGAGGCGGTGGAACGCTACTGCGGGGTGTGGCGCGGCGACCGCCCGGTGCACCGGGCCACCTACCGGCAGCTCGGTCCGGACCGCGCCGTACACCTGCGGGAGCTGCTGCTCTTCTCGGAACGCCAGTACGCCGACCGGCACCGGCTCAACCGCGACCTGGGCCACCTGCACCGCATTCCCCGCCCGCTGCCCGACGAGGTGGAGCTGGACTGGACCACGGGCTGGTCGCTGACCCGGCAGACACCGCGCGAACTGCCCTCCGCGCACTGCTGGTACGGGCACCCGGAGCTGACCGGGCTGGGGGTGTGCTCGGCCGACTCGAACGGCTGCGCGGCCGGCGGCAACCTGTCCGAGGCAATCCTGCAGGGCATCTGCGAACTCGTGGAGCGGGACAGCGTGGCCCTGTGGTGGTACCACCGATCCCGGATGCCCGGGGTGGACCTCGCCTCGTTCGGCGACCCGTGGACGGCCGCCTGCGTCGACCATCACACCGCCGCACTCGGCCGCGAACTGTGGGCCCTCGACCTGACCGCCGACCTCGGCGTACCCACGTTCGCCGCGGTGTCCCGGCGGGTCGACCGAGGGCCGGAGGACGTCCTGGTCGGCTTCGGCGCGCACCTGGACGCGCGGGTCGCGCTGACCCGGGCGCTCACCGAGGTGAACCAGTTCCTGCCCGCCGTCGCCGGTCCCACCTCCGCCCGCAACCGGTACGGCGTCGACGACCCGGACACCGCGCGTTGGTTCGGCACCGTGCGGGTGGCCGAACAGCCCTGGCTGACCCCGGATCCCACCCGGCCGTCGCGCACCGCGGCCGACCACCCGACGCTGACCACCGGCGACGTCGGGGATGACGTGCGTCGTTGCGTACGCCGGGCGGAGCGGGCCGGCCTGGAGGTGATCGTCGTCGACCAGTCTCGTCCGGATGTCGACCTGGCGGTGGTGAAAGTCGTCGTGCCGGGCCTACGGCACTTCTGGCGCCGGCTCGGTCCCGGCCGACTGTGGGACGTGCCGGCCCGCCTCGGTCGGGGCCCACTGGCCGTCGACGAGACATCGGCCAATCCGCTGAACGTCTTCTTCTAGCCGGGCTTTCCCGGGCCACCGGGATCGTGGGAAGGATGTGGGGATGACCACCGTGGTGGACCTGGTCGGTCGGCGGTCGTCGTGAGCGGCTCCGTCGGCGGTCCGCCGATTCAGGAGTCGTACCGGCTGCGCCGTGACGCGGAGTTGCGGCTCGGCGAGGACGGCTCGCTGACGCTGAGGCAGACCCGCTTCCAGGTCACCCTGGAGCAACCGGGCATGGGCCGGCGGGCGCTGCTGCTGCGGCTCGCCGCCGACTGGGTCAACGACGTCGAGGTCGGCCGGCTGATCAGCGGCCTGGAGGGGGAGAACCGGGTGTTGCCCGCCCAGCTACTGCTGCGCCGGCTGCTCGCCCACTCCTGGCTGGAACGCCGCGTCCAGGTCGACGATCGGCCGCTGCTCGACCTGGTGCCCACCGGCCTGGGCCGAGGCAGTCTGCCGGAGAGTCGCCCACACACACCCGGGGTCCGCTACCGGCTCTCCCGCTTCGCCGCCCTCCAGCACGAACGGGGCATGCTGGTGGCCGCATCACCGCTGAGCACCCTCGTTGTCGGCTGCGCCGACGCCGCCCTCGGCGCGGTACTGGCCGCCGCCGCGCCGGGCGTCGGACCCGAGTCGGTGGCCCGCACGCTCGGCGTGCCGCCGGACGTCGCCGGACGGGTGCTCGACGAGCTGGCCACCGCCCGGATCCTGGTCACCGACGCCGAGTTCGAGGCAGAGTGCGACGACGCGCCGCTGGCCTACTGGTCGCCGGAGGAGCTGCGGCTACACCACCGATCCCGGGCCGGCCGACACGCGCTGCCGGTGGGCGGAACCTACCGGATGCGGGGGAGCTTCGCCCCGCAACCGCTGCGCCGCCCGTACGACGGGGGCCGGGCGGTGGACTTGCCACTGCCGGACCTGGCGACGATCGCCAAGGCGGATCCCGCGTTCAGTCAGGTCGTCACCGACCGGCGCAGCGTGCGCGAACACGACGACGCGGCGCCGCTGCCGCTGGAGCGGCTGGCGGAGTTCCTGCACCGGTCGCAGCACACCAGCGCCGTCGGCGAGGCCGGCGGGCAGGAGATCGGCCACCGGCCCTACCCGGGCGGCGGCGGCGTCTACGAGCTGGAGATCTACCCACTGGTCGCGCGCTGCGCAGGGCTCGACCCCGGGCTCTACCACTACGACGCCGTCGGGCACCGGCTGGAGCCGGTCGCCGGCTGGGGACCGGCCGCGGACCGGCTGCTGGCGTACGCCCGGGCGGCCGGCGCCCTGCCTCGGCCGCCGCAGACAGTCCTGGTGGTCACCGCCCGGGTCCAGCGGCTCATGTGGAAGTACGAAGGGATGAGCTACGCCATGATTCTCAAGGACGCGGGTGTGCTGACCCAGCAGATGTATCTCGTCGCCACCGCCATGGGGCTGGCGCCGTGCGCCCTCGGCGCCGGGGACTCCCAGGCCTTCGCCGAACTGTCCGGGCTCGACCCGCTGGTCGAGCCGAGCGTGGCCGACTTCCTGCTCGGCTCACACCGCGCCACCGGCCCGGCCGCGGCGGAGAACCGGCCATGAAGTTCCGGCGGCAGGCTCTGCGCCAGTTGGAGGCGCCCGAGCAACTGGACCGGGCGGTCCGGCTGACCACAGTCCCGAATTGGCTGGCAACCACCGCGCTGGTCATCGTCGTCGTCGCCGCAGGTGTGTGGTCGGTGCGCACGGTGGTGCCCCGGACCGTCGAGGCGGCCGGAGTGCTGATCCACTCGAACGGGATCTCGGCCCTCGACGCGCTCGACAGCGGCCAGGTCACCAAGGTGTGGGCGTCACCGCACCAGCGGGTGCCGAAGGGAACCCCCCTCTACAGCCTGCGCACGGCGGACGGCAAGGTGCGGGTGGAGACCGCGCCGGGTGACGCGTACGTCGTCGCCTGGCTGGTCTCGGAAGGCGAGATCGTCACCCCGGGCACGCACCTGGCCGACCTGGAACGGCTCGACACCGCCGGGGACGCGTTGCAGGCAGTCGTCTACGCCCCCGCCGTCGCCGCCCCGCTGCTGCAACCCGGTGTGACCGTCGAAGTGGCCGCCGCGGCCGCGCCGCGCAACGTGTTCGGCACCCTGGCCGGCCAGGTGACCACGGTCGGCGCCTTCCCGGAGACCGAGGCATCGCTGCGCGCCTTCCTGGGCACCGGGCCGGACGTCCGGCGGCTGCTCGCCCGCGGCAGCGTGGTCCGAGTGACCGTCGCCCTGGAGCCCGACCCGGCCGCCCCGGGCGGCCTGCGCTGGACCAAGTCTCCGCCGCCGTTCCAGCTCAACTCGGCCAGCGAGGTCACCGCCTGGTTCACAGTGGACCGGGAACACCCGATCGACTGGTTGCTGCGGCGATGAGCACGCCGACGACCGCCGTCAGCGGCACGCCGGAGCTGCCCAGGATCCGGCGTCGACGGGTCCGTACGCCCACCCTGATCCAGATGGAGGCGGTGGAGTGCGGTGCCGCCGCGCTGGGGATCCTGCTCGCGCACCACGGTCGGCACGTGCCCCTGGAGGAGTTGCGCCGGGTGTGCGGAGTGAGCCGGGACGGCTCCACCGCGGCCACCGTGCTCAAGGGCGCCCGCCGCTACGGCATGGTGGCCAAGGGTTTCCAGATGGACCTGGCCGGCCTGGCCACCGTGGCGTTGCCGGCGGTGCTGTTCTGGCGGTTCGAGCACTTCGTGGTGCTGGAGGGGCTGGGCCGCAAGGTCTTCATCAACGATCCGGCCACCGGTCCCCGTGCGGTGAGCTGGGAGGAGTTCGACGGCGCCTTCACCGGCATCGTGCTCACCATGGAGCCCGGCCCGCAGTTCCGGCCCGGCGGCACCCGCTACCGGCTGGTGCGAGCGCTGGCCGAGCGGTGGCGCGGCCCGGGCTCGGCGATCGCGCAGATGCTGCTGCTCGGCCTGCTGATCGCCGTGGTCGGTCTGACCATCCCGGTGATGGCCAAGGTCTTCGTCGACCGGGTGCTGTTGCAGGAGGATCGGGCCGCGTTCGCCGGCCTGGTGGCGGCGGTGGCGGTGGCCACCGTGCTGACCTTCCTGGCCAGCCTGCTTCAGCAACGCCTGACCGTACGCGCGGAGACGGCGCTCGCCCTCGCCAGCGCCGCCCGGTTCTTCCGACATCTGCTGCGGCTGCCGCCGACCTTCTTCGACCAGCGGCAGGCCGCCGACCTCAGCCAGCGGGTCCGCGGCAACGAGGTGGTCGCCGAGGTGCTTACCCGCCGGACCGCCACCACTGTGGTGGACACCGGCCTGGTGCTGGCGTACGGGGCTCTGCTCTGCCATTACGACCTGCTGCTCGGACTGTGTGCGGTGGTCCTCGCCGGGCTGAACGTCAGCGTGCTCCGCTATGTCGCCTCGACCCGGTCCACCGCTGTCGCCGGTCTTCAGGCGGACCGCAGCAAGCTGGTGACAACGGTGTACACCACCGTCCAGATGATCGAGACGGTGAAGGCCGGCGGCGAGGAGGAACGCGCCGTGGCCCGGTTCGCGGCGCGCCACGCCACCGTCGCCACCCGTCAGCAACGGCTGGGCGTGCCCACCGCGGTGCTCTCCGTCCTGCCGGCACTGCTGGCCTCGGGGACCACCGCGGTGCTGCTGGGGTTGGGCAGCCGGCAGGTCGTGGCGGAGGCGATGAGCGTCGGCGTGCTGGTCGGCATGCAGAGCCTGGCCGCCGCGATGAACCGCCCGCTGGGCAACCTGACCGCGCTGGGCTCGCGGTTGCAGGACATGAGCGCCGACCTCAACCGGCTGCGTGACGTGGAGCGGTACCCACTGCCGTCGGCCCAGGACCGATCCGCCCGACCGATGACGCCGATGGAGGGGCACCTGCGCATTGAGGAGGTCACCTTCGGCTACAACCCGTTGGGTCGTCCACTGCTGGAGAACTTCAGCCTTGACCTGCCGCCGGGTGCCCGGGTGGCGCTCGTCGGGCGCTCGGGCAGTGGCAAGTCGACGGTAGGCCGGCTGGTCGCCGGGCTCTACCGTCCCTGGACCGGACAGGTCACCGTGGACGGCCTTGAGCGGGCCGCAGTCGACGACGGGCTCTGGGCGGCGACCGTCGCCATGGTGGACCAGGACCAACGGCTGTTCGAGGGGACGGTCCGGGACAACGTCACCATGTGGGACCTCACGATCGCCGACGAGGACGTGGTCAGCGCGCTGACCGACGCGTGCCTCTACGACGAGGTCGCGGCCCGTCCGGGTGGCCTCGGCAGTCCGGTGCGGGAGAACGCCCGCAACTTCTCCGGTGGGCAGCGGCAGCGGCTGGAGATCGCCCGAGCGCTCGTGCGCGATCCCCGGGTGCTGGTGCTGGACGAGGCCACCAGCGCGCTGGACGCCGAGACCGAACGCCGGATCGACAGGCACCTGCGCCGGCGGGGGGCGACCTGCCTGATCGTGGCCCACCGCCTGTCCACCGTCCGCGACTGCGACCTGATCGTCGTGCTGGACGGCGGCCGGGAGGTGGAGCGCGGCACCCACGACCAGCTGGTTGCCCAGGACGGGGCGTACGCGCGCCTGGTCCGGGAGCACTGACCACGACGATCCGAGGAGACGCTGATGAGTGGCGCGGTGGAGGATCCCCAGGCCGGCGGCCTGATCGGCTTCTGCGCGGACGGCGTACGCCAGGTCTGTCGCCTGGACGGCCCGGCGGCCGGCTGGCTGGTGACCGGGGGTGAGGCCGACCTGTTCGCGGTGCGCCGGGCCGGGATGAGCCCCTCGCGTCGCCACCATGTGGCCCGGCTGCCTGCGGGTGGCCTGGTGCCGACGTCCACCGCGATCGGTGCGTGGCGGTTGATCCTGGTGCCGCTGCCCGGCACGGAGCTGCGCGGGCTGTCCCGGCGTCACCTGTCCCTGCTGGAGCGGCATGTTCGGCTCGGCCGCGTGGCGGACGAGGGGGCGTCCTTGCGGGCACGGACTGCCGCGACGGAGCTGGTCGCGGCGCTGGACCTGGTGCTGGTCACCGTCGCCGACGCGCTGCGCCGCGGGCAGGCGCCCCGGGCGGCGTCCACCCTCCGCGGATGCGAGATCATCTCACTGGCGCAGGGGAGCGCCCTCACCTCGACCGGTGGCGCGTGGTGGCTGCGCAGCGCCGGTGGACAACTGCGACGCAACGACGGTGGCCCGGCGGAGACGTCGGGGGAGCGGGAGCTGCTGCTGGTCGCCGAGCGGGACTGGGTGGTGGCCGAGTCGCCGTGCGCGGTGGAGAGCCGCGGCAGCTGGGACCTGCTGGTCAACGGTCAGCTCCGGTCGGCCGTCGACCAGCATGTGGCCCGGCTGCTGCGGATGGTGGAGACCCGGATCGAGGAGGCCGACGCGGCGTTGCTGAGCGCCGTGCAGCGGCGCCGGGAGACCGACGCGGCGGTGCTCGCCGCGGCGGCCCGCCGGTCGATCGGGGTGATCGGCGCGGGCGGTGCGGTTTCGGTTCCCGACGGTGAGGCCGGCTTCGACCGGTATGGGCGGGCGGCCTCGGTGGTCCGGGTGGTCACCGAGGGGATGGGCAGCCCGATCAACGAGCCGGCCGACCGCAGTAGGGCGCCGCTGGACGATCGCGCGGCGGTGCACGCGGTGACCCGAGCGTCCAGCCTCTTCTTGCGTGAGGTGCGGCTGCCGGACCGGTGGTGGCGGCGGGACCTGGGGCCACTGGTGGGGTGGCGGGCCGGCGACGACCCGGAGCGCGCCGTCGCGGTGCCCCTGGTGTTCCGCCGGGGCCGATACCACCACGTCGACCCGGACACCCGGGCGTACGGTCCGATCGACGCGACAGTGGCCGCGACGTTCGCTGCCGAGGCGACCGAGGTGCAGGCGCCGCTGCCGCCGACCGCTCGGATGCGCCACCTGCTGCGGGCCGGGCTGGTCGGTGCGTCCCGCGACGTGCGGGGTCTGCTGTTCGCCGCCACCTGCGTGGCGCTGCTGGGCTTGGGCGTGCCGCTGGCCACCGGCGAGGTGCTCGGCCAACTTGCCCGGCAGGGCGAGGTGAACGGCCTAGGCGGCTTCCTCGCGCTGATGCTCAGCGCCGCGGTGGTCGCGGGGCTGGTGGGTGTGGTGCAGAACCTGCGTCTGCTGCGGTTGGACGGCCGGATGCAGTCCGGCGCGCAGCTGGCGATCTGGGACCGGCTGATGCGGCTGCCGGCCCGGTTCTTCGCCGGTCGCAGCAGCGGTGAGATCGCCAACTCGATGTTGGGGATCTCGTTCGTCGGTGAGGCGCTGAGCGCGCTGCTGCCGCAGCTCGTCTCGGCGGCCGCGATCGTCGCGGTGACCCTCGGCATGCTCCTGGTGGTCGAGCCCGTGCTCGGGCTGTGGGGAGCGGGGATCGTCGCCGTCACCATGCTGACGTTCGGCGCGTTCGCCGTGCTGATCGTCCGTCAGCAACGGTCCGCGCTGCCGGCCGAGCACCGGGCGGCAGCGATGACCAACCAACTGCTCGGCGGCATCGTCAAGATCAAACTGGCGGCCGCCGAAACCCGTGCCCACGCACGCTGGTCGGAGGTCGCCGCGACGGCCCGAGCGGCGCTGCAACGGGTCCGGCAGAGTCAGGCGGGCCTGGTCGCCTTCGGCACCGTGCTGCCGGTCGCCGGTCAACTGGTCCTGTTCGCCGTGTTGATGGGGCCGCTGGCCGGCCGGGTCGCGCCGGCCGACTTCTTCATCCTCAACGTCGGTTTCGCGATGCTGCTCGGCGCGCTGCTGGTGCTGGTGTCGGCCGGGGTCGAAGTGATCGCGGCAGTGCCCCGGCTGGGCAGCCTGCGGGAGATCCTGCGCGCCGACCCCGAGGCGCGGCCGGACCGGGTGGACCCGGGCGAGTTGCGCGGCGAGATCGCGCTGCACCGGCTCACTTTCGCGTACCAGCCGGACGAGCCACCGGTGCTCATCGACATCGACCTGCACGTCCGCCCGGGTGAGTTCGTCGCCATCGTCGGACCGAGTGGCTGCGGAAAATCCACACTGCTCCGGTTGCTGCTCGGCTTTGAACGCCAGCAGCAGGGCGCAGTGCTCTACGACGGCCAGGACCTCTCCGAACTCGACGTCCACGCGGTCCGCAGGCAGTGCGGAGTGGTCCTGCAGGATGGTCAGCTCTTCGCCGGCTCGGTACGCGACAACATCTGCGGCGCCGGCAGCTTTCCACTCGACCAGGTCTGGGAGGCGGCGCGGATGGCCGGCCTCGCCGATGACCTGGAGGCGCTGCCAATGGGGATGAGCACGATGGTGCCGTTCGGCGGCGGGACGCTCTCCGTCGGGCAGCGTCAGAGGGTGCTGATCGCCCGCGCGCTGGCCCCGCTACCCCGGATCATCTTCCTCGACGAGGCGACCAGCGCTCTGGACAACCGGACCCAGGAGGTGGTCAGCCGGAGCACCGCGGCTCTGGCCGCGACCCGGGTGGTCATCGCCCACCGGTTGTCCACCGTCCGTGCTGCGGACACCATCGTGGTCCTCGAAGCAGGGCGGATCGTCCAGCGGGGCAGTTTCGACGAGTTGATGGACCACCCTGAAGGGCTGTTCCATCGGTTGGCGCGGCGGCAACTGCTCACCGAACCGGAACGGTCCGATACCGTGCCGGAGAGCCGGCAGGCGGACGGGCAGCCCGCGACGAGTTGACGGCCCGGTCAGCCGTTGTCGATGTCCGTGCTGTCCTCCAGGCACACGTCCGCGTCGAGGTGGTTCTCCAGCAGCTCGGCGACGTGCGCCTCCGACTGGTTCTCCACGGCGAGCCGGAACGCCTCGGTGAGCACGTTGACCACGCCCTGGGTCAGCAGGAGGGTTTCCCGGTCGAGATCGGCCCAGGACGACCGGGCGCCGCTGCGTACCAGCTCCGGAGCGAGGGTCAGCAGCCGGGCGGTGACGGCGGCGACCAGCTCGTCGGCCACCGGCCGGAGGCTGTCCAGCACCTCGCTGAGGGTCTGCAGTGCCGGCACCGTGCCCACCCGTACCCGATGCAGGTCCAGGGCGGCGCGCAGCGGACGTGGTCGGACGGTGCGGACGTTGCCGTCGGTGGTCCGGCCGATCACGCCGTGCCGGGTCAGCGCGTGGGCCAGCGCGGGACGGTCGGCGGTCAGGCGTTGCAGCATCGCGGTCAGTCCGTCGGGCGCCTCGTCACTGGCCCGGACCCCGAGCATCGCCTCGATGGACACCAGGTTGAAGCCCTGTCGTTGCAGGGCGAGGATCGCGTCCAGCCGGCGGACGTGGGAGTCGTCGTAGAGCGCGGCCCGACCGCGCCGCACCGGCGGGGGCAGCAGCCGTCGGGCCTGGTGCGCTCGGATGTTGCGCGGCGACATCCCCACCTTGCGGGCGAGCTCGTCCACGCTGTACCCGACCGGACCGCCCGGCGTCGTCGTCACCTCGTCGATGGTCACGGTGGCCTCCGGCAGCACTCGGTGACGGAACACGGCAACCCCGTCGAACCGCTGTCACGCTGTGCGGTCCGCCGATCGCAGCGTAGGTGTGGGCGCCGGGCGGGTAAAAGGCGAGGAATTACTACTTGTCCACAGTGGTGACATTGATTAGGATCGCCATCCGCCGCGAGTCGCTGATTCCCAATTACCCGGTTTTCGCCGTGGCGCGACCTTTTCGCGGCCACATTCGATGAAATTCCCGCTCCCCGTGTGGATCGGATCCACAGGTGACCCACGATGAAGCGAAACCGGCGGCCCGGAACCTCCCGCGCTGCCCGTCGCCGCCACCGGTGGTCGACCACCGAAGGGAGCAGGGCATGACACCTGTCGATCGAGCGGTCTTCGTGGCCGCGTACAGCCGGCTGGTCGCCGACGTCTGGGCCGACCCGGTCAAGGAGCAGGCGCTCGACCGCGACCCACGCGGTTTCCTCGCCGGCTACGGGCTGCACCTGTCGGAGGATGTGCAGGTCCGGGTGGTGCGGGACATCGCCGACGCCGATCCGGACCTTGAGGTGCAGATCGAGTCCTGGCAGCAGGCGGGGACCACCGGCACCTTCGTGCTCTTCGTTCCGTCGCTGTTGCCGGTGGCCCAGGCGGAACTGGCCGAGGACGAACTGGACAGCGTCGTCGCCGGCCTGGACCCCAGCTGTGCCTGCTGCTGCCCGTGCTGCTGCACCTGACACCGAAGTCTGCCGCCCACTCGTCGGCGCGGCAGATTCTGATGACACTCAGACGAAATCATTGATTGTCGAAGCTCGATCTTCGTAGCGTTCTCGCCACAGCGATCACCCCGTCTCGCAGCGACCCCCGAGGAAAGGACCGAACGATGAGCAACGACGAACAGGAATATGGCGCGAGGTTCGTGACCAAGTACTCGGAACTGGTCACCGCGGTATGGCGCAGCGACGAGGAACTGCAGCGCCTGCTCGCCGACCCGACCGGCTACGCGACCGCGGCCGGCCTGCCGGTCGCCCCCGGCGCCAGGGTCGAGGTCGACCGCGCCCAGCCCGCCACGCTCTACACCAAGGACCAGGTCGTCGCCGACTGGGCGGGCACGCCCGGCCTGCACGTGCTGCACGTGCCCGAGGTGCCGCTGGTCGACCTCAACGAGCTGACCGAGGCCGAGCTGGAGACGGTCGCTGGCGGCGTGGCCCCGATCGCCGACAACAACGTCAACATCATCGCCGTCCTCATCCTCTGAGTTCCCCACCCCCCTCCGGGAGCCTCGATGACTGACACGACCGAGACCATTGCGTTCCGATCCGGCACCTACCGGACGGCCACCGTGGAGCAGACCTGGGAGCGGGTCGGTGGCATGCTCGACCGGTTCCGGATCACCCGGGTCGCCGACATCACCCGGCTCGACGAGATCGGCCTACCGGTACACGTCGCCTACCGGCCGGTCGGAGCCACCATGGCGGTGAGCGTCGGCACCGGCGCCACCGCGACGCAGGCCCGGGTCAGCGCGGTCATGGAGAGCATCGAGTCCTGGCATGCCGAGAACCTCCGGCCGGGGACCGTCGTCCGGTCCCCGGCCGAGGCGCTCGACCTGCCGTACGACGTCCGGTGGCTTCACCTGGCGGAACGGTCACCCCTGACCCCTGCCGTCGAGCTCGACTGGGTGGCTGGCCGTGGGCTGGTGACCGGGGCGGATTGCCTGGTGCCCCGCGCCACCATCGAACTCGACTTCACCATCCGGCGTGGCTGGGACCGTGCCCTGTTCACACCCAGCAGCAACGGGCTGGCCACCGGGAACACCTTCGCCGAGGCCAGCCTGCACGCTCTGCTGGAGGTCGTCGAACGCGACTGCATCGCCCCGTACTGCACCTCACCGTTGGCCGAGCGCATTTACGCCGACCCGGGCACCGCCACCAACGTGATGACCCGCACGGTGCACGAGGCGCTGGTGCGGGCCGGTTGCTGGGTGGAGGTCTGCGACATCACCAACGCGGTCGACGTACCCTGCTACGCCGCCTCGATCTGGTCGGAGGACCTGCCGGTCACCTTCGGCGGCTTCGGCTGCCACGTCGACCCGGAGATCGCCGTCGGTCGGGCCATGGCGGAGGCAGCGCAATCGCGGCTGGTCATGGTCTCCGGAGCCCGTGATGACATCGACGCCACCGCCTACCACGATGTCGGCGCACCGCCGGTGCCGCCTCCCACCGTCGACCGGCCCGTCCGGCCGGTCCGCCGGGATGCACCACCCGTGGGGGACGTGACCCAGGTGCTGCGCGAGCTGGCGTCGCGGGTGCAGCGGGTCACCGGCGTCGAGCCGTTCAGCGTCGACCTGACGCACGACGACATCGGCATTGCGGTGAGCAAGGTGTTCGCCCCCGGCCTGCGGATGTTCGACGAGCGGGCCCTGAGTACCCGACCGGGAGTGCCCCGTGACTGACGTCGTCTTCATAGGTCCGAGCCTGCCGCCCGACGAGGTCGGTCGGCTGCTGCCCGACGCGGTGGTGCTGCCGCCCGTCGCGCACGGCGACCTGCTCCGCCTGGACGTTGCCCCCGGTGACCGGGTCCTCGTCATCGACGGGTTCTTCCTGCAACACCCGCCGGTCCGCCACCGGGAGATCCTCGATCTGCTCGACCGTGGCGTGACAGTGGCCGGCGCAGCCAGCATGGGCGCGCTGCGCGCCGCCGAGCTGTGGCCGTTCGGGATGCGTGGCGTGGGCGAGGTATTCCAGCTCTACCGCGACGGGGCCGTCACGGGCGACGACGAGGTGGCCGTCGTGCACGGGCCAGCCGAGGAAGGCCACCGCGCCTTGAGCGTCCCGCTGGTGAACATCCGGGTCGCGCTGTGCCGCGCCGTCGCCGCCGGTGTGCTCAGCGACGCCGAGGCTGCGTTGCTGCTGGACATCGGCCGGGACCTGCCCTTCCGGCGGCGGTCGTACCAGGCGTTGGAACGCAGCGCGCCACCCGAGGCGGCGGCCGTGGTGAGCCGGTTCCTGACGTGGCACCGGCGGGACCCCTGCGACACCAAGGGCGCAGACGCACGGCTGCTGCTGTCGATGGCTGCGGACAACGCCCCCGAGCTGTGCCCGGCGCACGCCGGCGACCATCCGCTCGACAACCTGCACACCCGCTTTCTCGACAGCTGGCGCGCACGGTTCGCCGGCGAGTCGGTCGGCGGGCACTGGGCCAGCGACCGGGAGGCCGCCGCGGTGCTGATGCTGCTGCATCCCGAGTCGGCGGCCTGGCACCGGAGGGGGGTGCTGGCTGGGCTGGCCGAGGTCGACATCGACGACCCGAGGGTCGAGGAGCGCGCCAACGAGGTGGCCCGCCGGCGAGGGCTGACCGGTGCGCCGCCGAGCGGGTGGGACTGGCTGACCGACCGGGAACGGGGGCTCGACGACCGCGAGGCGGTGCTGCGGGTGTTGGTGCGGGCGTTCGGCACCACGCCGTACCGCAGCCTGGCTCTGTGGATGGTCGCGGCGCCGCTGCGTACCCCCGCGTTACTCACCGCGGCACGGCAGGTGGCGGCGACCGCGGCGTCACTGAACGAGACGCTCGTCCCGCGTACGACGGGGCGTCGCCGCCCGGGTGCTCGGCTGCACTTCCGCACCGAGATCGTCGACGCGTGCTTCGCAAGACTGTGGGGCTGTGCCGCCGACGGGCTGGAAGCGGCGGCGTGGGACCGGGGCTTCGTCGACCTTGCGGCGTTCCGGTACGCCGCCGAACCGCTTGTCGCGTACGTCAAGGCGTTCGGTGCCCCGCGACTGCCCGCCGTGGGCACGCGCACGCAGGACACCCTGGCCGGTTCCGCGGCCCGGGTCGGCTGAGGAGGAGTCGATGAGCGGCACTGTGAAGGCAGCACTGATCTACCCCCCGCTGACCGATCCCACCTCGGGATACCACTCCCTGAACTACCTCGATTCGTACGCCCGCGCACAGGGGCACCAGCCGGCGGAGATCATCGACGCCAACATCGAGGCGTTCCACCACTCGTACACCCCGTCGGCGTACGACTGGCTTCGGCGGGAGCTGTCCCGGCTCTCGATCGACGACCTCAGCGGCCCGGACGCGCTGATGGCCCGGGCGAACCAGCTCGGCCTGCCCGACCCCGATCCGGAGCGGCTGCGCCGGTCGATCGGGGTGCTGCAGGATCCGACCCTGTTCTACGACTACCGGCACTACCAGGACGCCGTCGAGGGCGTGATCTCCTGGATGGACACCCTCGGCACGGTCGGGTTCCCCGGGCAGTTCCACGCCGGCTTCCGGCTCCACCCACCGCCGATGATATCGATCGGCTCGGTGGCCGCGCTGACGGACGAGGCGCTGCTCGCTCGGCTCAACCGACCCTTCCTGCCGTACTACGAGGACGTGCTGATCCCGCGGCTGGCCGCTGGCGGGCACCAGGTGATCGGCATCAGCGCCACCTACCAGTGGCAGCTGCCGTTCGCGCTCTGGATCGCCCGACTCGTCCGGCAGGCCTGCCCGGACGTCTTCCTCATCGCGGGTGGCACGGAGATCTCCGACGTCTGGAAGTGCGCCAGCAAACCCGAGTACGTCTTCCAGGTGCTGGCCGACTTCGACGCGATAGTGGTCGGGGAGGGGGAAAGCGCGTACACGGAGATCCTGGACGCGGTGCAGACCGGCACCCTGCCGGCCGGGCACCCCAACGTCCGGCTGCACCCCAAGTACGGCCGCCAGCGTCAACTGCCCCTGCGCTACGAACGCCTGGCGCAGGTGCCGGTCCCGGACTTCTCCGGCCTGCCCTGGGACCTCTACCTCAGCCCGGAGCGGTTCGTCTACTATTCGCCGACCCGAGGCTGCTACTGGAACAAGTGCACGTTCTGCGACTACGGACTGAACACCGACGGTCCCACCAGCCCATGGCGGCAGGACACGGTGAGCACCATGATCGCGGACGTCACCGAACTGTCGAAGTTCGCCAAGTTCATCTACTTCTCGGTCGATGTGCTCGCTCCCGCGACCATCCTGCGCTTCGCCGAGCAGGTCGTCGAGCGAGGGCTGGACTTCCGCTGGGGTGCCGAGATCCGGCTGGAGAAGTACTGGTCGGACGAGCGCTGCGACCTACTGAGGCGCAGCGGCTGCGTGGCCATCTCAGTCGGCTTCGAGTCCGGTAACCAGCGCGTCCTCGATCTGATCGACAAGGGCACGAAGCCGGAGCAGGCACGACGCACCATGATGGCGATGACCAAGGCGAACATTGGTGTGCAGATGATGGGCTTCACTGGTTTCCCCACCGAGACCCGCGAAGAGGCACTGGACAGCGTCAATTTCCTGCGTGACAATCCGGATCTGTGGACCCTGGGCGGGCTCGGCGACTTCATGCTGACGCCGGGCGCCATCGTCGCCAAGGAGCCGGACCGGTTCGGCATCACCAACGTGCGGCCGGTGGAGGGATCGGACATCGTCCGGATGCTCAAGTTCGACGAGCCGGTCACCGAGGCCGCGCAGGCCGAGGTCGCCCAGGCCAAGGCCGGCCTGAACCCCGGGCACTACCACCGTCCGTGGCTGGGCGCCACCGACACCCCGCACACGTTCTTCTACCACGACCGGTACGGCACCGCGGTACGCGGCGTCCTCTCCCACGACCGGGTACGCCACGACACCGACGACCAGACCGAGTTCCTCGCCAACGGCGCCTTCGTGGATCGCGACGACGAGCAGGTCTGGGACGCGTACCGGCGAATCCGATCCGACGAGCAGGAAGGCGTCCCCGGCGACCTGCCGGCGGACCGGCACCTGTTCCGCCGGGTCGACGGTCAGGTGTTCGCACTCAACCGCAGCAGCCGGCTGTTCCTGGATCTCTTCAGCGCGCCGCTCACCCTCGCCGAGGCGCAGCGTCGGCTCTGGATCGTCGAACCGACTGTCGCGGACCGGGTCTGGCGAACCTTCATCGGGCAGCGGCTGATCCGACGGCATCGGCTCCCGGCCGATCCGGCGCGGTGACCCGACTGCCAGGCGGGGCACCTGAGCCGCGTGGCCAGTTCGACCGGAGGGCAGTCCACGATGAGGAACGGATGCCCACGGCCAGCCTCGGCACTGTCATCCCGGTGGAGTGAGGTCGGGCGACCTGATGGCCTGCCGGTGTTCGGCCGGGCTGAGACCGCGTACCCGTTTGAAGGCCGCGCTGAGTGCGAATGAGCTGCCGTAGCCGACCTGGCGGGCCACCGCGCCGACGGTGGCGTCCGGTTCGCGCAACAGGTCGGCGGCCAGCGCGAGCCGCCAGTTGGTGAGGTACGCCATCGGAGGCTCGCCGACCAGTTCGGTGAACCGGCGGGCCAGCACCGCCCGCGAGATACCGGTGCCGGCCGCGAGGGTGGCCACCGTCCAGGGCTTTGCCGGGTGGTCGTGCAGCAGTCGCAACGCCCTGCCGACCACCGGATCGCCGTGCGCTCGGTACCAGGCGGGCGCCGCCGCCTCGGGCCGGGAGAACCAGGCCCGAAGTACGGCGATGAGCAGTAGGTCGAGCAGCCGGTCCAGGACCACATCCTGCCCCGGCTCGTCCTTGGTCATCTCGTCGCCGAGCAACGGGATGAGCGGGCTGTCCAGTGCTCCGGCCGGCAGCACCAGGAGGTGGGGCAGGACCCTCAGCAGCCGTTGGCTGACCTCGCCCTGCAACTGGTACGTGCCACTGAGCAGCACCGCCGTCCCGTCGGCGCGTTCGCCCCAAGTCCGGACACCCAGGTCCATCACTTCGCACAACTCGTCCCCGGCGGGTGTGGTGGTGCGCTCACCGGGATGGATAACTGCCTGCGGCGCCGTGGCCGGGTCGTCAGCGATCGTGTACGGCTCCGGGCCACGGATGATCGCGACATCGCCGGGGCGTAGCGGCACCGGAGCACCCCGGTCCGGCACCACCCACGCCGTGCCGCGCAGCATGGTGACCAGGGTGAGGGGCGCGCGATCCTGGATCCGTACCGACCAGGGCGGGTCGAACACCGACCGCATCAGGAACGCACCGCGCGCCCTCGGCCCGTCCAGCAGCCCCGCGAGCGCATCCATCCGCCCAGGTTAGCCCTGTGACGTGGGCGGTCGAGACGCCGGGACATGCGATCGAGAGTCTCGCCCATTCCCGGTGTGCTCGCCCTCGACTTGACTGGTTGGCATGATGAAGACCGTTGATGAGCAGCCAATCCTCGTACTGGGCGGCACCGGCAAGACCGGCCGCCGGGTGGTGGACCGGCTGTCCGAACTCGACCGGCCGGTACGGGTCGGCTCCCGCTCCGGCGAGCCGCCGTTCGACTGGGCCGACCAGCGCACCTGGGCACCCGTACTGGACGGGGTTTCGTCGGTCTACCTGGTGTACTACCCGGACCTGGTCGCGCCGGACGCCCTCGCGACGATCCGCTCGTTCACCGAGCAGGCGGTGTCCGGCGGGATCGATCGCTTGGTTCTGCTCTCCGGCCGGGGCGAGGAGGAGGCCAAACTCAGCGAGCGGGTGGTCCAGGACTCCGGAGTGGCCTGGACGATCGTGCGGGCGAGCTGGTTCAGCCAGAACTTCAGCGAGGACTTCCTGACCGACTCGGTACGCGGCGGCGAGGTCATCCTCCCGGCCGGGAACGTGCCGGAGCCGTTCGTCGACGCCCTCGACATCGCCGACATCGTGGTCGCGGCGCTGACCGACGATGGGCACGCGGGGCAGCTCTACGAGGTGACCGGCCCGCGGCTTCTCACCTTCGCCGAGGCGACCTCGGAGATCGGCAACGCGCTCGGGCGGGAGATCCGCTACCGATCGGTATCGCCCGAGGAGTACGCCGCGGTGATGGCCGGGTACGACGTGCCGGCGGAGCTCGCGGCGGTGCTGACCGAGCTGTTCGGCAAGGTGTTGGACGGCCGCAATGCGCAGCTCGCCGATGGTGTGCAACGGGCGCTGGGCCGCATGCCGCGCGACTTCACCGACTATGCCCGGGACGCCGCCGCCGCTGGTGCATGGGACACGTCAGCCGATGGAGACTGGGCATGAACGCCAACCTCGCTGCCTGGTCGGCGGCGGTGACTCTGGTGGTGACGGGTGCGATCACCGGTGTCTACTACGCCTTTTCGGTGGCGGTGATGCCCGGTCTGAACGCCGCCGACGCTGGCACCGCGATCCGGGCCATGACGAGCATCAACCAGAGGATCCAGAATCCGCTGTTCTTCGTCACGTTCTTCGGCCCGCTCGTCGCCGCCACGGTGACCGGTGTGTTCCTGTTGATCCTCGGGAAGCGGCCGGCGGGTGTGCTGTTCCTGGCGGTCGCGGGGGTGTACCTGGTGGGCGCGTTCATCCCGACGGTCGTCGTCAACGTGCCGATGAACGAGACGCTCGACGCCGCAGGCGTGCCGACCGATCCTGCGGAGGCGGTCCGGGTGTGGGCTTCCTACTCGTCCGCCTGGACGTGGTGGAACTCGGTACGCGCCGGCGCCAGCCTGATCAGCCTGTTGCTGGCTGGTCTCGGGGTCTACCTCTCGGGCACGTTCCGATGACGTGCCGTGCAGTAGCGAGCGGGCGAGATCATTCAGATCTCGCCCGCTCCTTCTTGTGGCGAGTCTCAGCACGCCTCGGGTGCCTATGCTGGCTTCCGCACCGTCAACTTCTGGTAGGTGTCGGCGTAGGGCTGGTAGGTCGGGTTGCCGGAGTAGGCGACGTGGACCTGGTAGGCCCCGGGCTGCAGATCGGCGGTTTGCAGTTCGACGACGGCCTTACCGGCCACCAGTGGCACGACTTGCACCGTGCCGCCGAAGGTGACGGTGACCTCGCCGGTCGGGGTCGGAGCGTGCGGCTTCGGCCTGCCCGCCGGCCCAACAGTCACGTTCAATCTGAACGTGTCCCCGCGGACAACCGACGCCGGCGTGGCTTTCGCCCGGACCTTGACGGCGGCCGGGCCCGAGGGCACCTCGAACGACGCCGTACCTTCCGACGCCTTCAGGTAGTCGAAGCCGAGGTAATCGGCCTTGACCGTCCGGGCACCCGCGGGCAGACCCGTCGGCAACGTGACGGTGGCCCTGCCGTCGCTCAGGTGGGCGAGCTTCGACCACGAGCCGATGCTGAACCGCACCTGACCGCCGGTCTCGAACCCGTCAGCTGCCGTGACTGTCACGGTGGCCCTGGTCGTCGGGGCCCCGCTCGCGTACGGCTCGACAGCCACCTCGGTGGTGGTCGTGACGTCGCTGTTCGGGTTCCCGCGGATGTCGTTCCACTCGCGGACGGTCAGCGGGATCACGGTGCCGTGACGCGGACGGACGACACCCGCGTTGGTCATCGTGATCGCCTTGGCGTTCCACGTCGGAGCCTCGATGTTCTCGTGGCACGCGGCCTGGTATCCCCCACCGTTCGTGTACCGGTCGCCCCAGAGGTAGAACTGGCCGGGGCAGGAGGTGTCACCGGGGTTCGCCTTGAAGATGACCGGTCCCTCGTACCCCTGGTTGGCGACCCATGTCGTGCGCCCCAGAGCTGGCGCGACCAACGTCCAGTTGTTGATGTTGCTGTCCAGGAAGTCGGTGTGCTTCTCCGAGAAGATGTCCGAGCCCTGGTTGCCGGCCTCGTTCTTGGTCACCCGGTAGTAGTGGTCACCGACCCGGATCGCTGTCGTGTCGATCCGCGACAGCGGTGCCGGGTTCTGCCAGACCCGGGGAGCGGAGAACGTCTGAAAGTCTCGTGTTGTGGCATACCACATCTGCGCGTTCCCCTGACCGGTGCGGGTCACCGGGTCGCTCCACAGCGACTGGGCCCAGAACACGACGTAGGCGCCGATCTCCTCGACCCATAGCGACTCTGGCGCGAAGGCGTTGCCCGCGTTGTCGGGCGCGATCTTCACGTGCCGCTGAGGGGTCCAGTTCACAAGATCGTGCGACTCGAACACCTCGATGTACTGGGTGTCGTTGATGGCGTATCCACCCTGGTCGTACCAGTTCAGGTCCGTGGCGATCATGTAGAAGGTGTCGCCGTCGGGTGAGCGGACGATGTGCGGGTCACGAAGCCCCTGGTCGCCCAGTTGGGAGATGAGTGACGGCCGACCTCCGGTCAGACCGGTCCAGTCCAGAGCGGTGTTTCCGTTGGATGTGGCGAACATGATCTGCTCGCCGTCGGCAATTCCCTCGCCCTTGAAGTACCCCATGAAGTACCGCTCGTACTTCTCGGAGCGTGGCATGGCCGTGATGGTCACCGGGAACGATTTCTTCCGCGAGGCCGTACCCTTGGTGATGGTCGCCGTCAGGGTGGCGGCAACATCCTCACGGCCGAAGGCCGGGCGGCTGACCTCACCCGTCGGGGTGACGAGGCCGGTGGTCGACCTCCAGGTGATCGTGGAGCCGAACTCGCCCTTGGCAGCGAGGTCGAGGTTCTCGCGTACGTCGTCGGTGGCGTCCAGGGTCAGGTCGAAGGCGTCACGGTCGACCGCCTGCGCATCGTCGAACTCGGCCTTCACCACGACGGGGATCTCCCGCGTGGTGACCTCCTCGGCACCCTTGCGGACAGTCGCCGTGAGCATGACTGTCGCGTCGGGCTGCCCCTGCGTGGGCCGGGTGATCCTGCCGGTCACCGCAACCTTGCGTGCGCTGGGGAGGGGTGGCGGGGTGTAGACCTCGACGACCGACGGGTCCGAACTACTCCAGGTGATGGCCGAGCCCGCCACGGAACCCACCTTGGGCAGAACGACATCTCGTACGACCGCGCTGGTCAGGCCGAGGTCGATGGCCGCGGCGTCGGCGCGAACGCCGTCGGAGACAGTCTTCTCTGCCAGGACGACTGTCTCGTCGAGACTCACTGCCCGGTCGTACACGCGGAAGTCCCGCATCGTTCCGCGGAACGAGTAGTGGCCCGACGTCTGCGAGCGACCGAGGAAGTTGCAGTTGGTCCCCGCGGCGTTCACCGACGGTGCCGTGGTCAGGTTCGTCGACGTCGCGTGCAGCACGCCGTCGAGGTAGAGGCTGCCGGTCCAGCTCGTTCCGTTCGTGTTCAGTGACTGGGTGTAGGTGACATGGGTCCACGCGCCCTCAAGCATGCGGACCCGGTTCTGCTGGAGGTTCGCCGGACCCACAGCGACGCGGAACCGTTGGGTGTTCGACGCGAAGATGGAGCCCTCAGCGCCGGTGTCGACGTCGCACGAGCCGGACTTGCGGCCAAGACCCCACATCTGGTGCTCGCCGACGTTCGCCGGGTCGACCCACACGTCATAGTCGATAGTGAGGTTGGACATGCCGGCGGTGATGTCGTTCGGCAGCGCCACGTATGCGCCGTCGAGGGCGCTCTCGTAGGAGTCGGGGTTGAACCGGACCCCTTCGCCGGTCAATGCTGCCTTCTCGGGATTCACGAGCGTGGCGTTCGCCGCCGCGCCCGCGCTACCCGAGTTGACCAGCGTCGTCCCACTGGTCTCGTCGAGGGCGAAGCGATGCACCAGACCATCGTTTAGTTGATCCTCGGCAGCGTGCGCGGGCGTCGCCGCGAACGAGACCGAAAGAAGCGCACCCAGCGCCAGGACCGCGACACCTCTACCCTGCCGAATCAGCCCGAGACGTGGCCTTCGCTGTCGCAGTCTCAATTGATCCTCCTTGACGGGGTGGGGCTTTCTCAAGTGGACGGGCTTGTTGACGCTAACTACGGGGTGCTGTCGGGTCAACGCAGCGCGTTGCAACCGGAGACCACGGAGCCTGCCTGGCCAGCGGTGTCACGCCGCTCGGTAATGGCCGCTGAGCCGACCGAGCTTCATGGCCAGGTGCAGGCACAGCCGTTCGTTGCCATCCTTGAGGTCGGTTCCGGCCAGCTGCTCCACCCGTTGCAGCCGGTAGTAGAGGGTGGTCCGGTGCAGGCGGAGCTTCTCGGCGGTGGCGTGCGCGTTGCCCGCCAGGTCGAGGTAGGCCTCGAGGGTCTCCAGCAGCACCTGGTGGGCGTCGTCGCGCAGCAGCCGCTCCAGCCCGGGATGGACGCCCGCGACGTCGAGGTGCTGGCTGTCCAGTTGGGAGAGCACCCGGTAGATGCCGAGGCCGGCCCAGGAGACCACTCGGCCCAGCGCGGGCAGTTGCGTACCGACCCGGGCGGCCTGCGCGGCCTCCTGATAGGACTCCACCGCGTTGCACAGCCCGGCGCGAGGCTGGCCGATACCCGTCACGGTCCGGTCCACCGAGGCCAGCCCCCGGGTCGCGGTGCCCAGCGCCTCGGTGAGGTGCCCTGCGGAGGCTTCCGGCGAGGGGCGCCCGGCGATCCGGTCGCCGCAGACCAGCAGCACCCCGTGGTCGTGCCAGACGAGGTGCAGCGTCTCCCGTACTCCGATCCACCGGCGGGTGGTGACCAGGGCTTGTTCCAGGGCGATCCGGGCCACCTCGTCGGGCTGCCGCCCGGCGGCCGGTACGAGCTGTGCGACCAGGGCGACCGTCGACCCGTCGGCGACCACGACGCCCTCCTCCAGCAGTGCCCGCGCCGCGTGCTCGCGCGCCTGCCGGCTCTCCACCAGGAGGGCGCGGGTAGCTTCGGTCTCCCGCTGTGAGGCGAGCTCACCGAGCAGGTTCTCCCGGTACAGGGCCAGCGACAGGTCGGTGAAGGGGCCGGTCGCGGTGGCGATGTCGGCGTCGGTCATCGAACCGTCCGCGTCGATGAACCAGACGAACCCGAGCAGCAGGTCGTCGTGCCGGATCGGCACGCAAACCCTCGCCAGCAGGTCCAGCTCGGGGCACGCGGGGGTGCGGACCGGTGCGTGCGCCGTGAGCACGCCCATGCCTCGGAACCAGGCAATCACCTCCGGCGTCGTCTGCCGGCGCAGGATCGACGTCCGGCGGACGTCGTCCATCGGACCGTCGTGCTCGCTGTAGGCAACCACCCGCTGGCGCCGGTCCTCGATGAGGGCGGGTCGCCCCACCCGGGCGGCGACCGCGTCGACGATTCGCTGGAGCTCACCGTGCATGTAACTCCCCAGGTTGCGCTGCGTGACAGGGATCGCGCGACCGCCAGTCCTTACCCTCCGGTGCGGGTGGGGCATCGCGCAAGGTCCACTGTCGAAGTCACGACAAAAAGACGGGCGGCCGCGCGACGGTTCCGGCATCTGTCCGAAGACCGGGGACGACAGACATTCCTAGGGTTCCGGTACGGACCGCGCCAGCGTCGCCTCAGACGGCGCGGGTGCGATGACGGGTGGTGCCGGTGGGGAGGGGATTTCCGAGTGGGAACTGGTAGGCCCTGGCGGGGCGTGCTGGTCGCCATCACCACGCCGTTCCGCGCCGACCTGTCGGTCGACTTCGACCAGCTCCAGGAACACGTCAGTTGGCTCGCCGCCGAGGGGTGCCACGGGGTCGCGCCATGCACGTCGATGGGGGAGTACCGGGCCCTCTCCGACGACGAGCGGGCCGCCGTGGTGAGGGCGACGGTGGAGGCCGCGCCGTCCGGCTGTGCGGTGGTGCCCGGCGTCGGCGGCTACGGCAGCAGGCAGGCCCGCCGCTGGGCGGAGCAGGCCGCCGAGGCCGGCGCCCACGGCGTGCTCGCACGGCCACCCGACGGGCCCGCCGCCCGCGCCGCCGACGTGGTCGCCCACTACCGGGAGGTGGCGGCGGTCGGCCTGCCGGTGGTCGCCCACAACGAACCGTACGACACCCGGTTGGATCTCACACCGGACCTGCTGGCGACCGTCGCCGAGATCGACGGGATCGTCGCGGTCAAGGAGGTCACCGGCGACGTACGCAGGTTGCACCGCCTGCGGGACCTCTGCCCGCACGTCGACGTGCTGGTCGGCGCCGACGACGTGGTGCTCGAACTGGTGCTGTGCGGCGCCGCGGGATGGGTCGCCACCCTGCCCAACGCGCTGCCCCGCCACGCCGTGCGCCTGTACGAGCTGTGCGTCGCCCGCGACCTGGGCCGGGCGCTGTCGGTCTACGCCGAGCTGCACCCGATCCTCGGCTGGGCCTCCCGGCCAGAGGCCGTGCAGGCCGTCAAGCTCGCCATGGAGTGCGCCGGGCGGTTGGGCGGGCGGTGCCGTCCACCGCGCGGACCTCTGTCCGGGCCTACCGCCGACCAGGTGCGCCGGGACATGCTGCGGGCCCTCGCGGCAACGGCCGAACCGGCTTCCGAGGTCGGCCCTGGCTGATCGCCGGTGGGCGCCGGTCCTTCAGGTGTCGGAAGTCGCCGGCCCACCTGCCGACATCTGCACGGTGACCGGCACCGGTCCGCCCTCCTAGATTCGCTGCGCGGCCTGCTGACAGGTGTTCCTCGTTACCCCCACCGGGACGCCGGCGCCGCGTTTTCCTCCGACGAGAGGTGGTTCCGTGCACCGTGTTACCCCCCATCGAACCCGGCTGAGGCGGGCCGTGTTGGCCGCAGCCGTGGTGACCACGCTCGTGGCGACCGGGGCGGCGCAGGCCGCCGCGGCCCCGGCCAACCCGGCCGGCGGCTCCGCGCCGTTCCAGGTCGTCGACCCGCAGGTCTGGCAGAACCCGGACACGATGACCTGGAACGACTTCAAGGCCGTGCCCGGCAGGAACTGGGCCGACCCGAGCGTCTCGGGCTCGGTCCGCAACTTCAAGATCGCCCTGGTGGCGCTCGACTATCCGGACGAGACGTTCGCGGTCTCCCAGCGGGCCCGCTCGACGGTCTTCGGCAACCCGCAGTCCGTCGCGACGAACATTCCTCGGGCGGACGTGCCGAAGTTCTACCAGGACTTCCTGAACACCCCGAACACCCTCAACAAGGGCCACACCCTGCACGAGTACTGGATGCAGGACTCCAACGGCCGTTACGGCGTCGACCTCGCCGGGTTCGGGCCGTACCAGATGCCGGCCAAGTCCTACCAGTACGGGCTGGACAACGGGTTCAACCCGGGTGCCTGCCCGAGCGGGGACGTGTGCGGCAAGAACATCCGCACCGACGGCCTGGGCGCCTGGCGGGCGGCCGTCGGCGAGGAGGTCGCCAACCAGTACGAGTTGGTGTTCATCCTCAGCGCCGGCCAGGACGAGTCGTCGACCTGGCAGGAGTTCGGGCAGATGATCTTCCAGAACAAGGAGGACGTGCCGGACGCCTGGGGCCCGCCGGACCCCAACCTGCCGAACTGGGCGAAGACCCGCTACGTGGACTGGACCTCGTGGAAGGCGGCGGCGACACTGTGGCCGAACGCTGGCGGCGGTTCCTCGACGCAGGGGGAGAGTTCCGGCATGGGTGTCTACGCCCACGAACTGACCCACCTGCTGGGCATCGGCGACAACTACAACAACCCTTACGGCGAGCCGCTGCGGAGGGCGTACACCGGGATCTGGAGCATGATGTCGCGCGGGTCGTTCAACGGCCCGGGCGGTCCGCACACCCGCTGGCAGATCCCGCCGACCAACGGTGGCTCGATGGGCTCGCTGCACACGGTGCGGGACAAGCTCAAGATCGGTCTGCTCGGTGAGGAGCACGTGCTGCGGCTCTCGCGGGAGTCGCTGGCCTCCTCGGGCCTGGTGGTCGCGCAGGTCACGGCCCGGGCGGTCGACGCCGGCCCGAAGGGTCTGAGCGGCGTGAACATCGCGTTGAACAAGGACCTGTCGCCGACGTGCGGTGTCACCACCGACCCGTTGTGCGACGGTGGCAACTTCAACAACTACACGGTCGAGGTCGTCGACCGGATGGGCGCGGACTCCTTCACCCCGGACAGCGGGGTGCTGGTCAGCAAGACGAAGAACGCCGACAGCGCGCCGTTCCAGTGGGTGGTGGACGCCAACCCGCAGGACATCGACATGATCGACTTCTACCGGCCGGACGGCACCCCGCAGAAGATCACCATGGGTGACTACCGGCAGCTCTCCGACGCGCTGTTCCACGCCGGCGCGGACACCGGCAGCCAGTACGAGTACGTCGACGAGGCCAACCGGCTGCACTTCTACGTCATCGACCTCAAGCGGGACTCGGCCGGCTCGCTCTCCTACACAGTGGCCGTGCGTTCGCTGGACGGCACCGGTGGGCCGAGCAGTCACGGCGTGCTGCTGGGCAAGGGCGAGGTGACCGGCGGCGGCAAGCCGACCAACCGCGGGGTGACCTGCTCGTTCGAGTTGACCAACACCGGCTCGTACTCGGCCGGCGGGCAGCAGCACCCGGAGAACGTCAACGCGTACCTGAAGTCGGACGTCTACCGCCTGTCGGCGGACGTGGCCGGCAAGGGCTGGCGGACCTGGCTTCCCAACCAGCTCGCCACCGCGCAGTTCGGCAAGGCCACCACCGTCAAGGTGTCGGTGGGCGCCACCGCCGCCGCCGCGGACACCGGTTTCGTGAAGCTCACCGCGACCTCGGAGAGCGACCCGACGAAGACGGTGACCAAGCAATGCCGGGTCGAGAAGTCCTGACCTGCGCCCGAGGTTGACCCCGTTCCTGTCGGGTCCGCGGCGGCCCTCCGCCGCGGACCCGACAGGCGGGCGGAAGGAGAATGACGTGCGGCGAAGCATCACGACTCTGCTGCCCCTGCTGCTTGCCGGCGCGACCGGCTGCGGCGCCGTCGGCGCCGCCCAGGAGGCGGTCTCCCCGACGACCGTCCGGGTCCTGGTCCGCGACATCAACATCCGGGCCGCGGGCGTGGACTGCGCCGGCACCGGTCCGTACCAGCACTTCCACAACCGGGCGCCGTTCCGCGTGCTCGACCCGGACGGGGCGGCGTTGGCCAGCGGGCAGTTGTCGGCGGGGACCGCGGTGGCCGCCTTCGCCGAGGATCTGGGGGTCGAGCGCCTGCCCACCTACTGCGAATTCGCCGTCGGAGTGCGGGTGCCGCAGCGGGCCTCCTACCGGTTGGAGGTGGACGGCCGCCCGGCGCTCGACCTGACGCCGGACAGCAGCGAGGGCCCGGCACTGGTGGCGGTGGTCCCGTCATGAGACAGGCACTCCTGCCGCTGGTGCTGGCGGCGGCGCTGCTGGGTGGATGCAGCAGTACGCCCGAGCCCGAGCCCCCGCCGGCTCCCGCCGGAGGGGCGGCGGCGCTGCCCGGGCCGCTCCCCGCCGACCTGGCGTTGCGACCGGCGCCCGGCACCGCCCCGGCCGCCCCGGCGTTCACCGGCGCGTTGACCGACGGCACACCGTTCGCCGCCGCCGAGCTGTGGGCGCAACGTCCCGTCGTGCTCGCCTTCTTCAGCTCCTGGTGCACCACCTGCGCCAGCCGCCAGGCCGCCCTCAGTGAGCTTGCCCGCACCTACCGGGACCGGGTGGTCTTCGTCGGCGTGGCCGGCGCGGACCAGGCCGACGAGGTCCAGGAGTACCTACGCGCTCACCGGGTGGAGTATCCGGTCGTCCTGGACGACCAGCAGACGATCTGGCGTTCGTACGCGGTGCGGGAGCCGCCGGCCGTCGTGCTGGTGGCCAAGGGCGGCGCCCTGCTCCGCGGCTGGCCGGGTGGCCTGGACGCCCCAACACTCGACAGGCGGCTGCGGGAGCTGGTGCTGGCCGACCAGCCGTAGTCCCGTCGCGCAGGCACCCCGTCGAACCACACCCGGCGAAGTTCCTACACGTGCAGATGGTGGCGCAGGCCACCGGCTCGTAGCGTACGCAGCCTCGGACATATCAAGGAGATTGCATGTCTACAGTGGGAACGCGCTGGCGCAGAGGCGTGGCCGTACTGTCCGCGACAGTGCTCGCCGCCCTCGGCGCGGCGCCACAGGCGCTGGCGGCGGACGGCCCGCCGTCGATCGTCGTCCAGGACGGGGTCACCCAGCCGGTGTTCGGCTACGCCGACGCCATTCGGGAACGCCTCTTCATCGACTCCACCTTCGACAGCGACAACGACGGTCTGCGCGACATCATCGCGTTCGACCTGATGCGGCCGGCGGCCACCGCACAGGGGCTCAAGGCCCCCGTGGTGATGGACGCCAGCCCGTACTACTCGACGGTCTGCCGAGGCAACGAGTCCGAGTGCAAGGCGGACCTCGACGGCGACGGGTTGCTGGACAAGTGGCCGCTGTTCTACGACAACTACTTCGTGCCGCGCGGCTACGCGGTCATCCTGCTGGACATGGTCGGCACCAACAACTCCACCGGCTGCCCGACCACCAACGCCAACCAGGACAACCTGAGCGCCAAGCAGGCCATCAACTGGCTTAACGGCCGGGCCACCGCCCGTAACGCCGCCGGTGAGGTCGTCAAAGCGGACTGGCACAACGGCAAGACGGGGATGATCGGCAAGTCGTACGACGGCTCGCTGGCCATGGCCACGGCGGTGACCGGCGTGAAGGGCCTGACCACTGTCGTGCCCATCAGCGGACCGACCGAGTACTACGACTACGTGCGCAGCAACGGCGTGGTCACCCGGGGCAACAGCTACGTGTCCTCGCTGGCCAACACGGTCACCAACCCCGAGCGCCGGGAGTACTGCAAGCCGGTGCGCGACGCGATAGGCGCCGCCGACGGCGACGAGCACGGCGACTACACGTCCTTCTGGAACGAGCGCAGCTACGTCAAGAAGGTCCCCAACGTCACCGCGAGCGTGCTGCTCTACCACGGCCTCAACGACGACAACGTCCGCCCGGACCACTTCAGCAAGTTCTGGTACGCCCTGGCGGAGAACAACGTGCCGCGCAAGCTGTGGCTGTCCCAGGAGGGCCACGTCGACCCGTTCGACTCGCGCCGCGCGGTGTGGGTGTCGACGCTGCACAGGTGGTTCGACTTCTGGCTGCAGAACGTCGCCAACGGCATCATGGACGAGCCGCGGGTGGACCTGGAGCGGTCCGCCGACGTGTGGGAGACCCACGCCGACTGGCCGATCCCCGGCAAGGCCGACACGGAGGTGTTCCTCCAGCCCGGCACCACCGGCGCGGGCGGCCTCGGGCTGGTGCCCACCGCGAAGCCGGCGACCGGCGCGTTCCAGGACAACCGCACGCAGAGTCAGAACACGATGATCCTCAACCCGGACGTGGTGCAGCCAAACCGGCTGGCCTTCCTCTCCGCGCCACTCTCCGCGCCGCTGCACATCTCCGGCACCCCCACCGTGCAACTGCGGGCCTCCGCCGACCAGACCGACACCAACCTCGGGGCGATCCTGGTCGACTACGGCACCGACGAGCGGGTCGCGCACCGGGCCTCCGGCGAGGGAATCATCACCCTGGACACTGAGGACTGCTGGGGGCAGAGCAGCCCGACCGACGACGGCTGCTACAAGCAGACGACGAAGCGGGTGGCCACGGCAGACTACGAGCTGGTCACCAAGGGCATCATGGACGCGCAGAACCGGCAGTCGATCCGCGTTGCCGTGCCACTGGTGCAGGGGGAGTCGTACAACTTCAGCTTCCCGCTGCTGCCGGAGGACTACGTCTTCAAGCCCGGCCACCGGATCGGCGTGATCATCGTGGCCAGCTACCCGCAGTACTCCAGCCAGGCGGACACCACCGCCGCGAACCTGCAGGTCGCGCTGAAGAGCAGCAATATCGTCCTACCTGTGGTCGGCGGGACCGCCGCCGCGCACGCCGCCGGCCTCTGACCGGCTGATCGGGGACGGCCGCCCGAAGGCGGCCGTCCCCTTGGCTGTTGCGGAGGGTGCCGAGGTTCAGCGGTTCGCCGGGCCGCCGGTGGGGGCTGGCTGGATCCGCTCGAACCGCACCTTGCTCAGCCAGCCAGGGAGGTCACTGAGCACGTACAGTTCGCCGTTCACATCGGCGCCGAACGCCGTCGGCTGGGTGGGGAAGGTGCCGATCTCGGCGGACTCGTAGCCACCCGTGGACTTGGGACGCACGGCGAACGCGCGGGTCGAGCAGTAGTCGCTCGCGATGTAGGTTCCCCGCGCCTCCGGGGTGACGGACCCTCGGTACACCAGGCCGCCGATGATGGAGCAGTTCTCCGTCATGTAGTGGTCGTACTCGACGACCGGGTCGGTGAGCCGCACGCCCGGCCGGCACTGCGTCTCGTCGAAGACCGGGGTGCCCTCGCGACAGGACCAGCCGAGGTTCGCGCCACGCTGCGACGGGCGGACGTGGTTGATCTCCTCGATCAGGCCCTGGCCGACGTCACCGATCCACAGCGAGTTGTCGGCCGGGTCGATGGAGAACTTCCACGGGTTGCGTAGCCCGTAGACCCAGATCTCCGGCCGGGCGCCCGACGTGCGGACGAACGGGTTGTCGTAGGGCACGCAGTAGGGCTTCCCCCCGCAGCTGCGGTTGACGTCGATCCGCACAATCTTGCCGAGCAGGGTGCCGAGGTTCTGACCGCTCTTGAACGGGTCGTTCGCGTTGCCGCCGTCGCCGAGCGACCAGTAGAGGTAGCCATCGCGGCCGAACGCCACCTGTCCGCCGTTGTGGTTGCCGAACTCGGCGTGCTCCTGGGTGAGCAGCACCTGCACCCGATCAGGAGCGTTGAGGGACACTCGCGCCAGGGTCAGCGCGCCGGCCGGCAGGCTCGTGTACGCCACGTAGAGCATCCCGGTCCGTGCGAAGTTCGGCGCAGGCGTGATGCCGAGGAGGCCGCGCTCGTTGTCCGACGGGTCGATCCGGGCGGTGAGGTCGAGCACCGGGTCGGGTGCCAGGCCGGTGTCGGGGTGATAGGCGCGGACGGTGCCGTTCTTCTCCGCGATCAGCATCCGGCCGTCCGGGAGCCCGGTGATCGCGATCGGACGCTGCAGACCGAAAGCCACCCGTTCGGAGACCACGGTCAGCTCGGCGAGAGGCGCAGCGCGGGTGTGAGATGTGCCGGCCGCCGAGGCGCCGGTCACCGGCGCCGGTGGCAACAACAACGCGGACAGGGTCAGGATGAGCAGCCCGGCCAGCATGGTGGCCGGGCGACTTCGCCGTCGCGACATGGTGAGCTCCTCGAATAAGTGGGTGGTGGACGCGGTCTGGGAGCGTTCCCACCTTACATAGAATTGAATCTATACCCAACTCATCCGCCATCTGCATGCTCGCTGTGAGGGCACGGGCCGTCGGGCCGTCGCCGTCGGAGCGCTGGTCACAGGGCGGCGGTCGTGCGGGAGCTGCGCGTTGGCCGGTTGGGCCGTGCCATAAACGCCGCCCGCGCCTGGGGTGTCGGGGGCAGTCGACCAGGCGGCTGGCACTGGCCCTCGACCACACCTGGGCCTGACTCGGCCAATCTCGTTTCAGAGGCGGCAACTGATCTCCATTCCGTCCTCGACGGGGAAAGTCACGCTGTGGTATCCGTTGGCGGATTCTCGAACGTAGTCGAGATATGTCTGCAGGGACCGCAGGTTCACGTCATCGGCGACGACAAGGGTGCCAGGTGCGATGCGGGGCTCGAGCAGTCGCAACACCGGCAGGCAGAGGTCCTTCCAGCCGTCGAGCAGAACGAAATCCACCGGGCCCTCAATGGTGGTGAGGGTCTGCAGGGCGTCGCCTTCGAGCACGGTGATCAGCTCATCCAGGCCGACCTCGGTGAAGGTGCGCTGCGCGGCGGCGACCTTCGTCGCATTCAACTCGGTGCTGATCACCCGGCCGGCGCCGTTGTCGCGGACGGCGGCGGCCAGATACAGGGTGGAGATCCCGAAGGAGGTGCCGAACTCGACGACGGTGGCCGGACGGACGGCCCGGACGAGGTTGTAGATCAGTTGCCCGCCGCGGGCGGAGATCGGCATGTAGACCTGCGCGGCGGCGTCGGCGTGTTCCTGGTGCGTCATCGGCGCCGCCCCGGGGGCGCGCTGCGCCTGGTAACGCCTGGTCATGGCGTCGTCGTATTCGGCTTGGCGGAACATCGCGGACAGGGCGGCGGCTACGCGGGCGTCGTGCAGCGTGTTAGTGAACGTCATGGCGCCTAGGCTAGACGCAACGTTGCGTCACGTCTAGACCGTTGGTCTATCGTTTGCGACAGGAGGAGGGCGATGATGGGGCACGAACAAGCCAGGCCGGCAGTAACCCGCCACCATGGCAACCGGCACGGGCGCAGCGAACGTGCCCGGCAGGCGGTGCTGGAGGCTGCCGACGACCTGGTCGCCGCGAAGGGCTTTGCGGGCGTCACCATGGAAGAAATCGCGTCCAGCGCCGGTGTCGCCAAGCAGACCGTCTACCGCTGGTGGTCGTCGAAGACGGACGTCCTCATGGACGCCTTCCTGCAAGACGCGGCCGAGCACCTGACCCCGGCCGACACTGGTGACCTGGACCGCGACCTACGCGCGCACCTTCGGCAGTTGGCTGACATTCTCAGCCAATCCGATCCCGGCGCCGTCTTCAAGGCACTGATCGGCCACGCCCAGCACGACCAGACCTTCGCGGCAGCGTTCCGCGCCCGGTTTCTCGACGAGCAGCGCCAACGCGACCGCCTACCGCTGGATCGGGCGGTGCAACGGGGCCAAATCTCCGCCGACCTCGATGTCGCGGCCGAGCTCGATCAGATGGTTGGACCAATTTTCTACCGGGTCCTGGTGACCGGAGAGCCTGTCGACGCGGATTTCACCGACCACCTGGTCGACGGGTTCTTCAGCCGCCGGCCCTCAATGCCACCCGCCTGACACCAGCGACCGCCTTCGCCGGAGTGCTGGCCCTTGTCGCGCTGATCGACGCGCTGCGGAGCCGGGGACGACCGGTGGAGGTTCCCGCCCCGCCGATCGGTCGAGGGGATTCCGACGTGCGCGAAGCCGAGGCGTGAGGCGACGTGGCGAGGGCCGTCGTGGTTCTAGCCGGCGGATTCGGTCGACTGGCGCTCGGCATTGATCAGAAGAAGACCTTCGACGCCGCGGAGGAAAGTCTCCGACACCAGTGCGGGGTCGAAGAGGCATCCGGCGGCCATGGCGCCGTCGCGGAGCATGACGAAATGGCGCGCGGCGGGATCCGCCGTCTCCTGGTGAACCCGCCCCATCAGCGTGCTGAGCGTGTCCAGGAACCACTGCCGGTGGGCGATGATCTCCTGGCGTACGGGATGTTCCGTGCCCGGATATTCCGCAGCGGCGTTCAGGAAGGCGCATCCACGGAACCCGGGGGACTGGATGTTCTGCGCGATGGACCCGGCAATGGCAAGGAGTGGGTCGGTCGGGGATGAGTCGTCGGTGGCGATTGCCGCGTCGACCGTGCTGCGCTCCATCTTATGGACTTCACGCAGGTAGGCGAGGATGAGGTCGTCCTTGCTGGGGAAGTGCCGGTAGAAGGTCGCCCGGGTCACCTTCGCCTCGGCGATGATCCGGTCGATGCCGACGGAGTGGATGCCCTCCGAGTAGAAGAGCCTGATTGCCGTGTTGAGCAGCCGGAGGCGCGCCTCAGAGGGCCGAGTGTCGGGTTTGCCGCGCGTCATGCGGCCATCTTAGCGGATAGAACGTTCGGTCTGGGGGAGTCGGACGCGCGATCGTGGCTGGCAGCCGCGCGAAGGCAGGTGCGGCGGCTGATCGCGACGATGCGGGGATTGCTGCCGGCCAGCCGGTGACCGTCGTAGGTCAGAGGTAGTTGACGCCGGTCAGGTCCGCGGCTGCCGCCCACAGTCGCGTGCCGACGGCCGGGTCGGCGGCTTCCTGGCTGAGCCGGGCCTCGGTGACTCTGCCTCGCGTCTCCCAGAGTCCGGACGGCCCGAAGAACTGGCCACCCCGCACACCGGGCTCGGTCGCAGCGTGCAATTGCGGCAGCGCACCGTGCGCCACCGGCTGGGTTGCCAGCAGGCCGGCCGACGCGATCAGTCGCCCGAATCGGCCACGGTGTTCCCAGGCACGCGGCGTCAGGTTGGTGCGGGTGAGACCGGGGTGGGCCAGGGCGCTGACGATCGGCGTTCCGGCGGCGCGCAGGCGGCGGTCCAGTTCGATGCCGAAGATCGTGGTGGCGAGCTTGGACCGGCCGTAGGCGGTGGCTGCCCGATAGTCGTGTTCGAACATCAGGTCATTGAAGTCCAGGTGCGCGTTCTTGTGGGTGATCGAGCTGAGACTGACCACGCGGGCTTCCCGCGCCGCGGCCAGGTTGCCGAGCAGCAGGCCGGTCAGTACGAAGTGGCCCAGCATGTTGGTGGCGAGGTGCAGCTCGAATCCGTCGGCGGAGGTGCGACGTGGGCCAAGCAGCACCACGCCGGCGTTGTTGACCAGCAGGTCGATCGCCGGGTGGTCGCCAGCCAGCTTCGCCGCGAAGGTCCGCACGGAGGCGAGCGAGGCCAGGTCCAGCTCGCGTACCTCGACGTCGCCACCGATGCGGCGGGCGGCCTCCTCGCCGGCGGGAGTGTGGCGAACGGCGAGCACGACGTGGGCGCCGTGGCTGGCCAGTTCGGTGGCGGTGACCAGGCCGAGGCCCGAGTTCGCGCCGGTCACGACGGCAACCCGACCGTGCTGGTCGGGGATGTGGTCGGTGGTCCATCCGGTCATCTGCTGCTCCTGGAGGTGTCGGTGCGCTGGCCCCATCGACGTTAGGAGCGATCCCGACGGGTTCAGTCGTTCTCGGTTGCCTAGGGTTGAGGGACCTACCTTCGGCGGTCCGGGCCGCTGCACACTTGCGGCATGAACAGCCTTCATCCGTACGCTCGTGAGCTCGGCGACTTCCTACGCGCTCGGCGTAGTCGGCTGCGTCCGCACGACGTCGGTTTGGAGCCGGGCGGCCGGCGCAAGGTCACCGGGCTACGGCGTGAGGAGCTGGCCCTGCTGGCCGGGCTGAGCACTGACTACTACCAGCGGATCGAACAGGGCCGGGAGGTACGCCCGTCCGACGACGTCCTGGACGCGCTTGCCGGCGCGCTCGGCCTCGACCACAAGGAACGCCGGCACCTGTTCACCCTGGCCCACGCCGCCCGCCGGTCGATGCCCGCCCGGGTGAACCGCGATCCGGAGCGGGTGCCGGATGGGACACGGCGCCTGCTGCGGGTGATGGACACTCCTGCGGTCATACTCGGCCGGCATCTCGACCTGCTCGACTGGAACCCGATGGCGCAGGCGCTGCTCGGCGACCCGGACGCCTACCCTGCCGACCGGCTCAACATGCTCCTACTGCTGTTCGACGACACGCTGACCGGCGAGCGTAGCTGCCCGGACTGGGAGCGGCAGGCCCTGGACTACATCGGCATGATGCGCGCCGCCGTCGCCACCGACCCCACCCACCCACGCGCCGCCGCGATCGTTGGTGAGCTGAGCATCCGCAGCGCCCAGTTTCGGCGGCTGTGGGCCCAGCACGACGTATGTGAGTCGGTCAGCGGTACCAAGACCTTCCGGATTCCCGAAGTAGGCGACATCGCCCTGGACTGGGACACCTACCCCCTACCGGGAAGCCCCGGACCCTTCATGCTCGTCTTCACCGCCGAGCCGGGCAGCGCCGACGCGGACCGGCTGCAACTCCTGGCATCGATGCGCGCGACCCGCTCAGCGCTCACCAACAAGCTCAGCCTGTCGGCACGTCCAGTCGCCCAGTGGTAGCGAGGATCCGATCAACCATCCATGCCTGTCCACAGTGGCGGCGGACGTGTTGTCAGCCAGCGTGGTCGAGGACGTTGGCGCGGGCGACGGCGTACCGTTCGCGGACTGCCGGCACGGCGTCTGCGTCGTACACCTCGACCTGCCCGATCGTCCACGCCGGCGGCTGCTGCCCGCCCGACACCACCCAGGCCGCCTGGCGGGCAGCGCCGTCCGCGACGTACTCCCCGAGCGGTGGTGGGACGAGCACGGGGCAGCCGAAGACCGTGGGCGCGATCTGGCGCACCGCCTCCGAGCGGGCGCCGCCGCCGACCAGGAAGATCCGGTTGACAGTCGCGCCCTGCGCGATCATCGCGTCCAGCCCGTCGGCGAGTGAGCACAGAATGCCCTCCACCGCCGCACGGGCCAGGTGTGCGGGGGTCGAGGTCCGCAGGGTCAGGCCGTGCACGGCCCCGGTGGCGTGCGGGCGATTCGGTGTGCGCTCGCCCTCCAGGTAGGGCACCAGGGTCAGCCCGTCGGCACCCGGTGGGGCGGACAGCGCCAGCGCGGACAGCTCCGCGTGGTCCACCCGCAGCATGGTCGCGGCCGCGTCCAGCACCCGGGCGGCGTTGAGCGTGCACACCACCGGCAGGAAACGGCCGGTCGTATCGGCGAACCCGGCCACGATCCCGCTCGGGTCGACGGCCGGCACATCAGAAACGGTGGACACGATGCCGGAGGTGCCGATCGACAGGATGACGTCGCCCGACTCGGCGCCGACACCCAGCGCCGCAGCCGCGCAGTCGCCGGCGCCGGGACCCAGCGGCGCGCCGGTGCGCAGCTGCCCGGCCCGGCCGGTCGGCCCGAGCACCTGCGGCAGCAGCAGACCATCCCGACCGAACGCCAACTGGATCAGGTCCGACCGGTACGCACCGGTCGCGGCCGACCAGTACCCGGTCCCGCTGGCGTCGCTGCGGTCGGTGCGCAGAGCATCCAGCCCCGGCGCGCCGGCCAGACGCCAGGTCAGCCAGTCGTGCGGCAGACACACCGCAGCCGTACGGGCGGCGTTCTCAGGCTCGACCGAGGCCAGCCAGCGCAGCTTGCTGACGGTGAAGCTGGCTACCGGTACCAGGCCGACCGCCTCAGCCCAGGCTCGCTGCCCGGCCTCGCCGCCGCCGAGGTCCGAGATCAGGTCGGCGGCGGCGCCGGCCGAGCGGGTGTCGTTCCACAGCAAGGCGTCCCGAACCACGGCGCCTTCGTCGTCCAGGCACACCATGCCTTGCTGCTGCCCGGCGACCGAGGCGGCCGCCACGTCGTCCAGACCGCCAGCCTGTGCGACCGCGTCGGACAGCGCGGCCTCCCACGCGGCCGGTGGCACCGCGGTGCCGGGCGGGTGCAGTGCCCGGCCCTCGCGCACCAGCTTCCCGGTCTCGGCGTCGCGGATGACGACTTTGCACGACTGGGTCGACGAGTCGACCCCGGCGACGAGCGGCACCTTACCTCCGTGCTTGGTACGGGCCGTCCGTCGACGGAGCCGGGCAACGGGCGAGATTTGTTCAATGGCTGAATTATTTGGCGGTGCCATGGCGCTGTCAAGACCGTCCCGCAGCCGGAACTCAGTGCGTGAGGATCAGCTGTCCGAGTTCCTGGGTGCATCGGGTGAGCGCGACGTAGAGGCCGTTCCAGCCGCGTGGTTCGCCGGCGATGCCCTGCGGGTCGATGAGGAGCGTCGCGTCCCATTCCAATCCCTTGGACTGGGTCGCGGTCAGCACCGGCACATCATTCAGTACGGCGAGGAGTTCGGCGATGCGGTCCGCGGGGGCGATGACGCCGACCGTGCCACCGTGCCACCGTTGTTGCAACTGCCGCACCGCGTCGACGGCGGCACTGGCAAGCTCGGCGGGCGTGATCGTGAGTTCCCAGGGGGCGACGCCGGAGGAGCGTACCGCTCGGGGCGGCGCGTTCTGGCTGCCAGCCGCCTTCAAGACCGGTCGGGTGAGGTCCATGACCTCGCGCGGGGTCCGGTAGCAGATGGTGAGTTCCGCAGCGGTCCAGCGGTCTCCGAGAACGGCCCGTACGGCTTCTGCCCAGCTGGCGTGCCGGTGCGCTGCCTCGGCCTGGTCGATGTCGCCGACCGCGGTGATGGAGCGACTGGGGCAACGCCGCAGCACCATGTGCCACTGCATTTCGGAGAGCTCTTGCGCTTCGTCGATTACGACGTGGCCGTACACCCAGGCGCGCTGCCGGCGAGCGCGGTCGGCGACGAACTCGCCAGGTGGTTGCGGGGCGTCGACCTCGCCGAGCAGGTCGGCGAGTGCGTCGAGCAGAGGAATGTCGCTCGCCGCCCAGGGGGCGGGCTCGGCCGCGACGGCGGTGATCTCCTCGGGGGACAGCTGCGGGGCGAACCGGGCCAGCAGGGTGCGGTCGGTCAGGAGATAACCCAGCAGGGTTGCGGGGTCGAGGGTTGGCCACCATGACTCGATGAACCGGGCGATGGTGGCGTTCTCGGCGATACGACGACGGAGCTGCTCGGTCTCCTCGTCGGAGAGCAGTCCGTCGATGTCACTGCCGGTGGGCGTGCGGGTGGAGTGGTGGTCATGCCCCATGCTCCTGTCGACGCGGGCGAGGATGTCCTCGAAGCCCTCCTCCATCTCGTTGATCAGCGCCTCACGCTGCTCGGCGACGACATCGGCAAGGAGGTGGTGCAACTGCTCGGCGAAGGCCGCGCGGGCGCGGTGGTACGGGCGTCCCTGTACCGCCGAGGCGAGCGCCTGCGCCACTGTTGCCGCTGGGATGAGGTAGAACTCGCCCTCCCAGCGCAGCTTCAGCTCGCGGGCCCGGGGGAGCAGCGACGCGACGTAGCTTTCGAGCGCGGGCTGCCAGAGGGCGCGGCCCTTGATCTCGGCGAGAAGTCGGCTCTCGTCGCGACCCACGTGGACGTCGGTCAGCAGGGTGTCGCAGGTCGCCGAGACGACGGCGGTCTCACCGAGCGCGGGCAGCACCTGGGCGATGTACTGGAGGAACCGCGGCGAGGGGCCGAGCACCAGGACCGCCTGCTCGGCCATCTTTCGGTGGGTGAACAGCAGGTACGCGACGCGGTGCAGGGCAACCACGGTCTTGCCCGTGCCGGGACCGCCCTGAACGATCAGCGGGCCGGTCGCCTCAGCACGGATGATGTCGTCCTGTTCGCGTTGCAGGGTGGAGATCGCCGTCGACATGTGACCCGTGCGCCGCTGGTCGAGGGCGGCCAGTAGGGCGCCTTCGCCGACGAGTTCCGCAGTTGTGGTCCCGTCCAGCGGCTCGTCATCCACGCCGACGACTGTCGATCCCGTCGTGCGTATGTGCCGGCGTCGTGCCTGACCCTGTGGGTCGACAGCCGTCGCGGTGTAGAACGGTCGAGCTGCCGGAGCGCGCCAGTCCACGAGCAGTGGCTCGCTGCCCTCGGCGTCGTCGCGGAGACCGACGCGGCCTACGTGTCGCACGGTGCCATCAAGGCCGTCGAGGCGGCCGAAGACCAGCCCTTCCCCTGCTCGCGCCAACTCGTCGTGCTGCTGGCGGAGCATGCGCTGCCGGGCCTGCTCCAACGCGTCCAGGGCCTCTGACGAAAGCTCGGCCTGTAGGCGGTCGGTCAGCCTGTCGCGCCGTGCCGTGGCCAGGTCCAGAAACGCCTGCTCCTCGGCGACGGCGGATCGGAGCGCGACGCCCTCGGTGGTAGGGGTCGGCAGTTGGCCGTCCGGTGTTACGTCGTTGACGCCGGTGGTGCTGTTGCTCAAATCAGATTTCCGGCGCATTCGCGAATCCTCGTATCGGGTAACCCTCGGCCCGGATGAGCCGTAGCCGCATTAGGCGGCAAGCATAGGGTTGATGGCCCTCAGCGACCAGGAAATCCGCCGGCAGAGATTGGCGTCTCAATGCCTTGCAGTCTCGGGGTTGCTTGTGACCTCACCGATCTCGAATCGCTTATTGACAGTCCAGTCCTTATCTGATCTGCGGGTGCTTTCCGACAACTGGACGAGGGGCGCACCGCGGCTGCGAAGCCCGGCCCCGCTCAGGTCAGCTCAGCGTGAAGGTCGCGTCGTCGACGTCGAAGGCCGTGGCGCCGTTGCCGGCCGTCTCGCTGGCGACGAAGCTGACCGTCGCGGTGCGCTCGGTCGTCGCCGTCCCGGTCGACATGGTGTATTGCCGCCACTGCGCCCCGCCGTCGAAGGCCAGCGAGAACCTCGTCTTCGGGGGTATCCCGGTGACCGCCATTCCGACGTTCAGGTAGTCGTCGCGGCTGGTCTCCGTGGTGGTGGTCCGCACCCAGAAGCGGACCGTCAGGTCGCAGTTGGCTGGCACGGTGACGGTGGTGCGCAGCAGGTCGCCACGCGTCACGTCCAGCCCGGCGAAGGCGGCGTACGCGCGGCCGGTGTGTGCGGGCCGGGTCGCGTCGCCGAACACGACGATGCGGGGGCCGGCGGTCCAGCCGGTGGTGCCGTGCTCGAACCCCGGATTCGCGTGGATCTGTCCGGCGCAGGGCGCGTCGGCTGCTGGCTGGCCGTGGGATACACCGCCCGTGGCCAGGAGCAGGAGGGCGGCAGTCGAGGCGGTCGTGACGAAGCCCTTCATCGGTTCTCCCCGCGTCAATACATTCAAGATGGTCGATACGTATTGACGATGCGCGCTGCACGTGGACGCGTCAAGCCCTTCCCGCCGTCGGCGGCGCACCCCACGGCAGCCGAGCCGAGCGTGCCCGCGCTACCGGCGTCGGCGGGCGTCGGCCTCGGTGTCGAGCAGGTCGTTGAGCGTCAGCGCGGAATTGATCAGGGAGAGGTGGCTGAACGCCTGGGGATAGTTGCCGATCTGCTCTCCGGTCGCGGCGATCTCCTCGGCATAGAGGCCGAGGTGGTTGCTGAAGGTGAACATCTTCTCGAACGTGAGTCGGGCGTCGTCGAGGCGGCCGGCACGGGCCAGCGCCTCGACGTACCAGAAGGTGCACATGTTGAAGGTGCCCTCGTGGCCGGGGAGACCGTCGGGGGAGTGGACCGGGTCGTAGCGGTGGACCAGGCTGTCCGAGACCAGTTCGCGCTCGATCGCCTGCAGGGTCGACTGCCACAGCGGGTCGCTCGGCGTGACGAAACCGACGGCCGGCATGGCGAGCAGCGCCGCGTCCAGCACGGTCTCGTCGTACGCCTGCACGAAGGTGCCGCGGGCCCGGTCGTATCCGCGGGCCATGACCTGGTCGTAGATGCGGTTGCGTTGTTCGGTCCAGCAGGTCATGTCCCCGGGGCGGCCGGTACGGGTGGCCAGCCGGATGGCCCGGTCCAGCGCGACCCAGGACATCACCCGGCCGAAGGTGTAGTTGCGGGGGTGGTGGCGGCTCTCCCAGATGCCCGCGTCGGGCTGGTCCCAGTTGTGGCAGAGCCAGTCGACGAGCCGGACGGTGCTCTTCCACACCTGGTGCGAGACGCGGATGCCCTGCTCGTCGGCGAGGTGCATGGCGTATAGCGCCTCACCGTGGATGTCGAGCTGGAGTTGGTCGGCGGCGCCGTTGCCGATCCGCACCGGCCGTGAGCCGCGGTAGCCCTCCAGATGGTCCAGCACCTCCTCGTGCAGGTCGGAGGAGCCGTCCACCCGGTACATGATCTTCAGTGGGTCCTGGTGGTCGCCGGCCTCGCGGATCCGCTCGTCCAACCAGTTCATGTACCGGCTGACCTCCTCGGTGAAGCCGAGGCCGAGCAGCGCGTGCACCGAGAACGACGTGTCGCGTACCCAGGTGTAGCGGTAGTCCCAGTTGCGGGTTCCGCCGACCAGTTCGGGTAGCGCGGCGGTGGGCGCGGCGATCATCGCGCCGGTGGGCGCGTACGTCATGAGTTTCAGCGTGATGGCGGAGCGTTCGACCATTTCCCGCCAACGGCCGGTGTAGCGGGAGCGTTCGAGCCAGCGCCGCCAGTAGTCCCGGGTCCACTCGAACATGGCCTGGATCTCTTCCGGCGGGATGATGCGCGGTTCGCTACCGGCCGTCTCCAGGACCACCCCGCCGGTGTCGCCCTCGTTCAGCGTGCCGTACGCGACCAGGTCGCCGCCCTCGAGGTGGATGTCACCCTGTTCGGAGATCAACCGCCGCACCGGATCGACAGGGTTGAACGTCAGCGTCGCCGACCGGCTGCGGAAGACGTAGCCGTTGGGGTGGCGCTCCAGCTGATGCTCTTCGCGGGCGTAGTCGAACCGTGGCCGGCACTCCACCCGGAAGCGCATGCTGCCTCGGACCATGGTGACGATGCGGACCAGGCGGTGGGCGTCGGTGACCTTCTCGCCGGTGACCGGCATGAAGTCCATCACCTCGGCCACACCGTCGGCGCTGATGAACCGGGTGATCAGAATGGGTGTGCCGGGGAGGTAGAGCTGCTTGGTCACGTACCGCACGTCGTGCGGCGCGATCTGGAAGTAGCCGCCCTTCTCCTTGTCCAGCAGCGCGGCGAAGATGCTCGGCGAGTCGAACCGCGGCGCGCAGAACCAGTCGACAGTCCCGTCACACGTCACCAGCGCGGCGGTCTGCAGGTCGCCGATGAGTCCGTGATCCTCGATCGCCGGATAGCTGTCCACGTCTCTCCCCGGTTCGGCTGCGTCCTGCGCATCGAACCTAGGGGGATAAGTCTCGACTTAGGTGAGATTCACGTTCCGCCACCCTGTCGCGTGCCCCGCGTACCCCGCCCCCGGACGTCAGTCGAGTGGGCGGCAGGAGGAGCGGATGACCAGTTCGGTGGGGAGCCGGATGTGGGTGTCGCGTTCGACGCCGGCGATCAGGTCGACGAGCAGGCGTAGCGCCTCGGCGCCCATCCGCTGCAGCGGTTGCATGATGGTCGTCAGCGGGGGGTTGACCAGCGCCGACTCCGGTACGTTGTCGAAGCCGATCACCGACAGGTCCTCGGGCACCGAGAGGCCCATGTCGCGGGCCACGGTCATCGTGGAGATCGCCGAGAGGTCGTTACCCGCGAAGATCGCACTCGGCCGGTCGGCGAGGGCGAGAAGCTCCGCGGCCGTGCCGGCGGCGCTCTCGATCCGGAACCCGCCGACGCGGACGAGCCGCTCGTCCACCGGCACGCCGGCGTCGGCCATCGCACTGCGGAAGCCGGCCTCGCGCAGCTGCGCCGACTTCAGGTCGGTGCGTCCGCTGATGTGCCCGATCCGCCGGTGGCCGAGCGACAGTAGGTAGTTGGTGGCCAGCACGGCGCCGGCGAAGTTGTCCGAATCGACGGTGGGCAGGTCGGACGGCCCGGTGTGGGGGTCGACGGCCACGACGTGGAAGCTGTGTTCGGTCTCGACCACGGTCGGCGTCACGATCACGGCACCGTCGATGAGAGTGCCGGAGAGGCGGGCGAGCGAACGCCGCTCCCACCCCACGGCGGCGCCCTCGCCGTCCCCGCTGGAGTAGGCCAGCAGCTGGTATCCGCTGCCCGCGACCTCCTGGGACGCCCCCTTGAGCAGCTCGGTCGAGAACGGCTCGAACTCGGCGACCAGGATGCCCAGCACGTTGGTGCGGTGGCTGCGCAGGCTCTGCGCCCCCAGGCTCGCCTCGTAGCCGAGCTCGTGGATGACTCGCTGGACACGCTCCACGGTTGCCTGGGCCACGCCGTAGCGCCCATTGACGACCTTCGATACGGTCGCAACCGAGACGCCGGCGGTACGTGCCACATCCGACATCTTGACGCGCTGCTGAAACACCACGTCGATGATGATAGGGCCGCCGCCGGGGGTGCGTCGTCACCGACTCGAAAACGTTATCGATACCGATTGACATCAAGTTACATGACTGTAAAACTTCGCCGCAGGCCGAGTACCGCGACTGACTAGTCGAGGAGACATCGATGGCAACGAAGCAGCGTAGAAGTGCCGTCCTGGCACTGTTAATGACAGGTGTTCTCGTGGTCGCCGGGTGTAGCGGCGGCGGCGAAGAGGCGGCCCCTCAGAGCGAGCTGTACAAGGACCCGGTGACCCTGACCTGGTGGCACAACGCCTCACAGGACGGGCCCGGCAAGACCTACTGGGAGAAGGTCGCCAAGGACTTCTCCGCACTCCACTCCACCGTCAAGATCGAGATTGAGGCGATCGAGACCAACCAGCTCCAGCGCACCCGGCTCCCCGCCGCGCTGCTCAGCAACGACCCACCGGACATCTTCCAGGCCTGGGGCGGCGGCGAGATGACCGAGCAGGTGGAGGCCGACTACCTCAAGGAAATCACCGACCAGACCAAGACCGAGGTCGGCAACATCGGCAGCGCCGCGGAGATCTGGCAGGTCAAGGGCAAGCAGTACGGCCTGCCGTACCGGATGGGCATCGAAGGCATCTGGTACAACAAGGACATGTTCGCCGCGGCGGGCATCGCGGCTCCGCCGACCACCTTCGAGGAGCTCAACGCCGCGGTCACCAAGCTCAAGGCGACGAATGTCATTCCCATCGCCGTGGGCGCCGGTGACAAGTGGCCGGCCGCGCACTGGTGGTACAACATGGCGCTGCGCGCCTGCTCGGTCGACGCCCTCAAGAAGGCCTCCGCGGAGAAGAACTTCGACGATCCGTGCTTCGTGAAGGCCGGTCAGGACCTCAAGTCCTTCATCGACACCAAGCCGTTCCAGCCCAACTTCATCGCCACGCCGGGCCAGAACGACCCGACCAGCGCCAACGGCATGCTCGCCAACGGCAAGGCCGCGATGGAGCTCATGGGTGACTGGAACCGCGGCACGCTGGACACCGTCACCACGGACAAGGCGAAGCTCGCGTCGTTCCTCGGCTGGTTCCCCGTGCCGGCGATCGCCGGCTCGCCGGGTGACCCGAAGGCGGCCCTCGGCGGTGGCGACGGCTTCTCCTGTGCCAAGAACGCCCCGGCTGAGTGCGTCGAGTTCCTCAAGTACCTCGTGAGCCCCGAGGTGCAGAAGGGCTACGCCGAGACCGGCACTGGCCTGCCTGTCGCCAAGGGCGCCGAGGCCGGCGTGAAGGATCCTGCGCTGAAGTCCATCCTGGAGGCAACCTCCGGGGCGAGCTACGTCCAGCTCTGGCTGGACACGGCCTACGGCAGCACGGTCGGCAACGCGATGAACGACGCGATCGTCGCCATCTTCGCCGGCAACGGGACGCCTGAGAAGGTCGTCTCGGCGATGAAGGCGGCCGCAAGCAAGTGACCTCCGCCAACCAGATCCGTATGCCCGCCGGCGGCGCCTCCGCGTCGCCGGCGGGCCCCCACAAGGCCGGGCGCGACTCCGCCCGCCGAGCCGACAACCGCCGCAAGTGGTACGAGATCATCGGGCTCACCACGCCGGCCGTCGTCATCTACGTGATGTTCGTGCTGGTGCCGATGGGCTTCGCGGTCTACTACAGCCTGTTCCGGTGGCGCGGGGTCGGGCCTCCCACCGAGTTCGTCGGTCTGCGGAACTACACCCTCGCCTTCCAGGACCCGATCTTCCTCGACGCGTTGCGCAACAACGCCATCATCGTGTTCGGGTCGCTGCTGATCCAGGGGCCGATCGCCCTGGGCGTCGCCCTGCTGCTCAACCGTCGCTTCCGTGGGCGGGCCGTGTTCCGCCTGCTGGTGTTCGTGCCGTACGTGCTCGCCGAGGTCACCGTCGGCATCATGTGGAAGCTGCTGCTGACCGGTGACGGCACCGTCGACGCGCTGCTGCGGTCCCTGGGAATGGGCGGCTTCGTGCAGGCCTGGCTCGCGGACCTGGATGTGGTCATCTGGACCCTGCTGGCTGTCCTCACCTGGAAGTACGTCGGCTTCGCCATCATCCTTCTCCTCGCCGGGCTGTCCAATGTGCCCGACGAGCTGACCGAGGCCGCGGCCATCGACGGCGCGAGCTGGTGGCAGATCCAACGACATGTCACGATCCCGCTGCTCGGCCCGACGATCCGGATCTGGATGTTCCTGTCCATGATCGGCTCACTGCAGATCTTCGACATGATCTGGGTGACCTCGGTGCCCGCGGTGCGGTCCCTCGGCGCATCGGCCACCATGGCGACCTACATGGTGGACAACGGGTTCTTCGCCCGGCTCTGGGGTTACGGCAACGCGGTGGCGGTCATCCTGTTCGCCATCTCCTTCGTGGCGGCGCTGCTGTTCCAGCGGTTCCTGCTTCGCCGCGACATCCAGGGCGCCATCACCGGAAGGGCGAAGTGACGATGGCCGTGAACTCCGTTCTCCCCCCGTCCACCGGGCGCCGTCAGGTCTCCTGGGGCACCCCGCTCACCTACGCGCTCGCCCTCGCGATCGCAGCCGTGTCGATCGCCCCGGTCGTCTACGTGGTCATCGGCGGTTTCCGCACCACCCCGCAGATCGTCGCCGACCCGGCCGGCCTGCCCGACCCGTTCGTCTGGGACAACTACGCCAGGGTGCTGACCCAGAGCAACTTCTGGCAACAGGCATTCAACAGCGCGGTCATCGCCCTCGGCACCACGCTCGCCGTCGTCGTCCTCGGGATGGCCGCCGCGTTCGTGCTCGCCCGCTACACGTTCCGCGGGCGGGAGGGGCTCTACACCTTCTTCACACTCGGCCTACTGTTTCCGGCCGGGGCGGCGATCCTGCCGCTCTACCTCATGCTGCGCGACCTGAACCTGATCAACTCCTACTACGCGGTGATCCTCCCGCAGGTCGCCTTCTCACTACCACTGACGATCGTGATCCTGCGTCCCTTCCTGTCGGCCATCCCGAGGGAGTTGGAGGACGCCGCCGCCATCGACGGGGCGAGTCGCCTCGGTTTCCTCTGGCGCATCGCGATGCCGCTGTCGCGGCCCGCGCTCGTCACGGTTGGCGTCCTGGCGTTCGTGGCGAGCTGGAACTCGTTCCTGCTGCCGCTGCTCGTCCTCAGCGACGTCGGCCTGCACACCCTGCCGCTGGGCGTGCAGAACTTCTCCAGCCAGTACACCACCGACACGGCAGGTGTACTCGCCTTCACCTCGCTGGCGATGCTGCCGGCACTGCTCTTCTTCACGCTCGCGGAAAAGCAGATCGTCGGCGGCCTGCAGGGCGCGGTCAAGGGCTGAGCGGCAGCGGTACGAGCACAACCACAGGAAGGCACAGCATGACTGAGGTCCACGCGGTGGTGGGCGGGCCGGCACCGGCCCAGGTAGGCCCGGAACACGGACGACCGGACGGGCACGACGGTGAGACCCGCCTGCGCGATCTCCTCGGCCGAATGACGATCGAGGAGAAGATCGCCCAGCTCGTCGGCTTCTGGGAGAAGGAGGACGGCGAGGCGGTGGCACCGATGCAGGGGGAGTTCGGCGGGAACGCCAAGCTCGAAGAGTTCTCCCGGCACGGGCTCGGTCACCTCACCCGCACCTACGGCACCCGCCCCGTGGACGCGGCGGAACACGCGGCCTGGTTGTGGAAGTTCCAGCGCGACCTGGTCACCGGAACCCGGCTCGGCATCCCGGCGATCGTCCACGAGGAGTGCCTCACCGGGCTGTCCGCGTGGAAGGCGGCCACGTTTCCCACCCCGCTGGCCTGGGGCGCCGCGTTCGACCCCGAACTGGTCACCGAGATGGCCGCGGCGATCGGCGCCTCGATGCGGGCCCTGGGCATCCACCAGGGGCTCTCTCCGGTGCTCGACGTGATCCGCGACCCCCGTTGGGGCCGGGTGGACGAGTGCATCGCCGAAGACCCGTACCTGGTCGGCACCATCGGCACGTCGTACGTGCGCGGCCTCCAGTCGCAGGGGGTGCACGCCACCCTCAAGCACTTCGCCGGTTACTCCGCCTCGCGCGCCGGGCGCAACTTCGGCCCGGTGCACATCGGCCGCCGGGAACTGGCCGACGTACTGCTCCCCCCGTTCGAGATGGCGGTCATCGACGGTGACGCCCGCAGTGTCATGCACTCGTACGCCGAGATCGACGGGATGCCCGTCGCCGCCGACCCGACCATGCTGACCGGCATCCTGCGCGACACGTGGGGCTTCGACGGCACCGTGGTGGCCGACTACTACGGGGTCGCGTTCCTGAACCTGCTGCACCACGTGGCGAGTGACCACGCGGACGCGGCCGGGCAGGCGCTGGCCGCCGGTCTCGACGTCGAACTGCCGACCGGCGACGCCTATCTGACCCTGCGGGAGTCGGTGCGGGCGGGCACGCTCGACGAGGCGCTCGTCGACCGCGCGGTGCTGCGGGTACTGCGCCAGAAGCTGGACCTGGGTCTGCTCGACGCGACCTTCAGCGACGAGCCGCCTGAGGCGATCGACCTCGACTCACCCGAGCACCGGTCGATCGCCCGCCGGCTCGCCGAGGAATCGGTCGTGCTGGTCGCCAACCGGGACGTGCTGCCGCTGCCGGCGGGACGACGGGTGGCCCTCATCGGCCCGAACGCCGACCGGCAGAGTGCGCTCTTCGGGTGCTACTCGTTCCTGAACCACGTCCTCGTCCAGCACCCCGGCGTGGAGACCGGCATCGAGGTGTCCACAGTGCTCGACGCCGCGCGGGCCGAGTTCGGCGGCGATCTCGTCACCTGGGCACGCGGCTGCGACGTGGACACCGACGACCGGTCCGGCTTCGACGAGGCCGTCGCCACGGCCTCCGACGCGGACGTCGCGGTCCTGGTCGTCGGCGACCACGCCGGCCTCTTCGGGCGCGGCACCGTCGGCGAAGGCTGCGACCGGGACGACCTGGAACTGCCCGGCGTCCAGCGCGAACTGGTCGAGTCGGTGCTGGCGACCGGCACACCTGTCGTCCTCGTGTTGCTCACCGGCCGGCCGTACGCGGTCGGCTGGGCGGTCTCACGCTGCGCGGCGGTGGTGCAGGCGTTCTTCCCGGGTGAGGAGGGCGCCGGGGCGATCGCGGGCGTGCTCTCCGGGCGGGTCAACCCGTCGGGCCGGCTGCCGGTCACCCTCCCCGGGTCGGCCGGCGCGCAGCCGTACTCCTACCTGCACCCCACCCTCGGCGCGGGGAACGCGGGGACCAACCTGCTGGCGACGCCCGTGGCGCCGTTCGGTCACGGCCTGTCCTACACGACGTTCGCGTACGGCGATCTCACAGTGCCCAGCACGGTGCCCACCGACGGGACGGTAGGGGTGACCGTGCGGGTGACGAACACCGGCACGGTCGCCGGCGACGACGTGGTCCAGCTCTACGGTCGCGACCTGGTCGCCTCGGTGACCCGGCCGGTGGCTCAGCTGCTCGGCTACCGGCGGGTCCACCTGGAACCGGGCCGGTCCGTCACTGTCGAGCTGACGGTGCCCACCACCCGTCTGGCCTTCTCCGACCGCACGTTCACCCGCGTCGTGGAGCCCGGCGACGTCGAGATCTGGGTCGGCACCAGTGCGCGGCGGGACACCGAGGCGGTGACCACGTTGGTCGGTGACACCGTCCCGGTCACCAACGCCTCCCCACGCTGGACCACCACCGACATCCGCTGAGAGCCGGTCCGCCGACTGCCCCGGTGGGCAGTCGG